>CALZRN010000082.1 GCA_945828585.1 uncultured Bacteroidales bacterium | reverse complement strand
AACCCACTAAGAGCGGTCAGCACAGCTGCGAGAAGATGTTGCTCGCGACGCACCGAACCGCTGCAACGACCTCCAACCGGTGCAACCGCATCTATCTCCGTACTCCGGTGAAACGCAGCTCACCGCTGACGCAGCGTGAGCACCAGATCCGCAACCGCTTCATCGGCGTGGCAGCGATGATCCAAGAGCGCAGTCATGACCTGTCGAAGATCACGACCGACCAGCAGACCTTCCTCGCGCAGAAGAACGAACCGGGCGGCGCAAAGACCATGAAACAATGGTATTGGAAAATTTGCGGTCAAGAGTGGGATCAGAAGCACGCGTAACCTTAAACTGTTAAATCGTTAAACTGTTAAATCGTATGAGTAAGCAGCAGATTTACAAGATGGTAGTAACCATCACGACCGCTATCGTGACGTGCGTGGCGATTGCGTTGGGACTGAGTTCCTGCAACGTCACCCGAACGATAACGACCCGCAGCGAGTACTGGCAGAAAGCCGACACCTCCGTGGTCATTCAGACCAAGACCATCGAGAGTTACAACGCTGAAAAGCGTTTGTAACGGAGAAAACCCCTTCTCCTACGATGCTTCGAAGAAAGGATTGTAGGTGAGAAGAGGAGCGAGAAATCGCTCCTCTTCTTTTGTACCTTTGCACCCGAAAAACAAATCTGGTTATGATGATCCAATAACCGGAGTTTTTGCGCAGCTTATTCCAGCACTTGCGCACTATGATTTTTGGTATCCACTTTCTCGATGATACGCAATAAAGTCCCGATTTCATCGAAGATATACGTCTTCCGCAACGTGCCCATCGTGACCTTTCCGTAGTTCTTTTTTTCGCCCCAAGCTCCGAACGCTTGCAGCATCTCCGTCGTCGGATCACTTAGGAGCGGAAAAGGCAGCGCATACTTCTTTTTGAACTTCACATGGCTTGCCACGGAATCTTTGCTCACGCCAAACACCTGGTACCCTTGCGCCAGAAACGCGTGGTAGTTATCGCGGATGTTGCAAGCCTCCGCTGTACAACCCGGAGTCGAGTCTTTCGGGTAGAAATAAATCACGGTCTTCTTTCCGACCATCGACTTCTCCGTCACTTCTTTTCCTGCCTCGTCCAATACTCTGAACGCCGGCATCTTGTCGCCAATTTGTAACATATCTGTTTATTGTTTTAGTTAGAACACTTTTGCAGTCTGTTTAATTGAGCGCAAAAGTACTACAATTTTTTGACATACGCAAGCGCGCACGTTCATTTTGTTATTTTTTTATATTTCCTAATGCCCCAAATTTGCATATTTCAAAAATTTTTTGTACCTTTGCGGCGTTTTTTAGGGAAGGAGTGGATGTCGTGCGCGAAGGCGCGCGAAAAGAGCAAAAAAGAAAGCACCCACGACTTGCGTAGATGCTTTTGCGCTCCCTCTAGGACTTGAACCTAGGACCCCCTGATTAACAGTCAGATGCTCTAACCGACTGAGCTAAGGAAGCATGCTTTTTCGAAAGCGGGTGCAAAAGTACTGCTTTTTTCTGACATGTGCAAATTTTTTGGCAAAAAAATGTCATAAAACATACACTTTTTTTGAAAATCGACCTATTTAAGGGCAAAAAACATAAAAAAATGAAAAAAATTCTTGGTTTAGGAAACGCATTAACCGACATCCTCTTGCAGGTCAGCGAGGATGATTTGCGTGAACTTGGTTTCCCGAAAGGAAGTATGAACCTGATCTCGCGCGAGCAGGCGGAGCAGATTCAATACCGCTTTCTCTCCGTGCGCAAGCGCATGGTAGCCGGCGGTTCTGCCTCCAACACGATCAACTGCATCGCCTCTCTCGGAGGTAAAGCAGCCTTTATCGGCAAGATCGGAAACGACGAAGTGGGCGATTTCTACCGCGAGGACATGATCAAGAACGGCGTCAAACCGATTCTTCTGCTCTCCCAGAACTCGATGTCCGGCTTCTCCATCGTCCTCGTCACGCCGGATGGCGAGCGCACCTTCGCTACGTACCTCGGAGCTGCGGCGGAACTCTGTGCGGATGATATACAGAAGGATGCTTTCACCGGCTTCGACATCTTCCATATCGAGGGATACTTGGTTCAGAACCACGACCTGCTCGAGAAATCCATCCGTCTGGCGAAAGAATCCGGATGTATGGTTTCCCTTGACTTGGCTTCCTATAACGTCATCAACGAGAACCACGCTTTTCTCAAAGGCCTGGTCAAACAATATGTGGATATCGTCTTCGCGAACGAAGATGAGTCTTTCGCTTACACCCATCTCAACCCTGAGGAGTCCGTACAGATGATTGCCGAGCAATGCGACATCGCCGTGGTGAAAGTCGGTAAGAACGGCTCGTACGTGCAGCAGGGCAGCAAGCGGCATCACATCGGTGCCATCACGACCTCTTGTACCGATTCCACCGGCGCCGGAGACTACTTCGCAGGAGGATTCCTCCATGCCTTGAGTGACGGTTTTGATATCCGCCGCTGCGCAGAGATCGGCACTATTGCTGCCGGACGCGTAGTAGAAGTCGTCGGAACCAAACTGCCCGATGAGCAATGGGAAGAGATTCGCCGTATTTGCGCCCTCTACCGCGGATTCATGCAGAAATACGATAAAGAGTAGAAAGACCGCTGCGCTGAAAGAATAAAGACCGCAGGCAAGCCTGCTAAAAGAATAAAGACTATTATGAAAAAGCTCTTAACACCTTTTTATATCCTCTATCAGTATTTGATAGCTTGGCCGCTTCTGGCAGTACTGACAGCCTTCACGGCAATCTTTACCGTTTGTACCGTTCATTGGAAGAACGCAGAGTTCGTTCATAAGGTGCAACAGTTCTGGTCCCGCTCCTTCTTCTGGCTGATGTTTTTGCCCGTTTCTGTCGATGGAACCGAGCATATTCAGCCCGGACAGAGTTATGTCTTTGTCGCCAATCACCAGTCGATGTTTGATGTGTGGCTCGTCTATGGATGGCTGCCTGTGATCTTCAAATGGCTTATGAAAGCCGAGTTGCGCAAGGTGCCTTTCGTCGGAACAGGTTGCAAGGCGGCAGGACATATCTTCGTAGATCGCCGTAACGCGAAAGCCGCTCTGGAGAGCCTGCAGGAGGTGGAGAGACAACTCGTGAACGGCGTCTGTACGGTTATCTTCCCGGAAGGAACACGCTCCCTCAACGGCGAAGTGGGACGTTTCAAACGCGGCGCTTTTCAGATTGCCATGGACCTCGGTCTGCCGGTTATTCCGCTTTCCCTGGATGGATGCTTTGAGGTCTTGCCGAAAGGTAAACCTTTTGTTAACCGTCATCCCGTACACATGCACATCGGCGAAGCGATTGATCTCAAGCAGTTCAAAGATGCAGAAGGCAAACCCGATGCCAACGCCGCTATCGAAGCTGTCCGTACGGCTGTTATCAACGGCCGCCAGAAATAAAATGTCCAAATAGTAAATGACCAAATAGTAAATAATTTTATGTATTCCGATCCTAAAGACTGTCTCTATTGCACCAACAATGAGACTTTGCACAATCTCATGATTGAGATAGCACATCTTCGCGTGTCGCGCGCATTCCTTTTTAAGGAGCAAACGTATCACGGTCGTTGCTTGGTTGCGTACGACAAGCATGTGAATGACCTCAACGAACTGGATGACGAGCAACGTAACCTCTTCATGGCGGACGTCGCAGATGTCACCCGCGCTATGCAGAAACTCTTCCATCCGGAGAAGATCAACTACGGCGCTTATTCCGATAAGTTGAGCCATCTCCATTTCCATCTGGCACCGAAATACGTTGACGGGCCGGACTATGGAGGAACATTCCAGATGAATCCCGGTAAGGTCTATCTCTCTGATGCCGAATATGCAGAGATGGTAGAGGCTCTCAAAAATGAACTTGTTCACTAATAATGCTCTTCCGCGAGATCATAGGGCAAGAAGAGACCAAGCAACACTTGCGTCAGGCTGTGCGTGAGGGACGAATCCCTCATGCGCAACTCTTTTCCGGTATCTCCGGTATCGGCAAACTGCAATTAGCTTTAGCGTATGCACAATATCTCAATTGTCCGCATCGCACGGACGAGGATAGTTGCGGCGTTTGCCCGACTTGTCTGCAGTTTGAGAAACTCCAACACCCCGATCTGCATTTTGTCTTTCCGATAGTGGGCTCTGATGAGACCTGCGATGCTTTCCTTCCTCAATGGCGAGAGATCATTCTCAACCAGCACTATTTTGATCTGGAAGATTGGCATAAAGCGCTCGGCGTCGAGACCAAACAATCGATGATCTACGAGAAAGAGAGCGGAGAGATTCTCCGCAAACTCTCGCTCAAACCGTACGGAAACGGCTATAAGGTCATGATCATCTGGCAGCCGGAGAAGATGAATATCACTACGGCGAACAAGCTGCTCAAACTCCTTGAGGAGCCGCCCGTACAGACGATCTTCCTCTTAGTCTCCGAGCACCCGGAGCAGTTATTGGCAACTATTCAATCCCGTGTGCAGACTATCCGTGTACCTCGCTTGGAGAACGAGACCATCGCTGCGGCTTTGGTTCAGAAAGGAATGGACTCCGTAAAAGCGAATGACATCGCCCGCATAGCGAACGGTTCTTATCTGGCGGCTCTCAAAAAAGCCGATGAATCCGACGAAAATCAACAAGAACTACGCGATTTCATCGCACTTTTCCGAGATGCTTATACCGTCGGAGTACTCACCGATCCGGTTAAGAAATTCGAATCCCTCAAACGTTTGCGCCAGTGGTCACTCGACATGGCGGACAGCAAAGTAGGACGGGAACGACAGAAACATTTCCTGCAATACGCCCAGCAGCAGGTACGAGAGAACTACATCCGCAATTTTGCGCAACCTGACCTAAACTATCAAATGGAAGCAGAGCGCAATTTCTCCGTTAAATTCGCGCCTTTTATACATGACGGCAACGTAGAAGCTATCATGAACCAACTCGATCTGGCAGAGCGTCAGATTGAGCAGAACGGAAACGCAAAGATGATCTTCTTTGACCTCTGTCTGCAGATGATCATCCTTATCAAGAAGAAAAAACCATAAATATCCATACATATATGGCGAACCATAAATATCAAACATCGAATGAGCTCAGCGCAGCTGCTACCAAGCGCAATTCCGCGCACATGTTGCCCGTGAGCGATTGGCTCTCGGATCTCCCGGAGAATACCCAACTGACCGATCTCATCGAGGTACAGTTCAAGAATACGCGTAAGGGTTATTTCCATAATACCGCGCATCTTCCTTTGGAGAAAGGTGTGAAAGTCGTGGTGGAAGCCAACCCGGGTTATGATCTTGGCGAAGTTGTGCTGACGGGCAAACTCGTTGAGTTGCAGATGAAGAAGAACAAGATCGACTCCTCCCGTTACGAGGTGCGTCAAGTCATCCGCATCGCTACGGACGAAGATCTGGAGCGCGCCGAACAGGCACATGCACGCGAGCAAGAGACGATGATCAAAGCCCGCCAACTCGCTAAATCCCTTGGTCTGGAGATGAAGATCGGCGATGTGGAGTACCAAGGCGACGGGTCGAAAGCCATCTTCTTCTATATAGCCGACGGACGTGTGGATTTCCGCCAGCTGATCAAAGTGTACGCAGAGACTTTCCGTATCCGCGTGGAGATGAAGCAGATCGGTGCGCGTCAGGAAGCAGGACGTATAGGCGGTACAGGTCCTTGCGGTCGTGAGCTTTGTTGCTCTACTTGGCTCATCAATTTCTCTTCCGTCGGAACAGGAGCTGCACGATTGCAGAATATATCCCCGAATCCGCAGAAACTGGCCGGCATGTGCGCCAAACTCAAATGTTGTCTCAACTACGAGGTTCCGGTTTATGAGGACGCTTCGAAAGCTCTACCTTCCCGTCATGCAGAGTTGGAGACCCGGGATGCCACGTTCTATTTCTTCTCTTCTGATCCGTTAGCAGGAACAGTTACCTATTCGACCGACCAACATATACCCGCTAACTTAGTGACCATCCCTGCTGCTCGTGCACATGAGGTGATTGCCATGAACCGGCGAGGAGAGAAACCCGCAGCCTTGGATTCCAGAGAAGTACAAGCCACTATCGGATATGAGACGGGACACGGTGATGTAACGCGGTTTGATAGAAAAAAGAAGAAAAACCATCATTCTAACAAACGATGAAAAGAGTACTTTATTGCTTTCTGGTAATTCTCTTGGCAGGACTGTTTACCTCCTGCCGTCATAACATCGTGTACAGCGAATTTATCTCGATTCCATCGGGAGAATGGAGTATAGACAGTCTGCCCCGATTCGACTTTGCTATAGAGGATAATAAGGCTTCTTATGATATTATCCTTTATGTTCGTCATACGGAGCGCTATCCGTATCAGAACATGTGGCTCTTCGTGCAAGACAACCGTCAACACAGCGATACCATCGAGTTCTATTTGGCAGATGATAGAGGCCGATGGCTCGGAGATAAGCATCATGGCTTCATCGAGATGCCGGTTCTCTATGAGTCGAACTATCATTTCCCGGATACAGGCAAATATTGTATTGCGATCCAACAAGGGATGCGCGATAGCGTGTTGCGCGGCGTAATGGACATAGGAGTGGAGATTGTTAAAAACGAGAGGTGAAAGCAGAATAGAGGCAAAAGGTTATGGGAAAGAATAAACTCAAGAAATTTGCGGAGATGGAGACGTTCTCTAACGTCTTCCAACCTCCTTATAAACCGATGGCAGGTCATTGGCGCGATACCTATTTCCATAACGATAATCCCATCGTCTTGGAACTTGGCTGCGGCAGAGGAGAATATACTGTCGGTCTCGCGCAACGCTATCCGGATAAGAATTTCATCGGTGTAGATATCAAGGGTGCTCGTATGTGGGCTGGCGCCAAAGAAGCCGAAGAAACGGGTCTGAAGAATGTAGCCTTTCTAAGGACAAATATCGAGTTCATAACTTCTTTCTTTTCACCCGATGAAATCGACGAGATTTGGATCACTTTCTGCGACCCGCAGATGAAGAAAGCGACCAAACGTCTTACCTCCACCTATTTCATGCAACGCTATCAGCAGATCATGAGACCCTCCGGTCTGATT
This sequence comes from uncultured Bacteroidales bacterium, assembly GCA_945828585.1. Taxonomy (GTDB): domain Bacteria; phylum Bacteroidota; class Bacteroidia; order Bacteroidales; family Paludibacteraceae; genus Colicola. The sequence goes on along the minus strand of CALZRN010000082.1, from coordinate 1,592 downwards.
CATCTCAAGACCGATTCTCCTTTCCTATATACGTACACCACGGAGATGCTCAGACTGAACCCCTATCCGGTTCTCGCCTCGACGGACGACCTGTATGCAGATACTGGAAATGGTCAAATGGAAAATGCCCAAATAGTAAATTATTTTGAAGATGCACGAGCTCTAAAGACGCATTATGAGAAACAATGGCTTGACCGTGGAATGAAGATCAAATATATCGTTTGGCGTCTCACTCCTCTTACGCAATGGGAAGAACCGACCATAGAGATAGAGAAAGACTCCTATCGCTCGTACGGACGTAACTACCAAGCTCTATGAAAAGAAAACTCCTACAAATATTACTCTGGCTCGGAGCGATGTCCGTCCTTACGGTCATTGCGATGGGAGCATGGATGATTATTTTTGGGGGGTCGCAAAGTACCGAATCGCTCAAGTGGCTGCAGTTCATACAGACGACAGCTACTTTCCTGATACCGCCGATTCTATGTGCGTGGCTTTGGGAGGAGAATCATAAGCCTTTCCGGTGGCTACGGATGGATGTCCCTGTACAATGGCAGAATATATTGTTAGCGGTAGTAATTATGGTCTGCGCGGTACCGGGTATCAATCTCTTAGCGGATCTGAATAGTAGAGTAGAACTGCCGAAAAGTCTCGAATTCATCGAGCAAATACTGAAGTCTCAAGAAGAAGCAGCGGCGGCTTTGACCGAGCGATTCTTGCAAGCAGACAATATTGGCGGATTATTGATCAATATAGGTCTTATGGCACTTTTGCCGGCTTTGTCAGAAGAGCTCTCTTTCCGTGGCACATTGCAACAAATCATATCCAAGGATCAAAGTGGTAAGGCACAAAGTACAAAGGTGCATCTGGCAATCTGGATAACTGCGTTTATCTTCTCTGCGATACATATGCAGTTTTATGGTTTTGTACCGCGGATGTTATTAGGTGCGATGTTCGGCTATGTATTTGTATGGAGCGGCAGCCTTTGGGCTCCGATCACCATGCATTTTGTCAATAACGGGCTGGCAGTATTGGTGTATTACCTAATGGGAGAAAGCGAAAACACAAAAAATATCGCCGACACGTTAGGCGCCGGCGATACATGGTACTTAGGAGTCGTTTCGATCCTGATTACATATCTGGGTCTACTAATATTCTACCGCAGAACTCACAAACAATAATTTTCTTGCGAGTACGGATGTCCAACTGCAACTGAGCAGGAATCTTTGCGTGGCAACCACCACAGGAGTCACGCTCAATCTTCACTACCGCCAGACCATTACGTGCGCTCTTACGGATACGTTTGAATCCGCTCAAGAGACGCTCGTCAATCTTCTTCTCAATCTCGCCGGCACGAAGTACTAAAGCCTCGGTCTCAGCTTTGGTCTCTGCCAAAATCTGGTCGAGCTCCGAGCGTTTCTGGTTCAGATCTACGGTGCGCTCCTCGATATCTTTGGTCGTCTTTGCTTTCTCCTGCAGTTTGGATTCTAATTCAGCAGAGTAGTGTTTGATCTTACGCTGTGAAGCTTCGATCTCCAACTCCTGATATTCGATCTCTTTGTTGAGGTTGTCGAACTCGCGGTTGTTACGAA
>CALZRN010000081.1 GCA_945828585.1 uncultured Bacteroidales bacterium | reverse complement strand
TTTTACAACTTAGCTTGATATTTGCTCAATTCAAAAAAAAGTAGTACCTTTGCACTCGATTTCGCTCAGAGATCAACATTTTGCGAACAGTTATTCGCCGAAAAACATGACAGAAACACTACAACAACAATGGGGTCAGTGTCAGGCTATTCTCGCCGACAATTTGACCGGAAGTGCCTACCAGACATGGTTCGCACCCATTGTGCCGTTGCAGTTTGAGAATGGCATTCTCGTCCTCCAAGTGAAATCGCAATTCGTCGCGGAATATATAGAGGAGAACTATATATCTCTCCTCTCCGCAACCATCATCCGCGTCTTCGGGCAGGGTACCCATCTTGAGTACCGCGTCTTGATTGACTCCACCTCCGGAGCAGGAACCATGCTGCCTTCCGCGGGCGCACAAGCGCAGGCGAACCATATAATTAATAACGCGCCGATCCGTACGGATAACTTCGACTCCCAACTCAATACCTATTATACCTTTGATTCGTTTGTAGCGGGAGAACCGAATAAACTGGCGCGTACAGCCGGCATAGCGATTGCCAAACAACCCGGCTACACAGCTTTCAACCCGCTCTTCATCTACGGTGGTAGCGGAGTAGGAAAGACCCACTTGGCAAACGCCATCGGAAATCAGGTTCAGCTGCTCAATCCTCATGCGCGTGTGCTCTATGTGAGCGCAAACACCTTCAAGCTCCAGTATCAGGACGCAGCGAAGAGTAACCGCATCCCCGATTTCCTCAATTTCTATCAGTCGGTAGATGTGCTGATTGTGGATGATATCCAGTATTTCGCGGGACTCAAAGGAACCCAGGATACCTTCTTCCATATCTTCAACTATCTCCAGCAGAGCCGCAAACAGCTGATTCTCACGTCCGATAGACCGCCGATTGAGCTCAAGGACATCGAGGAGCGTCTCCTCACCCGTTTCAAATGGGGGCTCTCCGCGGAGATCAAGCATCCGGACTACCAGCTTCGTAAGAATATCCTCCTCTCCAAGATGCGCCGTGACGGCATCTCGCTCTCGGACGAAGTGGTGGATTTCATTGCGACCAACGTCCGTAACTCCGTCCGTGATCTGGAAGGTATCTTGGCATCCCTCTTGGCGCACTCTACGCTTACCGACCGAGAGATTGATCTCGCTTTGGCAGAGCAGGTTGTCAGTCACATCGTAGCTATCCAGCCTCGTAAGATCGCCATCGGAGATGTCCTCGGAGCGGTTGCAGAACACTACGGTCTGCCGGAGAGAGCGATCCTCAGCCAGAACCGCTCACGCGAGATCACCCGTGCGCGTCACGTGGCTATCTATCTGACCAAAGAGTTAACCGATTCCTCCCTTACGGAGATTGGTTTTAAGATGGGTCGCCGCACGCACGCCACCGTCCTGCATTCCCTTGCGATCATGCGTGACCAGCTGGAGTACGATCCCGTTCTGCGTCAAGCCGTCGCACAGATCCAATCCCAACTCAACGCATAAAAAAAGCACCGAATTGGTGCTTTTTTTGGGGCCCCCGACGGGTGCTAACGTAGTGCACCCGGTGGGGAGAGCGGAGGCAATGGTCGCACCTACCAATTAGCGGAGCGGTTTGGTTTTTGCGACCCATTTGCCGAACGCGTCACATCATACCTCCCATGCCTCCTGCAGGCATAGCAGGAGCGGGATGCTCTTCCGGATGATCCACAATCACGCACTCGGTCGTGAGGAACATACCTGCTACCGAAGCAGCATTCTCCAGAGCCACACGCGTTACTTTCGCCGGATCAACGACACCTGCTTCAAACAGGTTCTCATACGTATCCTTGCGGGCGTTATAACCGAAATCACCCTTCCCCGAACGAACCTTATCCACTACTACAGCACCTTCCTTGCCTGCGTTAGCGACAATCTGACGCAGCGGCTCCTCAATCGCGCGACGCACGATCTCGATACCGGTCTGCTCGTCCTCGTTCTCGCCTTTGAGGCCTTCAAGGGCTTTCTGCGCACGGATATACATCACGCCGCCGCCGGGAACAACACCTTCTTCGATAGCCGCACGAGTAGCGCTCAGAGCATCATCCACGCGGTCTTTCTTCTCTTTCATCTCTACCTCGCTTGCTGCGCCGACATTCAGCTGTGCAACGCCGCCGGCGAGTTTAGCCAGACGCTCCTGCAGTTTCTCTTTGTCGTACGAGCTCTTGGTAGCCTCAATCTGTGCTTTGATCTGTGCTACGCGATGAGCGATAGCCTCTTTGTCTCCGGCGCCGTTCACGATCGTAGTGTTGTCTTTGTTAACCGTGATGGTCTCTGCGGTACCGAGCATCTCGATCGTTGCGCTTTCCAGCTTGATACCTTTCTCCTCGCTGATAACCGTTCCGCCGGTGAGGATGGCGATGTCCTCGAGCATCTCTTTACGACGGTCACCAAAGCCCGGAGCCTTCACAGCGCAGATCTTCAACTGCGCACGCAGACGGTTGACAACCAGCGCGGTTAATGCTTCGCTATCCACGTCCTCAGCGATGATCAGAAGCGGTCTTCCGCTCTGTACGGCCGGCTCCAAAACAGGCAGCAGCTCTTTGAGGTTGCTGATCTTCTTATCATAGATAAGGATATACGGTTTGTCCATCTCTACCTGCATCGTCTCGGTGTTGGTCACGAAATACGGGCTGATGTAACCGCGGTCGAATTGCATACCTTGAACCACATCGATTGTGGTGTCCATACCCTTTGCCTCGCCGATAGTGATGACGCCGTCTTTCGATACTTTGCGCATCGCGTCCGCAATCAGTTTGCCGATCTCGGCATCGTTGTTGGCAGAAACGGTTGCTACCTGCTCGATCTTGTCGAAGTCGTTACCAACAACGACTGCGTTCTTCTTGATCTCTGCGACAACGGCAGCAACGGCTTTGTCAATACCGCGTTTGAGGTCGAGTGGGTTAGCTCCTGCGGTCACGTTTTTCAGACCCACGCCCACGATAGCTTGTGCCAGCACAGTAGCGGTCGTTGTACCATCACCTGCCTGATCGCCGGTCTTGGAAGCTACTTCCTTAACCAACTGTGCACCGAGGTTCTCTGCCGGATCTTTCAGTTCTACTTCTTTGGCTACCGTCACACCGTCTTTGGTGATGTGCGGAGCGCCGTATTTCTTGTCGATGATTACGTTACGTCCTTTCGGACCGAGTGTCACTTTGACGGCGTCAGCCAACTGGTCCACGCCGCGTTTCAAAGCCTCACGGGCTTCTACATTATAAGTAATATCTTTTGCCATAATATTGAAAAATTTCTAGTTTACTAGTGTACTAATCGCCTAGTGGACTAATTAATTGATTTTCGCCAAAACATCGCTTTGACGCATAATGAGGTATTTCTCGCCGTCGAGTTCGAGTTCTGTTCCGGCATATTTGCCGTAGAGCACTTGGTCTCCGGCTTTGAGAACCATCTCTTCGTCCTTGGTTCCGTTACCTACGGCGAGCACTTCGCCGCGAAGCGGTTTTTCTTTGGCACTATCGGGGATGATGATTCCGCCGATCGTCTTTTCTTCTGCAGCTGCGGGTTTGATCAGCACGCGGTCTGCTAATGGTTGAATCTTGCTCATAATACTATTTGTGTTTTAGTTTGTCTTGTTTCTCTAGTCTGCCTAGTCTGTCTAGTCTGTCTAGTTTAACTAGTCTTTCTAGTCTCCTTCAATTCCTGTGCCAAATGCGTCAGGTCTGCCATTTTGTCAGTTATTGCTCTCGGAAGATACCCGAACGGTAAGCATGCAGCAGTTGCTCTAACGCCTCTAATTGCTCCAACAGTTCCTTGCCTTTGTCTGTATCTTTGATACGCAGACGGCTGCCGGAGAAATCCTGCAGCAAGGTCCGGCTGTGGATGTCCGAACCGGAGAGGATGGCTTGCTCGCGGCTCTCGAACGACTCATGTTCCACCAATTGGATGCCGTGACTGTTGTAAATCAGCGTGTAACCGGCGATACCGGTCTTCTCCTGATAGGGCTTGCTGAACCCTCCGTCAATCACGAAACGCTTGCCATTTGCGCGTATAGGTGTTTCTCCTTTTATTGTGCGAACAGGTACGTGCCCGTTGATAATGCGTCCGCTCGCAGAGTTAAGACCGAACTCCTTGAGTATCTGCTCGCAGATCTGCTCGTCGTCCGCCAGCGTGAAATAAGCACCTTTCTTCTCCGCCCAGGTCTCCTTGTCGGCTAAGAAATACCGCTCGAAAGTGGTCATCTTGTCTTTGTGGTACAGCGGAGAAAACTCGCCTTCCCAGAGGTATAACATATAATCCAGCGCATCCTCTTTCTCTTTGCCTTCGCCGTAATATGCCATGCGGATCACTTCGTCCGTGCGGTCCATGAGTGCCTTGCCTTTCACGCGCTTGCCGCACACATCTGCCTCCGCAAACGACCCATCGGAATTTAGCGGAATAGCCGCATGGTAGAGTAGGAAACCGTTTCGTACAAGGTATAGCGATCCGTGCTCATATAGCATCTTCAAGTGCCGTTGCATCTTCTCGGACTTGCGGAACGACCGCCATAGCTGGTTCATCAGATCTTGCTCGTACTGGTTCAGCGCGTAAGGGTCTTTCGGATCAACAGTCGGCAGGTTGGTATCGAGCAAAGGCTGACCATTAAATGTCAAATGTCCATTCTCCAATCTCAATTGGTCCAATATCGCCCGATGATCCATGTGCCACTCCGGATGGCGTTTGACGGTCTGTCCTTCGAGCTTGAACTGAATGATCGAGATCGCCTTGTGCATCTTCGCCATCAGTTGTGCCGAGCGCGTCAGACGCGGGTTATTCTCAAAATCTTTGGTCTGCCAGATAGTGCATGGGTCGTCGCCATAAACCGTCATCGCGAAGTTCGCCAGCGGCAGCAGGTTGATGCCGTAACCCTCTTCGAGGGTCTCGATATTGGCATAACGGATAGAGACGCGCAGCACGGTCGCCAACAACGCCATGTTGCCTGCCATCGCACCCATCCATTCGATATCGTGATTGCCCCACTGGATGTCGTAGTCGCGCACGGTGGAAAGGACATCCAGAATCTTCGAAGCACCGGGACCTCTGTCAAAAATATCTCCGACAATATGCAGCGTGTCAATCGTCAGACCATGTATCAGATACGAGATGGCGATGATCAGCTGATCTGCACAACCGGTCTCGATGATGGCATCGATGATGGCGTTGTAATACGTCTGGCGGTCGTGTTGCTCCAGGTTCGACTCGTGCAGCAACTCCGCGATGACGTATTCATAACCTTTCGGCAGGAGACGTTGCACTTTCGAGCGGCTGTATTTGATGGTCACGGCCCGCGCGATATTCACTACCTGATGCAGCCTCGTCCGGTACCATTCTTCCAAAGTCGGCAGATTCGATATCTGCGCATTCTGCGTAAAGAGCGTGGTGTAGTTCTCGGCTCTCGGCTCTCCCCCTTTAGGGGGACGGGGGGCTTCATAGTACTTCTTTATCAACTCGATCCGCTCGTCGGGGTAGTAAATGAGCGCACAGATCGCCCGTTTCTCCTCTTCGGAGAGCGTCGCGCCATAGACCTCGTCCACTTTCTTTCGTACCACGCCGGAAGCGTTCTTGATCATGTGGATGAAAGCCATCGACTCGCCGTGCAGGTCGCTCACGAAATGCTCTGTCCCTTTGGGCAAAGAGAGAATAGCGCGCAGGTTAATCAACTCAGTCACAACCGCTTGCGAGTTCGGAAACTTCTCGCTTAATAGCCGTAAATACCGTTCGTCTTGCATATCTATGCGTTTTTTCCAATTCTATTATAGTTTTTCCACTATAGTCAGTCCATTTTTGCCTCCCATATAATAGCCTTCGAATGTGCCGTTAGCCGTCACTACATGGTCAACATGCAGCACTTCGCCTTGTGCCATTATACAGCAGGAAAAGGTGTCTCCGACATGCAGTTTGCAGTTGATAGCTTCTTCTAGGCGCCATCTGTAGTTCCCCAGATAACTCAGTACACAGATACGGTCCGGCAGCCATGCGATACGCACACGATCGCCTTTCCGGCACTCGTCGGCATGAATAGCGGCGGTATGGATGAAGTCCGATTCTTCGTTCGCTTTTGCGTATTGTTCCATCACACGCACCGTGCTCTTCCGTACGGAAGAATAGCCTTTTTTGTAGCCCCAAATACGGCTGAGCGTGTCCGAACTGATCCGTTTACCGGTCGTTTTTAAGATAGCGATACTCAACTCTCCGAAGTCGGCGGGGCCGGATGGAACATGTCCGAATCGTGCTTCAACAGCCTTTTTCAGTTGGCTGATAGCGATGCTATTCGTTTGAAAAGAAGTCTCCATAATCTGAAAATTTGTGCAAAATTATAAAATTATTTGCATATACGCAAATTTTTTTGTACTTTTGCACCGTCAATGGATACAAATTCGTTCACATCGGGTCCGATTCGTCCGCTTAGTTCGCAAGAATTAGGTGTGGAGCACCTTGCGGATTATGAGTTACTGTCCGACTCCGGGCACAACTTGGTGTACCGTGCGCAGATGGGCGGCAAATGGGTCGTTCTGAAGGCTGCCAAACCTACCGAAGGCGAACGAACCCGCAACCAACTCTTGTTGGAGCGTGAGTTTGAGATCATGCATCGTTTGGACTCGATTTATGTGGTTCAGACAAGATTCATGGTGGACGATCCGCAGTTAGGGCGAGCTATCCTGATGGAGTACGTCCACGGCCGCCCATTAGACCGATTTATAGCGGAAAAGCCTTCTTTAGCAGAGCGTCGGCGCGTAGCGGAAGAACTGATGGAGGCATTGATTTTCCTGCATGAGCGCCAAATCGTCCACGGCGATCTGAAGCCGAGTAACATTCTTATTACCGACTCCGGTAACCATGTCCAGTTGATTGATTTCGGTTTTTCGGACAACGAGGCTTATATCGCCAAGAATATCGGAACCTCGCCGTCGATCAGTTCGCCGGAACAACTGCCCACTGATGTGCTAAAACCCGAACGGGATATCTATGCGTTGGGTAAGATGCTCGCGCTCCTTTTCCCGCATTCCATCAAACCAATTATCCGTCGTTGCCTGGCATCGGATAGAAGCCGTTACACTTCCGTCCGCCAAGTCCGTGCTGCGCTTCATCGTTATGTGCGGATGAGGTGGTTGCTGCCGATGCTCGCTTTTTTTGCTATTGCGGCAGCTTGTTTGATTTGCTTCCGGCCGCAGAAACAAGAGGTTTCGCCTGTTGTTGAGTACCATACGGATACGGTCGTTGTTATACAGCCTGCGCCGCCGGCGGTGGATTCCGTATGGTTGAATGTAAAGAGTAAGGCAGCCGGACGATACAAAGCATTGTATCGCTCCTATGCCGATTCCCTTAAGAACATGCCGAAAAAGATTCACAATGATGCCTTAGCTATGACAGATCGCTATGCAAGGCGGATGCTACAAACGCGAGATAAATTTGCGAAGTCCTATCCTCAATATGAGGAACAATTGTATGATCAATACCTTTTTATCTATAGCCGGGACTTCAATGCTTTGCATAACATCCAAAAAGATTACCCGTATGTGACTGTCAACCTCTATGGCGACACAACTTTTATTCCAGTGAAGTCGCTTTCCGAGTAAAAAGCAAATAAATTTGATTTTTATAGCCTGACTTCTTGTGTATTTCAAACTTTTGTTGTATCTTCGCAGCCGAATAGTGACGAAATTTGTAGAAATGGGCAATTTTCGTCAGTAAAAAACAAAGATAGTACTATGGTAAATCGAGAAGCATATTTGTCGCAACTTATCAAATTGCGCGATCAAGATCTGATAAAGGTTGTAACAGGAATCCGCCGTTGCGGCAAATCCACGTTGCTGATGGCATTCCGGCAGTATTTGTATGCAAATGGCGTGCAGAAAGATGCAGTGCTGTCGCTCAATTTTGAAGAGCGAGAAAATGCCCGTTTTGCAACATGGGAAGAAGTATATGATTACATCATTGCCCACTTGCCGGACACCCCAAAACGTTATGTGTTCTTGGATGAGGTGCAGATATTACCGCATTTCGAGAAACTGGTGGATGCGCTTTTTGTAAAAAAAGATGTGGATTTATATATCACCGGCTCCAATGCCTATATGCTCTCGAGTGATTTGAGCACTCTGCTATCCGGACGTTATATCAACATTCATTTGCATCCATTCTCTTTTGCAGAATATGTGGCCTCTTTCCCCGATGAGCATGATACGGGCAGGCAGTTCCGCCAATATATGAATACGTCTTGTTTTCCGGAAGCGGTCAACTTATCCCGCACGGCTCCGGAGATGGTCAATGCGTACCTGCAATCGGTATATGATACGGTGGTGGTCAAAGATATTGTGCTGCGGAACAAGTTGCGCAAGTTTGACACCTTGCAGCGTGTAATCAATTTTCTGTACGACAGTATTGGCAGCGTAGTCTCTCCGAATAATATCGCAGATACCCTGAATCGCAATTCGGGGCAGCAACTGTCACATAATACCGTACTGAAATACCTTCGTTTTTTCACGGAATCGTATCTGATTTATCCTGTCCGTTTGTATAATATCAAGGGCAAACGCTTGCTGGCAAGCAACTACAAATATTATGCAGTCGATCTCGGTTTCCGCAATCTGCTGCAAACGAATGCTCCGACCATTGATTTAGGGCACAAGTTAGAGAATGTGGTGTATTTTGAACTCTTGCGACGAGGCGGCGAGGTTTATGCGGGAAGAACAGATGCAGGAGAAGTAGATTTTGTGGTTATGAGACATAACGGTGAACGCGAGTATTACCAAGTGGCCTATACTGCTAATGACGAAAATACACTAAATCGTGAAATTTCGTCATTAAGAAGAATTAAGGACGCCTACCCCAAATATCTTTTGACTACCGACTTTGACAGCGCGAACATAGATGGAATCCGCAAAATCAATGTGATAGATTGGTTATTGGGCAGCAAGTCTAACTAAAGTCAAATTAGGG
>CALZRN010000080.1 GCA_945828585.1 uncultured Bacteroidales bacterium | reverse complement strand
TCGAAGATGTCGGCGATGATCTTCATGGAGAACTTAGGCGGATAGATATAGGTGTTACGCACCATGAACTCCTTGAGGATATCGTTCTGGATGGTACCTGCCATCTCCTCCAGTTTGGCTCCCTGCTCGAGTCCGGCGTTGATATAGAACGCGAGGATCGGCAGCACGGCGCCGTTCATGGTCATGGAGACGGACATCTTGTTCAGAGGGATACCGGCGAAGAGCACCTTCATGTCCTCGAGCGAGCAGATGGACACACCTGCTTTGCCGACATCACCGACCACGCGCATGTTATCGGCGTTATAGCCGCGGTGGGTCGGGAGGTCAAAAGCGACGGACAGACCTTTCTGACCGGACGCGAGGTTGCGGCGGTAGAAAGCGTTGGACTCCTCAGCGGTGGAGAATCCGGCATACTGACGGATGGTCCAGGGACGGAGAGGATACATGGCGCTGTACGGGCCACGGAGGAACGGAGGGATACCGGAGACGTAGTCGAGGTGCTCCATGCCCTGCAGGTCCTCTTTGGTGTAGATCGGCTTGACGTCGATGAGTTCGGGCGTCTGCCAGTCGGCGGTGTTCGGGCCAACAACCTTGCTGGCCGAAACTTGCTTGATATCAATTTGTTTGAAATCTGGTTTCATAATTGTATGTGTTTATGTGATTTTCTAAGGAAAGAAAAATACGTGGCTTTTGTCCGCTTAAGCGGCCTTGTGCATCCGTCTTTATGTCGGTTCGTAAGCAAGCTTCCAACCGCCCTAAATCCGTATCCACTTGTTGTCTGCCTTTGATAAGTCAGCCAACAGCCACTCACAAAAATGCGCATTGCTTACAAAATTTTCGAAAATCTATTCAGCGTGTAGCTTTTAATCACTACTTTCCGCATGGATATTTTCGGTATTTTCTAATCCCGTAGGGATATTTTTGTAAGGCTGCCGAACGACTTATCGAAGTCGTGCGGAATGATTAGCGGATTTGGCACTCGGGGAGCTTGCTCACAGGAGGGCGAAAGCCGATAAGCATTAGGCTACATCGTTAGCCGTACAGCCGCATTTTTCTTTTCTTTTTTCAAAGATCACTTTTTGAGTAACTGCGCGTTGAGGGCTTTGAGGGTCTCGAGGACGTTGCAACGGACGTGGATGAAGTTGGTGATGCCGAGCTTCTGGAGGTCCTCCATGCATGCCGGAGCACCGGCAACGATGAAGAGCTCTTTGGCATTCTGGAGCTTCTTCCATGCCTTCGGCGCGAGGTCAGCGTACTCGTCGTCAGACGAACAGAGGACGATGATGTCCGCTTTCGCCTTGCGGGCTGCCTTGATACCTTCGGCGATGGTAGCAAAACCGTTGTTGTCGATGACCTTATATCCCGCGCACGCGAGGAAGTTACAACTGAACTGCGCACGCGCGATACGCATAGCGAGGTTACCGATGGTAAGCATGAAGGCGATGGGCTGCTTCTTAGCGCCTTCGGTCTCCAAACGGAGCTGTTCAAACTCTTCCGCTGCACGGGCCACAGGCAAGGTCATAACCCCCTCCTTCTCCCCCACAAGGGGGAGTGAACAGTTACCGCCGCACTTACCCTCTCCCTTGAGGGGAGAGCCGGAGAGGGGTTTCCGTATCTTCTTACCGGCTTTCTCGGTGAAGTTCGGGAACTGGTTCGAACCAAGCAGCACCTCTTTGCGTTTAGCGACGTCAGCGAGACGTGCTTTGAGGTTAGCCGCCATGTGCTCTTGTACCTTGCCTTCGGCAACGAGCTGGTACATACCGCCGCGCTCCTGGATGTCGAGGAACTGCTTCCATGCCTCAGCAGCGATGGATGCGGTCAGGTTCTCGAGGTAGTACGAACCCGCTGCGGGGTCAACGACCTTATCGAAATGTGCCTCTTCCTTGAGCAAGAGCTGCTGGTTACGGGCGATACGCTCGCTGAACTCTGTCGGCTCTTCGTAAGTCACGTCAAACGGCGTAACGGTGATCTCATCCACGCCGGCAAGGGCAGCAGACATCGTCTCAGTCTGCGTGCGGAGGAGGTTCACATACGCATCGAAGACGGTCATGTTGAAACGGCTGGTCTCGGCGCTGACGTTCATCTTAGCGGCGTTGCGGAGAGCGGTCGTGAAGATCGGGTCTTTGTATGCCTCTACAATCTTTGCCCAGAGCAGACGCGCCGCACGGAACTTAGCAATCTCCATGAAATAGTTACCGCCGATACCCATATTGAAACGGATGGCGTTGGCTGCGCGGTAGTTCGGGATGCCTGCCTCGGTCATCATCGTCATGTACTCGGCACCCCAAGCGAGTGCGTACGCGAGCTCCTGAGCCGCATAAGCGCCGGAGTTATTGAGGATGACGGAATTGACGCCTACTACGCGGTAACCCGGCAGCGACTTGGCTGCCTTGACGGTCTCGGCGATTTTTGCGGAAACATGCTCGCGTGTCAGGGCTTTGCCCTTGAGAAGCATGTTCTTAATCGGATCGACGTTGATCGAACCGACAAGGCCCTTGGTGTCATAACCCATGCGGCCGTAGTAACGCACGAGGATGTTCGCCAACTTCGGTGCTGCGCAAGCGCAGATAGAGAAGTTGATGGCTACTGCCGGTGCATAGATGCCGTTGAGGAGCGTCTTGATGAAGTTGTACGTCAGTTTGTTTTTGTCGAGACAGAAACCGAGCGACGTGATACCTTTGTTGAGCACCTCCAGCGCTTTCGCATTCGCCTTGCGTGCGTTCTTGCAAGCGCAGATGTTCTGGCGAATTGCCCACTCGTTGTTTGTACGCGTACCGCGAACGTAGGGGAACTGACCGGGCGCAGAGACGGTGGTCTTCAGGCCTTTGAGGTCCTCACGGCGGTAGAACGGCTGCACGTTGAATCCTTCCGGCGTGCGCCATACCAACTTCTTGTCGAAGTCGGCACCTTTCAAGTCAGCGATGATCTTGTCCTTCCATACTTGCGTGGAGACCGGAGCAAAATCCGCTAACATGTTTACTTTGTTGTCTGCCATGATTTTAATAAATTTGTTTATATAAGTTTATTTTGCTTTCAGCAAGTTTATTGTCGCTGCGCGACGTTTATTTTACCCGTTGTCCGAGGCTGTTATACATCTCTTCGCCGACGAGGATGAAGATCTGTCCGTTGCGGAAGATCTTGGTGGCACGAGGTGTCGTTACAGAGATCTGGATAGCTTCCGTAGTCCCTCCGCAGGTCGGCGTCATGGAAGCCAGAACAACGGTCTGCCCTACTCTGTTACCCCAGATATACTCCACGAGTTCCGGGTAATCGATGAACGGATTACGGTTATGCTGGATGCCATAGACCGCTTGGTTGCGGTCGATCTCTTTCTCAGAGACCGGATCCTGACGATGCCATTTCAAGAACAGATTCTTGGCAAAAGTGGTCAGGTTCGTCTTGTTGGACGTAAAGACCACATTACCGTTGGAGCTGTTCAATGCCTGATCGCGGTAACGCGCCACCATATAAAAATACGTGCGCGCGAAATCGCCCTTGTAGTCATCTGCCGGCTCAAAGACCGTTCCTGTATAGCCGGAGAAAGTGTTCGAACCTTTCTTGCCGAGACCGTGGTTCTGATAGTTATCTTTAAAACCGGTTCCGTTAGGACCCGCCACTTCACCATACGGCAAGTTGCTGCGGAAGTTATTGACCCGTGCATCGGTCGGATAGACATGGAAGAGGTCGGATTTCATCGGCGAACGCTTGTTGAACCACGACTGGGGAATGGAGTGCTCTTTGTTCCACGCATCGCAGACACTTTTTTGTGCGCCATTCGCATCCGCCATGGTAAAACGGCAGGTGGAATACATATCCCACACGGTGTCGGAATAGAAATCCGTCTGCTCATAATAATCCTCAAGCGCATCATAGGAAATGACCGTGTGATCTTTGATTTCCGCAAAGAGCGCATCGAGGATCGACTCAGCGGAGGACTTGCCGTCCACGCTGCTGTAGTACCCATCCGGGATAGCGGCCTGCCCGGTAACGACATTCGCCTGCGTTAATCCGCCAAAGACGAAGATCGCAATGAATAATGAGAGAATGTGTTTTTTCATGATTGTGGTTTATTGAATTCGTTGCCCTTGCAGGTTATACATCTCTTCGCCTACAAGGATATACAATTGTCCGTTGATAAGTATCTTCTGCGCGCTCTCAGTAGCCGAAACCTGCTCAAACGCGGTCGCAGGCGACTCATTGGCATAAGGCGAATCAAGCGCATCGATCGAAACCGACACACCCTGCAAATTGCCCCATATATACTCCACCAGCTCCGGGTAGTCGATAAACGGATTCCGGTTGTGCTGATGCGCATAGATAGCGTTGTTACGTTTCAGCTCTTTCTCCGAAACCGGGTCCTGACGATGCCATTTGAGCATCAAAGCGCGCATATACGACGTCAGGTCTGCTACACTGGAGGAATACGTAAAACTGGTGTTTCCGGTGCCGGAGGTGAAATTCGTCGTACGATAGCGCGTAGCCATATAGAAATACGTACGCGCCAGATCGCCTTTGTAACTACCGTTTGCACCACCCTCTCCCGGATCAAAGACCGTACCGGTGTAACCGGGGAAAGTGCTGGTTCCCGTATGACCATAGCCGTAATTCGAGCAATCCAGAGGAGCGTTATTCTCGCCATACGGCAGGTCGCCACGCGCCGAATTCATCTTGATATCCGTCGGATAGACATGAAACGCATCGGATTTCATAGGCGAAGCCTTGCCGAACCAACTCTGCGGAACCGTATGCTCCTTGTTCCATCCGGTACCACAAGTGTTGGCAGAAGAACCACTATCACCAACTTTATAAGCCTTGGACGAGTAGATATCTTCCAAGGTCATATTTGTCCCATTCACAAAATCCGTAGGATTAGAGGATGCCGCATACATATTGTCTTTCAGCGCGGTGTAACCGATGGAAATATACCCGTCACTGATAATAGCACAGAGCTCTTTGCGCAGGTTATCCCGGCTATCCGTAGCCTTTCCGTCGATAGTGGCATAATAGGCTTTCAGCGAGGTAGAAGAATCGACATCTGCCCACGCCATACTTGCGCACAGAAAGAGCGCAAGGAAGGTAAAAATATGTGTTTTCATGTTCTGTTTTATGGTATGTAAATGCATGTACATGCGCGTTCATTTCAAAAAACGTACAAAGATAGTGCATTTTTTGCAAATATGCAAATAAAAACGGCAAATTCTTTTAAAAATCTGCCGTTTTTTGCTTTTTCGCTGCGTTGCGAGGGATTTTTTACAAAATCTCGTGCAAAATCTCACTAACTGTGGGGTGCGGGAAGACCACTTGACGGAATTCCGGCACCGTGTACCCGTTGCGGACGGCAAAAGAGGCTGCGGAAATGAATTCTGAGCACGGATTGCCGATACAATGTACGCCGAGAACGGAGTGGTTCTTGGCATCAACAATCATCTTGCAGAGGCCCGTTTCGCCTTCGTTCTCTGCCATAAAGCGACCGCTAAAAGTCATCGGCAGTTTCTTTACCTCCACAGGGATGGACATCGACTCCGCCTGTGCTTCCGTAATGCCCACAGACGCAATCTCCGGGTTCGTATAAACGACCGAAGGGATGGCATTATACGCGATACGTTGCAGCGGGATCTCCTTCAACATGCGACCTACCGCCACTTCAGCCTGACGCGAAGCGACATGCGCGAGCATGATCTTTCCCGTGACATCGCCACAAGCGTAAACATTCGGCAGGTTGGTCTTGCAGAACTCATCGATCTTGATCGCTCCGCGCTCCAACTCAAGTTCATTGAGCGCTTCGAGACCTTGCAGGTTCGCACGGCGACCGACAGAAACCAATATTTTGTCGCTAGTCAAACTAGTTGAACTAGTCGAACTAGATATGGAAACAATATTTCCGTCAATGGATTCCACCTTAGTGGAAGTGAGGATATTGATACCTGCTTTGCGGTATTTATCGAGCAGGATCTGTACCACTTCGGGATCGAGGTTCGGCAGGATAGTAGGCATGGCTTCGATGACCGTCACAGGCACACCTAATTCATGATAGAGCGTCGCAAACTCCATACCAATAACGCCGCCACCGACGATGATGATGGATTTCGGCAGTTCAGCCGCAGCGAGTGCGTCCGTCGAATCCCAAACAGCAGGATTATCCTTGATACCCGGAATCGGCGGCACAAAATTCGTCGAACCCGTACAGATCATAATATATTGTGCCTCATACAACTGACCGTTGCACGAAACAAAAACCCCACCCTGCCCCTCCCCACAAGGGAGGGAAGAAAGGACGGTTGCGTTACCGTTGACCACCGTACAATGCTCATTATTCAACCGCTGCTTGATACCCGCAACGAGTTTACGCACGACGATGGTCTTGCGTTTCTGCATGGCTGCAAAATCGAAGGTGACATTCTCTGCTGCAACTCCGTATTTCTGCGCGTGGGTCGCATTAAAATACTGCTTCGCGCCGTAGAGCAGCGATTTGGTAGGAATACATCCCACATTCAGACACGTGCCGCCAAGCGCATTCTGCTCAAAGAGCACCACATCTTTGCCTGCCTTAGAAGCTTTTTCAGCAGCCGTATAACCCGCCGGGCCGCCGCCGATGATTGCTAAAAAATATCTCATATGTTTCTTAAGTATATTCTTACCGCTTCTGCGATCATTTCCACGCAAGGTCTTTTCTCGTAATACTGCTGCGTGCGTTCTTCTGGACGAGGGCGGAGAGCCTCCGCAGGCAAATATTCCATCGTGGAGCCCTTCGGCGCCAAACCTAATAATTCTGCGCAAACAAGGCTTCCATACTTCGCTTTGAACTCTCCTGCCAGCTGCTGCACAAAGGCATAGTTCGCCATCTTTCCTTCGGAATCATGCGGCGTGGCGGAACCGTTATGCAGCCCTGCGAGCATGAACATGCCGTTGGCAGCACCACACGTCATGCGCATCCTTCCCGTTCCGCCGCCAAAAGAAGCAGCAAGACGAAGCGCGAGTTGCTCATCGTGGATGCCATACAGATCCGCACAAGAAGCAAACACTGCCTGCGAGCAGTTAAATCCCTGTTTGAACAAGTCCTGCGCCTTTTGCGCACGTTGTTCTATTTCTAATTCACTCATATTTTCAACTTTCTATTTGATTGTACCAATTTTCCAATTGTTGGTTAAACGTCCTTCTGTCCATCGTCTGCGCCCACTCTCTCAATTCATCCGTATGGTCCTCAAAGTGCATAGTGACCGTACGGCGCAGTTTCCATTTCTTGGGTTTGAGTTTGGACCAATAACTGCCTTCCAACCCGCGCATTCTACAAAGGATCACGCGCACGCCCGCAGGAAGTTCCCGGCAGACCTCATACGCCATACGGCGGTTTCCGATGATCTCTTTATCGATGGTCTTCACGTGTCCGGAGGGATAGAAACAGAGTTGTTTGCCTGCTGCAAGGCTGTCAATCGCAATGCGACTAAGTTGTCCTGCTACCGCCACGCCCTCTTCGCGCGACATAGCGCTCTTATTCAAATCCGGCACTTCGATCGCGTCAGCTTTGTTGAGAATGTGGCGGTAGAACTTATTGCGCATGAATAATTCGTCCACCATCGGACTAATCGGCAGCCACCACATCTCGCTGAAAAGAATCAGCGGATCAACATACGCCGTATGGTTCGGCAGAACCAAATGCACCGATTTGTCGCGCAGCAGTTCCTCCCCCGTGACGCGGACGTCGTAGTGCCAGTGAAAGAAGAATTTTACTATTTTGCCTAATGTGTATCGATTCATAAATCTTTTATTAATTCCATGAGCGAAGCTCCGCCTCTTCGGTCGAAGAAGAGTGCATCCATGCCGGCTTTCCTTGCGCCCTCAATATCCGTCGTCATTGAATCACCGATCATGAGCACTTCAGACGGTTGCAAGCCGCAGCGACGAAGCGCCTCTTCGAAGAAACGAATGTCAGGTTTGTCGTAGCCGATATCCATGGATATATACGTATCCTCGAAATACGATAAGACCCCTGCTCTCTCCAGGCGGTTGCGTTGCAGATGACCGAAACTGTTTGATGCCGCAAAGAGCCGATAGCCTTTATCCCGCAGCGTATCTAACATCTCTTTGGCTTCAGGCACGAGCGTGTGAGTATTTCCCCATGCCGCACGGAAAGCATGCGTAAAGGGCTCTACCGCCGACTCCGGATAGCCGATTGCCGCAATAAACTCCTTCGGATAGAGATCCATCACTTCCGCAATCGTATATTTGCCATGCTTGGCTTCGGAAAAGAGCCGCCCGGCGATGTCAAAGAAGAGCTGGAAATGCTCCGGGTGTTCCGGCATCGCTGCATCAAAAGCCTCCCGACAACAAGGGACGTAGTCGAGAATTGTATCGTCAATATCTATAAAAATCGCTTTATATTTCACTTTTTTGCCAAAATATTTGGTCAATTCAAAAAAAAGTAGTACCTTTGCAGCCGCTTACGAGAAATACGTCAAGCATGGCGCGTTCGTATATCGGTTAGTACACCAGATTTTCATTCTAGTAAGAGGAGTTCGACTCTCCTACGCGCTACACGGGTGAATTAAATTTTAGGCAGCTACGCGCTGCCTCTTTAATGCAAACACGGATAGGTAACAGGGTATCGTGAATGCCCAATTTGTAAAACTTTAAAACAACAAACAAAATGGCAAACCACAAGTCTTCCTTGAAGAGAATTCGCCAAACTGAGAAGCACAATCTTCTTAATCGTTATTATGCAAAGACGATGCGTAATTTCGTTCGCGATCTCCGCAAGACCACTGATAAGGCTGAGGCTGCAGCTATGCTCCCCAAGGCAGCAAAGATGCTCGATAAGCTCGCTAAGCGCGGTATCATCCATGCTAACAAGGCTGCTAACCTCAAGTCCAAGCTCGCTAAGCGCGTTAATAAGCTCTAATAAGCGAAGCTTCTTTCCCATAAGAGACATCCTCAAGGATGTCTCTTTTTTCTATATGTTCCTGACTGGCGCAGCTCTCTATTATCTGCATCTTATACGCTCTTTTCGCTGATAAAAAGCCTTGGTTTTTCTCAAAAGTAGATTTTTAGTGTCTACTTTTTTCAGGAAAAGACA
>CALZRN010000079.1 GCA_945828585.1 uncultured Bacteroidales bacterium | reverse complement strand
CACCGAAGTCGAAAGACAGCAGATTTACAGTCTGCCCCATTTGGCCACTCTGGAACACACCCATTTTTCAAAGATCTCTCTTGAGCCTCTAGTCGGACTCGAACCAACGACCGCTGGATTACAAATCTAGTGCTCTACCAACTGAGCTATAGAGGCAAAAGCATTAACGATTTGACGATTTACGATTTACGATTTTGCTCCACTGAGCGACGTCTTTGTAATCCGTCCGAACGAAAAAGCGTGCAAAAGTACTGCTTTTTTTTGACATGACCAAATATTTTTGCAAAAAAATGCAATTTTCAGTCATTTTTCTTGTTTTTGAGACCCGAATACCTCATTTTTGTCTTTCTTTGCCCTTGGATGCGTCTCCATATATACACGCTTGATCTGCTCAAAAGTCGTGTGTGTATACACCTGCGTCGTACTCAGAGACGCATGACCCAATAACGCCTGAATCGTTCGTATATCTGCTCCGTTATCCAACATCGTCGTCGCAAACGTGTGACGCAACACATGCGGCGAGTGCTTCTTCAACGTACTCACTTCTCCCATACGCGTGCGCACGATATTATATAAGGTGTTCTTCGTCATCGGCACAACCTCGCCGGACTTGGATTGCTTGACGAAAAACGTCTGCGGGCCGGTGATAAGTTCCGCTCGTGCCTCCATATACTCCTTGATCTGCTCCGCTAATGCCGGCCCGAAAGGCACAATCCTTTCCTTTCTCCGTTTACCGAAGATACGTACTTGCCCTTGCTGCAGATCCAGGTCCTTATCCTGCAATCCCAACATCTCCGCCTGACGCATCCCCGTCTGATACAGCATCTCTATAATTAGAAGATCCCGGAGGTTCTCAAAACTCTCCCCATCAACGAATCTCTCCCCCTCTATGGGGGAGCCGGAGGGGGCTAATGCCGCCTCCATCTCCGCCGGACGGAAGAAAACCGGCAACGGCTTATCCGCCTTTGGCGGAACAACACGCGCCGTGACATCACGAGCCACCTTACCTGTGCGAAGCAAAAAGCGATAGAAACTACGCAGCGCAGACAACTTTCTTTTTACCGAACGCGGAGACTGCTTCTCTTTCTCCAGCATTTCCAGCATCCAGGTCTTGACATCATCCTCTCCTACTTTACGTACCTGTTCTGCGCTCACCACCAAAGGATCGGCTCCTTTCGCTGACCAACCCATGAACCGACCAAAATCCCGCAGGTCATCGCGGTAAGCCTCCACCGTCCGCGGAGAATACTTCCGCTCGATAGCGATATAGTCCAAGAAGTGTTGTATCACCTTGCTGAAATCATCTGCTTTCTGTATTATATACTTTGTATATAATACTATATAGTATTAATACCCAAAATTAGTGCGTCGTTAGTGCGTGATAAGTGCGTCGTTAGTGCGTCATAAGTACGACATAATCGTACCTTTTGCCTACTAATCTCAGATCTCCTTACCGGTCGTTGCCTCCGACTCAAACGGGAACAAACCGAACAACTCTGCATCAATGCGGTCGGTAACCCAACGGAAGTCCTCCGGGTTCTCGCCGAACTTAATCTTATCACCCTCGACGATCAGCAGTTTGCCCTTGTAATCCTTAATCCATCCCTCATACAGGTCATTCAGACCCTGCAGGTAATCCAGCTGGATAGACTGCTCGTAGTTCCTTCCGCGTTTCTGAATCTGCGCTACTAACGTCGGCAGCGAAGCACGCACATAGATCAGCAGATCCGGCATCTTCACCAGCGACATCATCAGATCAAACAAATCCCTATAGTTATCGAAATCACGATCGGACATGAATCCCTGCTTGTGCAGGTTCGGCGCAAAGATTCGCGCATCCTCATAGATAGTACGATCTTGAATGATGTACTTATCCTGTTTGCCGATCTCGATCACGTCCTTGAAACGCTTATTCAGAAAATAGACCTGCAAATTAAAGGACCACCGCGCCATGTCTTGGTAGAAATCACTCAGATACGGGTTGTACTCCACGCTCTCGAAGCGCGGCTCCCAGCCATAATGTTTGGCTAACATGTTGGTTAACGTCGTTTTGCCGCAACCAATATTTCCTGCTACTGCTATATGCATATTATTTCCAGTTATTATTATTTTCGCTAAAGAGTCCGAACAATTCCGCATCGACCTTGTCAATCACTTTGCGGAAGTCTGCGGGGTTGTTCTCAAAATCCATTCCATCCGAATCGATCACCAGTACGCGGCCTTCGTACTTATGATAGATAAAATCCTCGTATTTGTCGTTCAGGTCCTTGAGGTAGTCGATCTGCATGGTCTGCTCATAATCCCTTCCGCGTTTCTGTATCTGCGCGATGAGCGCCGGTACGGACTTACGAAGATAAATCATCAGATCGGGCATCTTCATCTGCGACTTCATGAGGTCAAAGAGTTCCATGAACGTCTCAAAATCCCGCTGACTGAGATCTCCGCGCTCGTAGTTATTGCGAACGAACACATAGACGCCCTCATAAATCGAACGGTCCTGCACAATCGTATGTCCCGCGCGCTGAACGGCTTGCATGTCTTTGTATCGCTCCTTGAGGAAATATGTCTCCAGACAAAATGCCCAGCGCTTGATATCGCCGTAATAATCCTCTAAATACGGATTGAAGCTCACGCTCTCAAAGCGTGGCTCCCATCCGTAATACTTTGCTAACATCTTCGTCAGCGTCGTCTTGCCTGCACCGATATTTCCTGCGATTGCTATATACATATTTTAACGCACCAATTGTCCTTGCAGGTTATATACCTTGTCTCCGACGAGGATGAGGATTTGTCCGTCGCGAAGAATCTTCTGCGCAGCTACTTTTCCGTCCTGCGACACATTCTCAATCGGCAGCAGAGTCTCCAAGTCCAGATCGATCTCCGGCAGCGCCACTTGCGTCTTGGTGAAGATTTTCACTTCACCGGCCTGCAGTCCTACTGTGCCCGAAGCCGTTCCACCATCGAGATAGTTATACCACGTACCGCTCGGCAGGCTATAACTCTGCGCGGTTGCAGCATCGAAATTAGCGACGGCTATTACATTCTCCCATTGTACATAGCGTATTTTCTGCGCATGTCCCAGTACTGCCTTTGACGGATTTCCGGCGAACCACTCCGGATGGAGTCTGGTACGAAGTTGGATCGCTTGTGCGCATTTCTGGTAAGCCGCCACGCGGTTGGCATTGCTAAAATATCCCAAACTCTCCGGACGCGGTTTCATATTGCATCGGTAGCCGGGATTATTGTCCGCCGGGTACCCTGCATCACTATTGATGGAGAAATCATAGCCTATTTCCTCAAACTGCCACAACATATGCGGACCATTCAGGAGCACATTCATAATCACGCTTGCGGGCACACGCGCCAAACGGGTTGCTTCATTGGTTTGAATAGCGCCGTTTCCGAACGTTTTAGCCTTATATTGCATACGCTCCTCATCATGACTCTCCGCATAGGTTACATAGCCGTCCTTATTTGCCGGAGAGATGTCATCCTTCTGATCGAGCCATCCCGATGCCACCTGTGTATACGCATAATTGGTGTTTTCCCAACATAGCATGCCTTGCTTTACAAGACGAGGACGCTGTGTACCCATGTTCGGTCCCCAGTGCTCCAAGATGAAGTACGGTTCGCCGTTGGGGTAACTGCCATTCGAATTCTTCGCCGCAGCCAATACTGCATTCGTATAATAATGTGAGATGTTATTCATCAAATTCTCATAATTATACGAACTCTTCGTTCCGCAACCACACAGACCGTGACTCAAGTCCATACGATAGCCGTCCACCTTGTACTCTTTGATCCAGTATTGCAGCGCACGAGTGAACATATCACGCGCCGGAGCGAAATCATGGTTCCATTTCTCATACACATTATCATCATGCGGAATCTGCGTGCAGAACCATGGGTTACTGCTCAGTTCCGGCCCGTAAGGATAGAGTTTATTCATCGGATTCAGTCCGGTCGCATGATTAAAGACCATATCCATAATGACCGCCATTCCGCGTTTGTGGCACTCATCAATGAACGTTTTGATCTGCGTCTCCGAGCCGTATGCTCTATCCGGCGCGAAATAATGGTTGGGAGAATATCCCCAGTTGTAGTTTCCGTCGAATTCGCATATTGGCATCAGTTCGATGGCATTCACGCCTAACTGTTGAAGGTAATCCAAACGCTCTTGTACTCCTATAAGATTGCGTTTCGGCGTGTAATCATAAACCCATAATTCATATATCACCAGATTATTCTTATCCGGGCGTTGGAAATTCAGCGTCGCATCCGACCACTGAAAAGCCGGCTTTTGAGTCTGAATAACGGACACGTAACCTCCGTCGGTTCCCTTTAACGGATATTGAATCAAACCGGGATCAGCTCTTCTTGGCTCCCACTGGTCATCGGGATGAATCACTTTCTCTGAAAACAAATCCGAGATTTGCTTCCTCACGCCATCCGCACGCTCTACGGCATACTGGAAACGATATTCCTGACCCGGAACCAAACCCGTTACCGTAATCCAGAAATAATTGCCGTCTCGCTTCATCTGGTGCGCTGCGTCCAACTTCCAATTCGTCATGTCGCCCAACAAGAATACGCGTTTGGCAGGCTGCGTCTTAGATGCCGCGTACGTACAGAGCGTTACCGACGTACCATCCGCTCCATAGTAGATACCATTTACAATACCCTCAGGACGAGTTCCAGTGATCGGCGCTACACCTTCCACTGAATCCCAGATATCTCCTTCGTTCTCCTCGCCGATAACGACGAAGATATCTCCTTCTGAAGACGTCTTGCCTTCTTTGCTCCCATTAGGGCCATCGTTGAACACAAAACAAAGTGCGTACACATCTGTTCCCGTCGGAATATTGTAGTAGGTGTACATGTTATTGATCTCCAATTGCCATACATTGCCTACTTTGGTTAGTTGAGGTGCACTCGGATCTCTCCAGTCTGCTTTTACGCCTAACCAGTTCTGAGTCTTCGTACAATAACCGGTATGTGCATAGCATTTCGTAGCATTTTTCATGCCTGCGTTTCCTTTTGAGGGATCAAAAGTGATGGTTATCTTACCTGTATATCCCTTCTCGATAACAGCTGGTGTCGTAGTTACCTGTGCGCTTAGGGTAAGAGCGAACAAGCATAAAATACTCAAAATAAGTTTTCGCATACTATATTATATTTAATTTTTAGTGTACGTTAATTTAGTGTACGCTCGCGTGTGCACGTGAGCGCATATGTTTATCATAACTGGCGACCTGTCGCGTCAAATACTTTCTCACCGACACGGATATAAAGTTTGCCGTCCTTGATGAACTTTCTACTTTCGGCTTTCGACTTCTGACTCACTTCCTCTATTCCTTCATCCATCACGCCGTCGCAGTTAGCATCTACGACTGCCTTCTTACAATCCGGGTTCCATAGATAGCAGGTGTTCTCCGTCAGGAAGATATCCTGCGTCTGCGGTTTCTTATCGCCCTCCGTGAAGATGACATAAATCTCATGGATATCAGCCGGCATGGTATAGGTGTACCATCCGCCTTCCGTAGTAACCCATTTCATTCCCGGCCATTTCTTGTTTGCTGCATTGCCGTCCAACGGATACGGGGTATCGACGAACTTGCTGCCGACCTTCTTACGGGTAAATGCATAGAGATATAACGTCTCCCATGCCTTCGGTTTCATAAACTGCACCGTGATAGCACCTTGTTGCGGAGCCTTGTAGGTATAGGTGGCGGAGTACGTTGACGTGCGCTCTTTGTCCAATGCCGCGTAGGCTTTCACCGTGGTAGTATTCTTCACCGTGAAGGTTGCCGAACCCAGGGAAGGATTGGATGCCGTCGTCGGCTCCGTACCATCCAAAGTATAGTAGATCATTGCGTTATCTGCGCCTACCGTACTGATCGTCACTTCCTGACCCTCGTTCTGGTCACGGAAGAAGCCGCTCTCCGGGCTGATTACGAGGTCAAAGGCCGGATTTAGCAAAGTATCACAACTCAGCAATACCTCCTCCGAGTTTTCTGTCTCTTTGCCTTCGCGCCAACCGTAGCAAGCATCATAGTCAATCTCCAGATCATTGGAGCGGACATTCACGCCGCCACAGTCATCACCCGAGTTGATACAGAAGTTGATAGTATTGAGCGAGTGATCAAACTCATAACTAAACCAACCCTCCGTATCTTGATAGATACGCTGACCCGGATAAGCGCCCATGATATTCTCTGAAGTAGGCTCTCCTTGTTCGTCAGTGCCGGGGATCCAGGCATAGATATATACCTTATCCCACTCTGCGGGTTTGTTGAACCGAACGCGGATACCATGTTGCAACGGCTCGCGGTAGGTATAGGTGTACTCCTGTACGTTCGACTGCGCCGTACCGCATACCGCCATTACCTTCAGCGTTGTTGTCTCTTTGAAATTCAGCGGTGTAGTATAGACAGTCGATGCCGTCGTCGGATCGGTACCGTCTATGGTGTAGTAGATGGTGGCAGATCCGCTGCCGCCTACCGCCTGAACAGTCACATCAATACCTGCCTCCGCGTTCTCGAAAGTGGTGCTTGCCGTAGCAATGATACCCGGAGCGACGTCGCCTGTCGCCTGTACCCAGATGGCATAGCCGTTGCCGTATGCCACTTTCTGATAACCCTCATAGGTAGCGCCGGCTTTATTACCCAAACAAAGGATCAAACTACCGTTCTTGCCCTGGATCTTGGCTTTGTAACCGCCTTTCTCTGCTTCTTCTTCGCTCACGGCACTCTCGCTGTGAACACCTGCCAAGTGACGGGCATTGATCATCGGTTTCAGATCCTCTTTGTATTTCGCCCAGTGCGGATAGAACACACACGGCACGCCCGGCATACTCAGCAGGAACGCATTCGCCTGCATCAGACGGTCCTTCAGTTCCGGCTTCATCGAGTTGCCGTTACCGCCGAACTCCTGACCGTTGTCGCGCAGGAACCAGTCATGGCTGTCCACAAAAGTGATAGCATACTTGCTATATCCTCTGCCCAGAAGACCACTGCCCTGACATCTGCTGTAGTCAAAGCTTGCTATTCCGTCGAAAGCGCTGTATTTCGTCTGGAAATCCAGAGCCATCACGTTTCTGTTTGCCTGCTCGATACCGCCGATAATCTCGTCATTACCACTCCAATATTCCATAAACGCGATATACGGTTCAGATGCCTTGTTATAATTATCCATATGCCAGTTGTTGAAACCGTCACCCTTGTCATAACGCCATCCGTCATAATGCATCACGTTCTTCATCCATTTCAGGTATGCTTTGAACATATCCTGTACATACACTTTGTCGTGGCTCCAGTCACGGGCAGCGTCCCAGTTGGCGCCGTCGTCGGGCGAACCGGTAGCAGTACCGAAACACTCGCCCGCCTCTTTCTTGTTGGCGGCGTTGTTTATCTCGTCGTTGCTGCATATATACGATCCGTCCGGCTCGAACTTGCCGTACTCGCCGAAATCCTGCACCGCGAAATCGCACCAGCTCGACATAGCCTCTACGTGGTTGATCACGATATCGGCTACCACTTTCGTGCCGCTATTATGGAAAGCGGCAATCAGTTTCTCCAAGTCTGCGCGCGTTCCCCAATCGCTATTCTGGTTGGAGTATTGTTTGGGGTGATAACCCGTGCCGCTTGCATATGCACTTGGCGGCAACCAGATCAGGTCAAAATATGCACCTATCTCACCGGCTTGAGCCAACAAGGTTCTCCATTTCGTATCGCCATAAGTTGCCGTTCCCGCATGATCCTCCGATACCTCATAACTGTTATAGTAGAATCCCTGCATCAGCACTGCCTCGCACTGACGAGGAACGGCTCCTCGGTAGACTTCCTCTACATCCTCGCCGTCACCGCAGTTCGATCCGTTACCGATATACAACTCGTCCTGCTCGTACTTCAACTTGATATAGAAGTCATAGCAACCGTCCACATTCACGTTATAACGGTTATTCGTTGCATCGTACGTAAAACCGGCTACCGAATAGGTATTCAATGGCACCGCCCATCTGGACTGGTACTCCACATCATACAACTGCAACTGGTCACCGCTGGACACCTGCACATGCGCCAGGTACTGCTGAAATCCTTCATACTCCCCTACGGGTTCTCCGGCAAAATAGGTAGTGCCGTTCACGAGGATACCATAGTTCGCCGCTTGTATGCCCAGCGCCAGTAGCGCTGCCGCCAAAATCAAAAAATGTTTTTTCATCGTATCTTATTTTCGGTTATATCATATATATATGTTCACCATAGCGGATATACAGAATACTCAATAAGCGACCGCAAAGGTACAACTTTTTGCCGACATACGCAAGTGCGCGCGCATTATTTCTTTATTTTTTCTGTTTTTTTCACAAAAATAGTGCTTTTTTTCGCACTAAAAGTCACACGCCAACCTCCATAATCCATTTTATACTCCCTTTGCGGGTTATCTTGATACGCGGGCCGGGGGTCTTGGGACAGGATATACGCTATTTCGCGCTGAATATCCGCAGGAGGCGTATAGGAGTCATGTAAGACTCTGGTACTGGTCTTTACCTGATCCCGATTTATGTTTTCCCAAACAACATCCAAATGATAATCCTTGCTCTCTTCCGCAAAACCGTTCACTGCCTCCGGATGGCTGTCGCTAAAACTCAGGTACGGCTTGATATCATAAATCGGCGTGCCGTCTAACACATCCGCTCCGCTGACGATCAGTTCCCCGTTTTTCACTTCTATCAATCTTACGCTACTCAACCCTATCGGATTCGGCCGAAACGGACTTCGTGTAGCAAAAACCCCCATCCGCTTGTTTCCACCTAATCTTGGCGGACGTACAGTAGGCGACCATTCCTCGCCGTTTTGCGCCTTGCCACTTTGTACTTCGCTGAATCCCCAAATCAACCAAAGATGGCTGTATCCATCTATTCCGCGTAGTGCTTCCGCCACGTTGTATTCCGGTTCAAACACGATTCTCGTGAGTATGGGGCTCTCGTCTCTACTCTGCCTCGGAATTCCAAATTTATCAGTATGCCCGTTTCGGGCGTACGCAATCACTTTTAGGTTCATAAGTATCAAATTTGAGTGCAAAGATACAAAAAAACGCCCATATTTGCAAGAAAAATACGCATTTATGCAAAAAAAATGCAAAAAAATTTGGTCATGTCAAAAAAAAGCAGTACTTTTGCACCCGCTTTCGTTTGAAGAGCAGGGTGCCATAGCTCAGTTGGTAGAGCAAAGGACTGAAAATCCTTGTGTCACTGGTT
>CALZRN010000078.1 GCA_945828585.1 uncultured Bacteroidales bacterium | reverse complement strand
AATTCCTCCTCGAATAGACTCTCTCCTTTGGGAATGCGATATGTGGTATATTTTGTCTGCATTTTTGTAGTGATTACACCATTTTAGTAGCAAATATCGTGCCGAATATGATTTAACTAATTGATAATTAACGATTTAATTTTTAGAACAACCCTTAATTGTTTTGCGCAGGGTATAAATTGTTTAAAATATTATGCGTTAGGAACATAATTTATCAAGTCACCGTTCAGGAAACTGTCATAGGCAGTCATGTCAATCAATCCGTGCCCACTGAGGCAGAACAAGATCACCTTTTCTTCTCCGGTCTCCTTGCATTTCTTTGCCTCACGGATAGTAGCAGCTATCGCATGACAACTCTCCGGTGCGGGAATGATCCCTTCAGTACGCGCGAAGAGCAAGCCGGCATCGAAAGACTCTAATTGCGGAATATCCACGCCTCGCATGTAACCGTCTTTGAGCAGTTGGCTGACGATCGTTCCCGCTCCGTGATAACGCAGACCACCGGCATGGATATTGACCGGTTTGAAGTCATGACCGAGGGTATACATGGGGAGCAGCGGTGTATAACCGGCGGCATCGCCGAAATCATATTGGAACTTACCTTTGGTCAGTTTGGGACACGAAGCCGGTTCTGCGGCAATGAAGTCGATCTTCTTGTCCCCACGCAGTTGATGGCGCATAAAGGGGAAGGCGAGTCCGCCAAAGTTACTTCCGCCGCCAAAACAAGCAATGATCGTATCTGGGGATTCACCTGCCATCGCCATTTGTTTCTCCGCCTCCAAACCGATAATGGTCTGATGAAGCGAGACGTGGTTCATGACGGAGCCAAGCGTATATTTGCAATCCGGTGTAGTTGTTGCCAATTCCACCGCCTCCGAGATGGCCGTTCCTAATGATCCGGGATGATTCGGTTCTCGCGTAATGATATCTTTTCCGGCACGGGTAGACATAGAAGGAGACCCCGTCACGGTTGCACCAAAAGTCCGCATGATCGAACTGCGATAGGGTTTCTGCTGCATGGATATCTTCACCTGATACACGGCGCACTCCAGCCCAAAGGTCTTCGCCGCATAACTGAGCGCAACGCCCCATTGACCGGCACCGGTCTCAGTGGTGACATTCGTCACCCCTTCCTGCTTGCAGTAATAGCACTGCGGGATCGCGGAATTGAGTTTATGCGAACCCAGCGGGTTGACACTCTCATTCTTAAAATAGATATGCGCGGGCGTGCCTAATGCTTGCTCAAGCGCGTACGCACGAACCAAAGGCGTGGAGCGGTAATAGCGATAACGACGTTGCACCTCTTCCGGAATATCTATCCAAGCATGCTCGGTATCTAATTCCTGCTTGGCGCACTCTTTCGCAAAAAGAACACTCAGATCATCCGCTGTGAGCGGCTGACGAGTCTTCGGATCCAGGAGAGGCAAGGGTTTGTTGACCATCTCCGCCTGGATGTTATACCATTGACGAGGCAGCTGATCCTCGGTTAAAAAATAGCGTTTTTGTTCTTTCATCATTACATTTTTTAAAAAAACGCTGCAAATTTACAAAAATATTTGCACATATCAAAAAAAAAGTGTAATTTTGCACGCTTTTTTGCGTGAGAAGCATCGTAGTAAGCCTCTGGCGATTGCATTAGGCGTTTAACGAGTGAACGAATGAACGAGTTAACGGCCGAATAGTAGTATATGCTTATTAGGATTAGTATGAATCCATAAAATAGAAACGAGAATGGATTTGATTAAAGTAGCTGAGCAAGCATTTGCCGGCGAGAAAAAAGAGTTCCCGGCTTTCAAGGCGGGCGATCAGATAACCATCGGTTATCGTATCAAAGAGGGTAACAAAGAGCGTGTACAGGAGTTCCGCGGAGATGTCATCTGCATCCATGGAAGCGGAGACAAGAAACGCTTTACGGTTCGTAAGATGAGTGGCAACGTTGGTGTAGAGCGTATCTTCCCGATGGACAGCCCCTTCATTGAGAGCATCACAGTGAACAAGTACGGTAAGGTACGTCGTTCGAAACTGTATTACCTCCGCGAGCGGACAGGCAAGAAAGCCCGCATTCAAGAGCGCCGCGTGAAGTAAAAAAAGAGGCTGATGCCTCTTTTTTTGTTTTTGGGGTTCGAAAGTTTGAGAGTTTATTTTAGTCGCAAGAATCCGATTCCGAATCGCTCTACGGCGGCGCGCTCCAGTTCTTCGCGTACCGAAGGATCGGCAATGCTGATCAGGGCTTTGGCGCGGTCTGCCAGCGGCAAGTTACGCAGATAGACGATGCCGTGTTCCGTAGCGATATACTGCGCTTGGAAACGGGTGGTTACTACTCCGGCTCCGGGTGCAAGACGCGCCACGATCTTCGATTGTCCTTTCGATGTCATACTCGGTAAGGCGATGAAGCACTTGCCGCCTTCGGACAGTGCTCCGCCGTACATGAAATCGTGTTGTCCGCCGACACCGGAGATGATGGTCTCGCCGATGGAGTCTGCGCATATCTGTCCGGTTAGGTCTACTTCTACCGCAGAGTTGATCGCCATCACCCGCGGGTTCTGACGAATGATTTGTGGGTCATTGGTCCAAGCTACATCGCGGATAACAAAATCGCGGTTCCCGTCCACGTAGTCATATAGATGTTGCGAACCTAAGATCAGACTTCCCACGGATTTGCCGGGCAGCACTTTCTTGAGACTGTTGTCTATGACTCCGCTCTCAATCAGCGGCAGCACGCCGTCGGTGATAGCTTCGGTATGTAATCCCAGATGCTGATGGTCCCGCAAGGCGTTGATGACCGCATTGGGGATGCCACCCACGCCAATCTGCAGCGTAGCTCCGTCCGGAATCTCGGAGGCTACGTAGTTGCCGATTTTCGTCTCTATCTCGTTGGGTATAGGGGTTGGCACTTCCACCAATGGCACATCTCCGCGACACATGGCGGTAATCTTGCTCACATGAATAACGGGATCGCCGAAAGTGCGTGGCATATATTTGTTAACCTGCGCGATAATCACTCTCGAGCACTCCGCGCCCGAGAAGGCTATATCTGCGGATATTCCGAACGAGCAGTATCCTTCTTCGTCGGGTTCGCTGACGTTGAGAAACGTTACATCGACCGGTATCTGCCTGCTGCGGAAAAGGAACGGCACTTCGCCCAAGAAAGCAGGGATCGTGTCCGCTACACCTTCCCGCATCGCTTTGCGTAAGGTGTTCGGCACAAAGATCGACAACGCGCGGAAAGAATCTATCAACTCGCGCTTGGCGTACGGTGCATCCTCCGGGTGAACCCCGAAACCGGATATGAGCTTCACATCCCGCAGTTCTGCAGCGCGTTCGGTCAGCGCGTTCAGTAACACGGTAGGAATACTGGTACTGCCTTGTACCACAATCGTGTCGCCGGATTGAACGAGACGGACTGCCTCTGCCGGACTAACGTATTTCGGGGAGTTGGGTAGGGTCGTAGGGGTCATATAAACTATAGTCTTCGTTGAACTTGCGTAATCGTTCATCCAATACCTCGTATTGGTCTTCACGAATGGTAGAGGCGCATCCTCGCATTCCTTCACGTTGTGCGCCGGTACTCTCCAGCGAGATGGCGGACACACCGTAGTATATCAGTTTGTTCACTAATTTCTTGCCGGACCAGTCTTTGTATCCGAAAGTAAAGAAGAATCCGTCGCCTACTTCCTGACCGTTGGCATCTTTGTCATAGACGATATGAAAACCGTTCCGTACCAATATCTCCTTTATTTTTTTTGCGCGACGCGCGTACTCGCGCGTATTGTCCACGAACCGCAGTTTGCCTTCGCATGCCGCCTGTAGCATTGCTGCCATGCCGTACTGAACCGAGTGGCAAACACCGCTGGAAAGGGCGTAGAGGAAGAAATATGCGAAACTCTGCAGCAGTTCTCCGTTGTTGTGTAAGCGCTTTCCTAATGCAGGGTAAACCCGTTTCGCCAGCACCGGGTCAATCGCTACGAAAGCAGCGCGTTGACCGGCATAACTGAAGATCTTCGAGCAGGAGATCAACTGAATGCAATTATGCGTGTAATGTCCTACAGAAGGCTGATATGGCTCCGCGTACGGGTTACCGCGGTCCGGATCACGGAAGTCCATATTCAGATACGCGAGATCCTCCAGCACGATGGCGTCATACTCCGTTGCCAACTCGCCGATGGTGCGTAACTCCTCGTCCGCGAGACATGCCCAGGTCGGGTTATTGGGGTTGCTGAACAGGATTCCGGCAATACGGCCGCTTTGCAAGTGCCGCTCCAGCTCCTCACGCAATTTGTCCCCTCGGAAATCGGCTATGTCGAACGCCTCTATCCTGCTGCCGATCACATTGCTTTGCATCTTCTGCACAGGGAAACAAGGATCGAGAAACAAGATGGTATCTTTCTCCGGATTCAACCGAGTGAGCAGCATGTTAAGCGCAAAAGCTGCTTGCATCGAACCTACCGTAGGAAGAATGCACTCCGGCGGACGAGGTATATTGATGAAGGCACGAACGAATTCAGATCCCCATTTTTTTACTTCCGGAATGCCGATGATATTCGGGTAGTGGGAAGCACAGCCGTTGAGCAGCGCCTGGTGCTCGGCCTCGATACCTATTTTCTCCGCCGGTAATCCAGGTTCGCCCAAAGCCATATTGACATACTCCAAGCCTGTAGCCTGCTCTATGTTACGCACTACGCCTGCCAGCTGACGAATACTCGCAGTCCCTAATTCATTGAAATTGCGCAGACCGAACTGCCGACAAATACTGTCAACGATATGTTTATCTAACGGAACTTGCATAACGATATCCTGCTTCTACAGCGGCTAAGTTACTATTGACGACGGCTTCTCCTTTGCGGGCGAAGATACGCGCTACGCCGGCGGTCATCTTGTCATGCTCAATACCGAGCATCGGGATAGCAGCTCCGAGCAACACCATGTTCGCTGCCTGCGCCGGAGCTCCTGCTTCTTTAGCAAGCGCTTCTACGTCCAGCAGGACGTGGTTCTTGTGGCTACGGATTCGCGCCAAAACGGATTCCAGATCCGGATAATTGGGGATATTGAGGAACGGTACACAGGAGCTTACGATCCATCCGTCCGGGCTCAGGTACTCGCTGTAACGCAGCGCTTCCATCGGCTCCAACGAGATAATCAGATCCGCGCCGCCTTTGGCGATCAGATCACTCATAATCGGCTCGGACGACAAACGAAGGTTCGATTGTACATCTCCGCCGCGTTGCGACATGCCGTGTACTTCCGCTTGTTTGAGGTATAGACCTTCCTGCAAGGCAGCTTCTCCTATAACGGTGGCGATGGAGAGGATTCCTTGTCCGCCCACACCTGCCAAAATAATATCCTTTTTCATTTCTTTGCGGCTTTAAGATGACGTTTTAATGTTTGTATGCACTCGCGACGTGCGATGACGACGGACGGCCCGGCGTAGTTGATTTCTTCGCGCAGAACGGCTTTTATCTCCTCCATGTTTTTGGGCAGCGGTACGACCACCCGCACATGTTCCGGTGCGACGCCTAAACCGCAGCATATCTGTTCCAATCGTCCAGTTCCGGCGCTGTCTTGTCCGCCGGTCATGCCGGTGGTTAAGTTATCGGAGATAAGAACTACCACATTCGCATTCGCGTTCACGCAATCTAACAGGCCGGTCATGCCCGAGTGGGTAAACGTACTGTCGCCGATTACTGCGATCGCGGGGTGTTGGCCTGCGTCTGCGGCACCTTTCGCCATCGTGACCGAAGCACCCATCTCCACACAGGCGTGGATGGCATGGAACGGCGAGAGAGCACCTAAGGTATAACAACCGATGTCTCCGAAGATCCGCGGAGCGGGGTACTCCCGCGCTACTTCATTCAGTGCAGCGTACATATCGCGGTGACCGCATCCTTGGCATAATGCCGGCGGACGACCCACTACGATGGCTTCTTTCTCGCGTGTCGGCAGGGCTGCGAGTCCTAACGCCTGACGCACACTGTCCGGTGTCAGTTCGCCCATACGAGGCAGATCGCCGGTCAGACGACCCTTGATCACCACTTCCGAAGGTACCATGCCGCGGAGCAACTCTTCCACTACCGGCTGACCTTCCTCCGCTACGAGGATCTCTTTTGCGCCGTCTCTCACCATCTCATCAATCATCGCCTGCGGCAAAGGATACTGCGTCACGCGCAAGATTGAATAACCCATCGCCGGATTGTAGTTCTCCATGAGGTAGTTGTAGGCGATACCGGTAGTCACAATCGCTTTCTCGGGCTTGGCGCCTCGTACATAACGGTTATAACCCGCACGCTCACTCTCTTCCGTGAACCGCGGTTGAGCCGCCACTAATTCGGCATAGTTACGTTTGGCAAAAGCCGGCAGTAAGATGAAATGGTTGACATTCCCCGGCATGGACATGTCGTTCTGGGGTCTTGGATTGCTTACTGTCTCCACCACGGCGCGGCTGTGCGCCATACGGGTTGTCACGCGCAGCAGCACAGGTGTTTTTAGCCGTTCGCTCATTTCAAAACCGTACGCCATCATATCGTACGCCTCCTGTTGGTTACCCGGCTCGAGACAGGGGATCATGGCGAACTTCGCGTAGAAACGGCTATCCTGCTCGTTCTGGGAAGAGTGCATCGACGGGTCGTCGGCTGCTACGACAATCAGTCCTCCGTTCACGCCTGTGATGGCTGCGTTCATGAAAGCATCGGCGCACACGTTCATTCCCACGTGCTTCATGCACACCAGCGCACGCTTGCCCATGTACGACATACCCAAAGCCGCCTCCATAGCGGTTTTCTCGTTCGTCGCCCAACGGCATTGAATGGGCTTTGAGTCCGAAGGACGGTCTTTGGACTTTCTACTCTCGAATCCCTGGATGTACTCTGTGATTTCTGTGCTCGGCGTGCCCGGGTACGCATAAACACCGCTCAAGCCGGCATCAAGGGCGCCTTGCGCTATCGCCTCATCGCCTAACAATAGATGTTTCATGGTGCAGATGTGTTTGTTTGTGTTTTTCGGTACAAAAATACTACAAATTTTGCACATATGCAAATAAAAGTGCATTTTTTTGAAAAAAAATATCTGAATACTTGCGTCTTTGCAATTTTTGTTGTACTTCGGACATCTGCCTGCCTTCGGCATTCCCCCGTAGCTACGTTCGCGTCCTGCCGGACATACGCCAATAAATGTATTTTCCGCAAAGGGCGGTGCCCTCTATCGGCTGTACCTATACGTTCTTTGTATGCGAGCCTCCAAGCCCGTATAGGTACAGCCGATAATAGAATATTAATTCTATTTTTTGCGGAAAAATACATTTTTATTTGCGTATGTGCAATTTTTGTTGTACCTTTGCAGTCCTTATGTTCAAGTTGGAATCTACATATAAGCCGACGGGCGATCAGCCGCAAGCGATTGAGGCCTTAGTCGAAGGAATCAAAGCCGGGGCGCCGGCGCAGGTGCTGCTGGGCGTGACCGGTTCGGGAAAGACCTTTACGGTAGCGAACGTCATTAAGGAACTGAACCGACCGACGCTCATCATGAGCCATAACAAGACCCTCGCAGCGCAGTTGTACTCGGAGATGAAGGCGTTCTTTCCGCATAATGCGGTGGAGTATTTCGTCTCTTACTACGACTACTACCAGCCCGAGGCTTATATCCCTTCGACCGACCTATATATCGAGAAAGACCTCTCTATCAACGAGGAGATCGACCGGCTGCGGCTCTCTGCCGTAGCGGCATTGCTGAGCGGACGGAAAGATGTGATCATCGTCTCGTCCGTCAGTTGCATATACGGTTTGGGCAGTCCGCAGGATTTCACGGCGAATGTCGTTTCTCTTCGTCGCGGAGAGAAGATCCAGATGGATACCTTATTGAAATCCCTCGTGGGCGCGCAATATACGCGTAACGATATAGAACTCGCGCGCGGACGATTCCGCGTCAAGGGAGATACCATCGATATTGCGCTGGCGTACGCAGATTACCTCGTGCGGGTGGAGTTTTTCGGTAATGAGATAGACGCGATCCTGACGGTCGATCCGATCTCCGGACAGGTGTTGGAGGAGTTTGATGCCTATAACCTCTCGCCGGCAACGATCTTCTTGACTTCCGCAGATCGTATAGCTGCAGCGAAAGAACAGATCAAGGCGGACTTGGCGAAGCAGATCGAGTATTTCATCTCCATCGGAGAAGAGTTATACGCAAAGCGTATAGAGGAGCGCGTGAAGTACGATCTGGAGATGCTGGACGAACTCGGTTATTGCTCCGGCGTGGAGAACTATAGCCGTTATTTCGACGGCCGTGAGGAGGGAACGCCGCCATATTGTCTGTTGGATTATTTCCCGAAAGATATGCTTCTTGTCATCGACGAGAGCCATGTGACCGTGCCGCAGATTCGGGGCATGTACGGAGGTGACAAAGCCCGTAAGGAAAACCTTGTCAACTACGGATTTAGGCTTCCTGCGGCGCGAGACAACCGACCGCTGAAATTCGATGAGTTCGAGGCAAAAGTGGGACTAACTCCTGCCCCTTCAGGGGAAGGTCGGCAAGGGGCTTCTACTATTTTTGTCTCCGCCACCCCGGATGAGTACGAACTGAATAAGAGCGAAGGAATCGTCATCGACCAGCTCATCCGGCCGACAGGGCTGCTCGATCCGGAGATAGAGGTACGACCGACGGAGAACCAGGTGGACGACCTCATGGACGAAATCAAGACCCGCATCCACCGCAACGAACGTATCCTCGTCACGACGCTGACCAAAAGGATGGCGGAGGAACTGGACGAGTACCTCCGTCGCTATGGCGTCAAGTCTGCCTATATCCATTCGGATATAGATACGATCGAGCGCGTGAAGATCATGGAGGATCTGCGCAAAGGCGAGTATGACGTCTTGGTGGGCGTGAACCTGCTGCGTGAGGGACTCGATCTGCCGGAGGTGTCGCTCGTGGCGATCCTCGATGCGGATAAGTCCGGATTCCTGCGTGACCAGCGAAGTCTGACACAGACGGTAGGTCGTGCTGCGCGGCATGTCAACGGCAAAGCCGTTCTCTACGGCGATAAGATTACCCCGGCAATGCAGGCTACCATCGATGAGACTAACCGACGACGAACCATACAGATGCGGTATAACGCCGAGCACGGCATCACGCCAACGGCGATAAAGAAAGAGATCAACACCTCCGCCCTCGCATCGCTCTACAAAGACCCGGAGGCGGAGAAACGGAAGGTAGAAGAAGCGATCCGCGAGAGTTGGAAGACTGCCGAGTGGCAGAAGATGAATGTGCAGACCTTGCAGAAAGCGATAGATAACAAACGCAAACAGATGCTCGCAGCGGCGAAAGCTACGGATTTTGAGATGGCTGCAAGGCTCCGGGACGAGATGTTGGAGATGCAGAACAAGCTCCAGACGCTGCAAGATTAACATTCTATATAAAAAAGACACAAGCTGGATAAAAGAATATAAATAATGTCGCTTTGTCGCTATTGAAAAGAAGAAAATAGATGGAACTTTGAAACTGTGAAACTTTGATGAGACTTTGTAAGAGCTTGTAAATGAGAGAG
>CALZRN010000077.1 GCA_945828585.1 uncultured Bacteroidales bacterium | reverse complement strand
GCGGCGGAAATGTGCCGGATGTAGAGCGGTTTGCGGTGGATTGTGAGCTCTTTGGAGCCCAGGGAATCACGGTGCATCCGCGCCCGGATGAGCGTCATATACGCAAGGAGGATGTTTATCAGCTCAAGTCGATGGTTTCCACAGAGTTGAACATTGAGGGTAATCCCACGGAGGAGTTTCTCGCGTTGGTTACGGATATACAGCCGACCCAGGTGACTTTGGTGCCCGATGATCCTTCGCAGCTGACCTCTAACCACGGCTGGGATACCCGGCGTCATCTGGATTTCCTCAAAGGCGTGGTGAACCAGCTGCACGCTTATCGGATTCGCGTCAGCATTTTCGTAGATCCGGATCCGCTGATGGTCGAGTATGCGCTGCGAACCGGAGCTGACCGAGTGGAGTTATATACAGGCCCGTACGCAGAGATGTTTGCGGAGAACCCCCAAAAGGCAATCGAGAAATATCGTCCGGCGGCGGAGAAGGCGCACGAGTTGGGACTTGGCATGAACGCAGGGCACGACTTGAACCTCAAGAATCTCAAACCCTTCATTCAGGCCTTCCCTTGGATCGCGGAAGTATCCATCGGACATGCCATCATTTGTGACGCACTTTACCTCGGAATCCAGGAGACGATTCAGGAGTACTTGGACTTGCTAAAATGAAATAAGACTTTAGTAAGGGTTTTGTAAGGGTTTTATAAGACTTAAATAAGGGGTACATAAGGATCCCAATTTTTGAAATCACATCTAAAAACGAATATAAAAATTAACAAATATGTTGTTGCAAATTGACACAATCGCGCTCGCTGAAGAGGCGATCATCGAAGCGGCTGAGCCCGCTCAGGAGTCCATTAATCTGTTTGAAATGGCGCAGTACGGCGGATGGATCATGGTGATCCTGGCTATCCTGCTGGCGATCGCTTGTTATATCTTCATCGCTCGTCTGGTGGTTATCAAGCAGGCTACGCGCGAAGACAAATCCTTCATGGATCGCATTCGTGATTACATCCACGAGGGTAAGATTGACTCCGCGATCAACCTCTGTAAGCAGACCGACACCCCTTCAGCGCACATGATTGAGAAAGGTATCAGTCGTATCGGACGTCCGATGCAGGACGTACAGGTAGCTGTGGAGAATGTTGGTAACCTCGAGGTCGGCAAGCTCGAGAAAGGCTTGGTGATCATGGCGACTATCGCTGCCGGTGCTCCGATGCTCGGTTTCTTGGGCACGGTGCTTGGTATGGTCCAGACCTTCTATAACATGGCGCAGACTTCGGGGGGAATCATTGAGATGTCGGCGCTCTCAACCGGTATGTACCAAGCGATGGTGACGACCATCGGCGGTCTGATTGTCGGCATTCTGGCGATGTTCGCGTATAACTATCTCGTGGCACGCATCGATCGAGTAGTACGATTGCTCGA
This sequence comes from uncultured Bacteroidales bacterium, assembly GCA_945828585.1. Lineage (GTDB taxonomy): Bacteria > Bacteroidota > Bacteroidia > Bacteroidales > Paludibacteraceae > Colicola. Next base: position 8,121 of record CALZRN010000077.1, on the reverse strand, counting down.
ATCCCGTACGCTCGAGTTTATGGATCTTCTAAATGAACCCGCATAATGGCTCTCAAACGCAGAAATAGGGTAGAGGCTTCCTTCGCCATGAGTTCCATGACGGACTTGGTGTTCTTGTTGCTTCTATTCTTTGTGATGGCATCGACAATGTCGTCGCCGAATGATATTAAGATCAACCTGCCTACTTCCCGTGCACAGAAAGTGACGAGACCGCAGGTGGCTAAGGTGTCGATTGATAACTTAGGTAACTATTTCGTAGCTTTGGGTAAAGCCAAACCGGTAGCTATCGACCCGGATAACTTAGAGAACTATCTGGCTAACATCCAAGCCTCAGATACGACCATGTATATCGCGCTTCATGCCGATGAAGACGTAGCGTACAAAGAGGTGGTACGTGTGCTGGATATAGCTAATGAGCATCACATGAAACTTGTGGTGGCTACGAAAAAGTAAGTATCTTTTTTGTTCATGACAAAGAAAACGGAACGACATATATGGGCTGCGGTAGGTACATTCCTATTTATGCTTTTAGTTCTGTTGCTGCTATGGTTCGTACGCTTGTACGCAGTAGCACCGGAACAGGAGGAAGGAATTGAGCTTGCTTTCCTGGAAGAAGAGATGCCCGACACCGGAGGTTATCCTTCTGATGCGCCGAACCCCTCTCCTGTCCCCGAAGATGCACCGGCAGCTCCTGCTGCGCCTGCCGTGTCGCAGCCCACACCGGCTACGCCGCCTGAGCACATTGTGTCTGAGGAAGAGACCTTAGCCATCGAGCGCGCGCGCAAAGAAAAAGAGGAACGCGAGGCGGCCGAGCGCGCGCGTAAGCAGAAAGAAGCGGAAGCAATCGCCAAAGCCAATGCCATGAGTTCGCTCTTTGGCAATACCGGAAATAATGCGCAGACTGGAAGCGGATCGCAAGGTGCCGGACAGAAAGGCAACCCCGTAGGACACGGTTCGTCCGGTGGCAACTCTTGGAGTCTCTCCGGACGTGGTATCAAAGGTACATTGCCGAAACCCGCGAATACCTTTAACCAAGAGGGACGCGTCATCATTGAGATACGTGTGAACGCGGCCGGAAATGTGATAGCCGCCACCCATAAAGGCGGTACTATATCGGATAAACAAACTATCCAACTCGCTCTTGATGCGGCTCGTAAAGCCAAATTCACTGAGGGCGATCATGATCAGATCGGAACAATCACCTATAATTTCAAGTTTAACTAAATGGTTCATTAGATGACCAAATGGTAAATGTCTAAATCGTAAATGAATTTATGAATTATTTGTTTCTTGACAATGGTTTCGAGGAAATCGAAGCAATCACCACTATTGATTTGTTGCGCCGCGCAAATATCGCGGTAACAACGGTTTCTATCACGGGAAATCCGATGGTACTCGGAGCGCACAATATTGCCGTGGAAGCAGACGGACTTATTGAGCGCATTGATTTCTCCGATGCAGAGATGCTCATTCTCCCCGGTGGGCAGACCAAGTTGGGAGAGTGTTCTGCTTTGTGCGAACTTCTTCTCGCACACAACAAAGAGAACAAACTGATTGCTGCTATCTGCGCTGCACCGGCTGTATTAGGTAAACTTGGTATCCTCGAAGGAAAGCAGGCTACTTGTTACCCGGGCTTCCAGGATGCTCTGGGAGAGAGTTATGTCGGTGGTCTGGTAGTAGAATCGAAGAATGTGATTACCGCGAAGGGACCTGGACTGAGTTCGGATTTTGCTTTCTGTCTCATCGAGCGTCTTGTAGGCTCCGAAGCCGCCGACGCGGTCTATGACGCTGCGCAATATTAGATAAATTACACATATAAAGAGTGGTAATCAATCTCTATTATTTATCTTTTAAATCGTTATTATTATGAAAAAGAACATAATGAAAGTGTTTGCAGTTGCCATGGCGGTTGCATTCTTGACCGCTTGTTCCGCAGGTCTCGACAGCATGTTGAAGGACTATGAAGCAGCATGCAAGGAGGGCGATGCTGAGAAGGCAGAAGAGATCATGAAGAAAATTGACGAGAAGTATCCTGATGCAGAACGGACTGAGGAGCAACAGGAGCGCGTAGCTGCTGCAACTCTGCAACTGATCTTTGGTGTTACCGAAGAATAATCAACGCAGGCCTGCAATCTTGTGCAGTTGAACGCTGAGACGCCAGAACGGGTGTAAGAGAATATAACGAACGGTCTCGTCGAGATTATCGTTTTTATCATCCGACCACTCGTCTATACCGCTCTTCATTAGCAAGTCTCCATTATATCGTAGGGGCTGTAACATCCAATGTTCAGCCTCTATTTTTGTGCGCCAAACCTCCGGGTCATACGTGCCGGTAAAGACTACTTTCACCTCGTTCACTTGTGTTAACGCCAAATGTGTTGGAATATCTCCCCCGCCTTTAGGGAGGGGGTGGGGGGAGGCCTTCATCTTTGGCGAGCAGGTAATCCAATCGATGCCTTTAGGTAAAGGACGTGTGCCGTTTGTCTCGATACAGATATAGAATCCCGCTTGGTGCAATGCCTCTATCAAAGCTTCGTCCACCTGCAGAGATGGTTCACCGCCGGTGAGTACGCACATCTTATGCCGCTCATTGGGAACGTCGTACAGATCTTGGACCTCTTTGACAATCTCCTCTGCCGTCATTTCGGAATATTCTGCAAACTCTGTGTCGCACCAAGGGCAACGCAGATTACAGCCGCTAAAGCGAACAAACACAGCGGGAATGCCGCTGTGCGCTCCTTCGCCTTGTAAGGTGTAGAATATTTCGTTAACTTTGTACATCTTTTCTTCCTAGTTTTCTAGTCCCCTAGTCTCCTAGTCTCTCTCATAGATGGCGGTGTTGCCCTCGCTCTCTTGGACTGAGACCTTGTAGCAGTTCTCCACGTGGTCGCAGATCCAGCGAGCCATGTTTTCTGCCGAAGGATTGATGTCCAGCACTTCGTTGATATATTTATGGTCAAAAGTCTCTTTAACGACTTTCTTTATATGCGTGAAGTCGGTTACCATACCATCTTGGTTGAGCTCTTTGGCTTTGCAATATACCACAATGATCCAATTATGCCCATGCAGGTCTTCGCATTTACTTTCGTACGACAACATTAAGTTATGTGCCGCCGAGATCTCTATTCTTTTCTCTACGTAATACATCAATTCATTATTTAATTAATCCATCATTAACAATCATAGATTGTTTTATCTTCAATCCCTGCTTGCGCAAGTGCTTCCTTGCGCTCGCGACAAGTACCGCAAACGCCACAATGATGTTCGCCGCCTTTGTAGCAACTCCAGGTCTCCGAATAATCGATATTCAGTTCTTTGCCTTTGCTGGCTATCTCTGCTTTAGTCAGTTTGGTATAGGGTGTCAGCAGTTGAACGCCGTTCCAAGTACCAAAATGAATCGCATTATTCATCGCCTCCACAAACTCCGGCCGACAATCCGGATAAATAGCGTGGTCGCCGGCGTGGTTAGCGAGCATGACGTACTGCATCTTGTTGTTCTCAGCAATGCCGGCAGCGATGGAGAGCATGATTCCATTGCGGAAGGGAACGACGGTGGATTTCATATTCTCTTCGTCGTAGTTTCCTTCAGGAATAGCGTCCGCTCCATCGAGTAACGAGCTCTTGAAGAACTGTTTGATGAACGGCAAACGGATTACCAGATGAGGAATGCCTAAGCGTTCACAATGCAGCTTGGCAAACTCTAACTCACGGTCATTATGATTGCTGCCGTAATGGAAGGAGACCGCCATCCCGATGCGGTATTGATATTCATAAAGCATCGTGGTGGAGTCTAATCCACCGGATAAAACGATAAGTGTATCTTTCATACGTTTTTCTAGTTGTTATAGTCTATCTAGTTGTTCTAGTCTATCTAGTCGCTCTAGTATTATTAGTGAACTGTTCGCGGAGGCGTTGCGCTTTGAGTTCCTGGTGATCTTCGTCGGCGTAGTTAGCAAAGGGGAAGATGCTTATTCCGCCGCGGGGCATGAAATAGCCGATGACCTCCAGGTATTTCGGATCCATCAATTTGACGAGATCTTTCATGATGATGTTGACGCAATCCTCATGAAAATCTCCGTGGTTACGGAAGGAGAAGAGGTAGAGCTTGAGACTCTTGCTCTCGACCATCCGCTCACGCGGGATATAACTGATGAAGATATGTCCGAAATCCGGTTGTCCGGTTTTGGGGCACAAAGTGGTGAACTCCGGACAATCGAAAGTGACTAGATATTCGTTCTCGGGGTGTTTGTTCGGGAACGTCTCCAATACGTCGGGGTTATAATTATCGCTATATTGGACGTGTTGGTTTCCGAGCAGCGTTACCCCCTCTAATTCGTTTTCTGTACGCATACTTACTTCATTATTTTTATCGTGTTGCCGCTTTCTGTCACGATGATGTACATCCCGTGCGGCAGCTCCATTGTATAGATATCTTCGTTGGTAGTACTAACTTTGCGACCGTAGATGTCGTATATATTCACCCATTGTCCGGCCTCATATACTTCCTCTATGCCTTGTTGCGGGTTATAGAGCTCGAGAATGAAGTCATAAACGTTCTTGTTGATGAAGTCCGTAATGATGTACTTCTGCGGTCTGAGATAAGCGTACGTCAATTTCACCTCCTCGCCTGAAGCAGGATCAACACTTGTGTAGTTCGGATGAGTGATTATTGGCTTAGCTTCTTTTAAGCTATCCAGAGCTTGGTACTCTTCCGGCGTCAGACGCAGCGTGATTGTGTGTTCTGTTTGGTCTATCGTTGCCGCATACTCGTTGTTCTTACTATCCTTCACAGAGAATCCGGTAATCAGCAGATCCGGGGCTGTGATCGTGGTCGGCGTTGGACTAATCAGGTAATCTACAATGCCCTTAATCAGACGCTCGCCGGTAGTAGTAAGGGTGACGTTGCGTGCAAGAGGCAAGCAGATATATTTCTTTCCGCCTCGTGCAGAAGGAAGTATCTCATGGATAGCAGCCACCCATTCTCCTTCGTCATAATAACCATTCAGCGTATTCTTACGAATAGGCGCAGTACCCATACAAAGCGTCTGGTCTGTGATGTATTGCATGTCAATAGCAATCGGCATAACACCCTGTAGCGCGTAGTTGCTCAAGATAGAAATCTCATCACCTTCTTTTATATTGCTAATGTTCTTGAAAATCGGGTGATCAGCATGCTGGATTTTAATCTTGGTACCTTTAGTTTTGGAGTTTTTAGTAGAGTCAATAGCGCCGTTGCTGGGATCTCCCCAACCAAGCAGTCCTTCGCCCTTTGCGTATGTAAAGCCTTTCAGGTTTAATACCGGCTGTTTAGCGCCATTCTCTTGGATAATCCGCTGTACTTCCGGGTTGTTGGCATCAACGTCTTCTGAGATCACCACCAACTTATAAACGGCATACTGATCGTCGGGGCGCAGGCCATCCTTTTTCGCCTTTCGTTCAATGGGGTTCCATCCATTGTTCTTTAGATAATTGCGCACTCCGTCAGACTCGTACGCGTTCTCATTCTTGTAGAGGTATAGAACAGGATTAGTGCCGTAATCCAACTCACGGACGGTTATTTTGCCGGTAATGGTGGTGTCTGCGCCTTCTACGGTGATCGAATAAGCGTACTCGCCTGTCTGCGTCGGCGTGCCGCCGATGAGGTACGTACCGTTATTCCCGTTTCCGGTTATACCCGCAGGTGTGGTGCCGGTCCAAGTCAAAGTAACATTCTCAGCAGAGAGTGCGTAGTATTTGAACTCGATTTGGTCCATCTCCTCGTTCTGATAAACAGTAGCATTGGTAGATGTAACACTCTTGATATCCGATTTAACATAGAATTTACCAAGCACGCGGTTCTTTTCCGCGCCGTTATAATAGGCAACCACAGCATAGTTGTATTCACCGGTTGGGCAATTAGCAATACCGCCAAGCGTCAAGGTGTCGCTGATGGAACCGGCTTTTTTCGTCAGACTGATACCCGTAGCTTCGGAACCGAGCCAAAGCAAACGTGTCTCTGCTCCGGGGATATTATTGTATTTAGTAGTATATACAACGGGCTGAATAGCAGTCGTTTGCATTACCGTCTGAGTCGAGTCATTACCCTTGAGCCACTTGGTACGAGGCTCTTGGGATACACGTAGCGAGAAACCGCTGATTTCGCTTTTGCTGTTTCCATCATGAATAGCTTTGACTTTGATAATATGTTCTCCGGTAGAGATGTCAAATCGTCTGATGGTGTGAGAGGTGGAGAGGGACATGGTTTGTAATATATTGTCCACGTAAACCTCCAGATGTCTTCCTTTGGAAGGATCGGCGTTATTATCTTTTCCCATAAGGGAGAATTGGTCGTATCCCTGGATGTGGAAGACGTATTCGTCACCATTTCCCAATTTATGCAAAGCTCCGGATCCTGCTTTGAACTCATCCAAATCCGTAAACGTGTAGTTGGATTTGCCACCGACAGCCTTTCCTTCGAACCAGCCGTCTGCAGCTTTGAAGCTTGTTTTGCTGATAGAAGTCGTAATGCCGGCTTGTTTCTGTCCCGGCGTAACCGTAATGGAAAGTGCGTCTCCATCCATGTATGAGCCATAGTACACCTCGTATTCGCGTGCGTTGTGAACACTAAGCGTACCATCGTAACCACCTGCAATCTCTTTTGCTTCGTAGGTCTCCGGTACGTGCAAGGTCAAATTTGTGGCAGGTACCGGAGGACCTGTAACTTCCTTGAAAGTAACGGTATATGTTTTAGTGGTTGTGCCGTCTTCTGCCGTTACGGTAGCAGTAGCATTGCCACTCAAACTACTAATCTGCTGATAAGCAATCGTGGCAAAGGCATGTGTCGTTTCACCGGCCAGAACAGGAAGCGCACTACCTGATTGAAGTTGAACGGTGTATGTCGTTTGAGTAGAGGAGAAAGAGGGAATCGCTGTCCCATTATAAGAAAGGCTTTTGAGTGTGGCATCGGTAGAAGGTGCCGCCTTCTGGAACGTGATGGTATACGTATCCTGGGTCGTGCCATCCTCTGCGGTCACAAGAATGGAAGCAGAACCCGTTACGCTGGTAGCCTGTGTCACGACATGTGTAGCAGCTGCAAAATTAACAGTCGCACTTACTACAGGAATAGTTGTCTGACTGTATGGTATACTAACTGTATAATCCTTTGTGGCGGGTACAAAACCGGAGATTGCTGTACCATCTACCATAATGGCGCTGAGGGTGGCATCATGGGACAATTCTGCACGGGTAAATGTAATCGTGTAAGTCTGAGTTGTTGTACCATCTTCGGCTGTTACCACCACTGTAGCCTGAGTTGGATTACCGACACTTGGCATGGACGCTTGTGTGATAACAGGATCCGAAGCTTTGCTGTCGTGCTTGGTGGCCGTGACGGATGGCATCGAGGTAGCTGTTGCCGGGATGGTGTAAGTATAGTTTGTGACAGAAGAAGAGAATCCGTCAATCGTTACTCCACCAACCTGCAAATCACTTAATGTGGCATCTGTCGAAGCAGGTGCTGGACCGGCCGTTACATCTATGTCTACAATAAAAAATGTAGTGTTATCACCCCAGTTCGTCCCTTTTTTATAGCCCGTTCCGTCAAAGTTTTTTAACTGGCGATATATACGAACAGTTCGAGCTCCGGCAGGAGGGGTTACATCTACATAATTGGCATCGCAGGAGCCGTCATATCCCGGGAATGTGACAAGTTCTGCGGACAATACATTGTCAATGGTGGGAGTTACTCCTTCTCCCCAATAAGCAAATACCATCTTTTTTCCACTACCGCTGGCATTATAAGTGGCGTGCAAATACAATCTGGATATTTGGGCTGTAGATTGAATCTGGACGTATTTCTCATCTACGCCAGAAGCAGAACTATTTCCTTCTACTACATCTACTTTTGTGGATTGAGAACCAGTTTTGCATATTTGTGCACGTTGTTTTACGGCAAATGTGTTTACATTGGCTGTAACTGCACCTTTTGTTGTGCCCGCCACGATTTCTGCAGCACTAAAAGAATTAGTTTGACTCCATACGGCAGTCGCCAGTAAACATGCAATTGCAATCAGAAAAATCTTCTTGTTCTTCTTAACCACGAGGGTGCGATTAACTTCGTTTTTCATATATGATTTCTTGTTT
>CALZRN010000076.1 GCA_945828585.1 uncultured Bacteroidales bacterium | reverse complement strand
TACCCGTACGACAGTTTAGCAAACTGTTGGTTTAAGCCACTCACCCATCTCTCCTCGCGCTTGTGCGAATAAATGTTCTGTGCTTAAAATTCAAAAGCGCTTAGAAGCGTTTTTTCTTGGCATCACAATGCCATCGATTCAAAAGCGAGTGCAAAGGTACTGCTTTTTTTTGACATACGCAAATTTTTTTGCATTTTTTTACAAAAAAAAAGAAGGTCTCCACAAGTGTAACCTTTTGTTGCGCTAAAGTGCAAAAAAAGAAGGTTGTCTCCCGACAACCCAATCTTTTCATTTAACCTTAAATCTAATACCATGAAAAACACGATGCAAAAGTACTGCTTTTTGACGATATGACCAAATGTTTTTGCAAAAAAGTGTTAAAAATCTTAAAATTGTAAAATTTAGTTGACAAAATGAGGTGCACCGCAGTGCTTTTGTGTCAAAATGCTGCTAATCGCATAGGGAAAACAAATCTTCTCTTGGATTTATCAACATCACAGGTACCAAAGCCCGTTGAATGGCTTTTCGTTCAGGCGGCCCGAAGAGAATATCGTCCAGCCCATAGTCTCTGCTGGCGGTTAGGATCAGCAAGTCGTGTTGAAAATCCCGTTGCCGCTCTGCCGCTTCCTGAATAAGTGAGAAGGAGTCCTTGCGGGCTTGAACTATTTCGTACGATATTGGTTCTTCGCTTCGTTGCGCCACGGCGTTGATATGTGTGACGATGCGGTTGACATTCTGCCGCGCATGTGAGCCGTAGTCATTGGCCTGCAGAAGGATGATATGTGCGCCCGTCTTACGCGCCAGATAGGTACATATCTCCGCTTTGTAGGTCTCCTCCTCCAGCATCGAAACCGGTACTAACAGCCGCCTGAGAGGTTTGATAGTCATCGTTGGCGTGACAAAGACGTACGGCCGCCTCTCCTCGCGACAGGCGTTGAGTTGGCGTTGGATAGCGCGTTTGTTATTCTCGCACTCCACTAAGCGGATATCTTCGTTATTGTCCCAAATCATGGCATTTATTCATTTATCATCTGGTTGTTTACCATCTGGTCATTGACCCAGTGGATGGTATCCAACGTGTGGCGGTACTGGCGCGCTGCGGCGGCGTGACTGCTGTAGGTCGAGGAGAAGATATGCGTGTTATTCAGCTCAGGGCTTGCGCACATATATAGGTAATCGGTCTTGGGCGCATTGAGTACAATATCCATCGTCTCCGGTGCCGGACAACGGATAGGTCCCGGGGGCAGACCGGGGTTCTTATAGGTATTGTAAGGCGAATCGACATTCAGATGGCTGTACAGGATGCGGCGGAGTTTGAAATCACCCACTGCATATTTGATGGTCGGACAAGCTTGCAGCGGCATGTTCTTATGCACGCGGTTGAGGTACAGGCTGGCGATGAGAGGCAGTTCCTGTTTGTTATGACTCTCGCCTTCCACGATTGATGCAACGATACATACCTCCACCGGCGTGAGGCCAATAGAATCCGCTTTTGCGCGACGGGTGTCGTTCCAGAAACGGTTATATTCACGCATCATCCGGTCGAAAAGCTGCTCCTCGGTGATATTCCAGTAAACCTCGTAGGTGTTGGGGATAAAGAGGCAGCGGCTGGTCTCACGATTGAAGCCGTACGGCGCAAGGAAAGCATCGTCTTCCAGCAACCTAAGAAGGGTAGTGCTGTCCATCTTCAGGTGCGTAGTCACTTTGCCGGCGAGTTCTTCACGTGTCCTAACATAGTGATTCCAGGTGATACGCACCGGCGTCTGGCGGCCGTATTTGAAGGTCTCAATGAGCTCGCGGTCACCGATCTTCGCCGGCAGCACATAGTGGCCCGGTTCCGGGTAACGGAAGAGAAGGATACGCATGTGCATCTTCAGATCCGCGTCAGCGCCGATCTCATAATCCTCTTCTATCATCGCCATCAACGAGTCAATACTCGTTCCTTCATAGATGTTATAGGTATGCGGTTCGCCGTCGCGGGAGACGAAGTTACTTACCTCCCAGCGGTAGTATTGCTCGATGACAAAGGCCATAATCATGCAGAATACCCATCCGGAGATACCTAAGGTCCAACGGAAGATACGTGCTTTGGTCCACTTGTAGTTCTTCATATTATTTACCTCCTACTAATCGTTTTATTTCGGATAGTTTATTGAGTGCCTCCAACGGCGTGAGGTTATTGATATCCAGACTCTTGACTTCGTCGCGGATCTGCTCTAGGACGGGGTCGTCGAGTTGGAAGAAACTCAGTTGCATACCTTCCCTCGACTCGCCGATATGCTCAATCGGTTTGGCGATGTCGCCGTTCTTGGCAGCGCGCTCCAGGTCTGCGAGGATCTGGTTCGCGCGATCGACAATAGATGCCGGCATGCCTGCTAATTTAGCTACGTGAATACCGAAACTATGCTCACTGCCGCCGCGTACGAGTTTGCGCAGGAAGATCACCTTGCCGTTCACCTCACGCACGGAGACGTTATAGTTGCGGATACGGTCGAAAGTCTTCTCCATCTCGTTCAGCTCGTGGTAATGGGTGGCGAAAAGGGTCTTGGCATGTCCGCGGTTCTCATGGATGTACTCCACAATCGCCCAGGCGATGGAGATGCCGTCGTACGTGCTGGTGCCGCGGCCCAACTCGTCGAAAAGAACCAGACTCCGCTCGGAGAGGTTATTCAGAATCGAGGCGGCTTCGTTCATCTCCACCATAAAAGTTGATTCGCCGAGGGAGATATTATCCGACGCCCCGACGCGGGTGAATATCTTATCCACGATACCTATCGACGCACTGTCGGCGGGTACGAACGAACCCATCTGCGCCATCAGGACGATCAATGCCGTCTGTCGCAAGAGTGCCGATTTACCGGCCATGTTGGGTCCGGTAATGATGATGATCTGCTGGCCATTATTGTCCAGCAGCACGTCGTTGGCGACGTATTGCTCTCCCGGCGGCAGCTGTTGCTCGATGACGGGATGGCGTCCCTGGCGGATGTCGATGACGAGGCTGTCGTTGATGTCCGGACACACGTATCGGTTCTCTGCTGCCACCGTTGCAAACGACAGCAGGCAATCTAACTGCGCCAGTACGTTTGCGTTCAGTTGCATCTGCGGAACCCACTCGCTGAGCGCTAACATCAACTCCTGATAGAGCCTGTTCTCGATGATCTGTATCCGCTCCTCGGCAGAGGTGATCTTCTCCTCGTAGGTCTTGAGTTCATCGGTGATATACCGCTCTGCGTTGACGAGTGTCTGCTTGCGGATCCATTCCGCCGGCACTTGCTCTTTATAGGTGTTACGGACCTCCAGATAGTAGCCGAAGACGTTGTTATAGCCTATCTTCAGACTCGAAATACCCGTTCGCTCTATCTCGCGTTGCTGAATCTGCAGGAGGTAGTTCTTGCCGTCCGACTGGATGGCGCGTAACTCGTCCAGTTCAGTATCTACGCCACGGGCGATGATGTTCGGCCGGCCTTGTGCAATCGGCGGATCGGGCACTATCTCTCGCTCGATGCGGCACCGCATCTCTGTGCAGGGGTCTAACTCTTCGCCCATGAGCGACAGATAGGGATTATCTGTAGCGGCTTCACAGACCTCTTTGATCGGTTTGACTGCCCGTAGCGCACGACCGAGTTGTACCATCTCCCGCGGACCGATACGGCCGGTGGACACTTTGCTGACGATACGCTCCAAGTCGCCTACTTGTCCTAACGCTTCACGGATCGTCTCGCGCGCTTCGGGGTTCTTAAAGAGGTGCTCGACGACCGTCTGGCGGTTACGTATCAGCCGTACTTCCTTCAGCGGGAAAGCCATCCATTGATGTAACTTTCTTCCGCCCATCGGCGTGATCGTCCGGTCGATGATCTCGTATAGCGTCCGGCTCTCTGCCGTCTGACCGCCTAACAGTTCCAGGTTCCGGATTGTGAACTTGTCCAGCCATACGTATTTGTCTTCCTCGATGCGGCTAAGGTGTTGTATATGACCTGTCTGCAGGTGTTGCGTCATGTCCAGATACATGAGTATTCCACCTGCTGCAGTCACGCCGGCCGGCATCTTCTCCAGACCGAATCCCTTGAGCGAACTAACACCCCAGAGTTTCTGCAAACGCTCGCGCGCCGTCGATTCCACAAGCATCCAGTCTTCCAACTCAAAGGTGAAGAACTTGGAGCCGAACAGGTTCTCGATATCGTTCTTCCGTCCGCGCAGGTACAATACCTCTTTTGGCGCAAAATTCGTCAGCAGTTTGTCGATATAGTCATTCTCTCCTTGGCCCGCGAGGAACTCTCCGGTGGATATATCCAGAAATGCCACACCGATGACATGTTTGTCGAAATGAAGACATGCCACCCAGTTGTTCTCCTTCTGCGTGAGGGTGGTGTCCGAGTAGCTCACACCGGGTGTCACTAACTCCGTCACACCGCGTTTGACCAGTTTCTTCGTTAGTTTGGGATCCTCCAGCTGGTCACAGATAGCGACCCGTAGTCCCGCGCGAACGAGTTTCGGAAGGTACGTATCCAAGGCATGGAACGGAAAACCGGCCATCTCTAAAACCTGCGCAGCGGACGAACCGCCGTTGGAGCGGTGCGTCAGCGTGATATTCAGGATCTTCGACGCCTTCACGGCATCCTCTGCATATGTCTCATAGAAATCCCCGCAACGGAACAACAGCATCGCGTCCGGATACTGCGTCTTAATGTCGCGGAACTGCTTCATCATCGGGGTTAGTTCTTCTGCCATATATATTTATTTTCAATTATCAATTATCTTTTTACCTCAGGTCCACAGTGACCTTGAGGTTATACCGTCTTCCCGTCAGGTAGTTCGGGCTGGCCCATTGTGCGCCGTAAGCGTCAGCTACCCAGAAATACGAGTTCACGTTGCGCCATCCCACGAGGTTGAACACCTCAAACTGGATTGCCCATTGTTTGACATGTTTGGCGCTTGGCGCGCGCATAAACTTAGCGGTCTGCGCATTGAAGGTATAAGTTGCGCCTATGTCGATACGTTTGTAAGTCGGCATTCGGCCCCAAGCCTGGTTATTACGCGGCGCGTAGTATGGCTGGCCTTCCGAGAACTGCATCTTCAGGTGGAATTTCAACTGCGGCAATCGCGGTATGTAGTCTTGGAAGAGCATCGAGAAGTTGTACCGCTGCTCCGTGGGGCTCGGAATCCACAGGCTTGAACCCAACAGCCTTTGACGCGCCACCATCGTGCTGAATGAGATCCAGCTGTCTGCGCCCGGAACCAACTCGCCGTAGAGCTTCAGATCCAGACCGCCGGCGTAGCCCTGCGAGTCATTGCGCCCCGAATACCGTACCCGCACATTGTCCACCGTATAACTCTCCATTCGGTCGATGTACTTGTAATAGCCTTCCGCCGTCAGTTTGAACGGCCGTCCCCATGCGCGGAAATAGTAGTCTCCGCCTAAGACGACGTGTACCGAACGCTGTGCGCGAAGGTCTTTGTTGAGTTGGATACGCGTCACGCCGAGCGCGTCGGTCACTGTGTCGCGCAACTCCTTGTAGAACGGCGCCTGATAGTACAGACCCGTTGCCAAACGGAAACATAAGTCGCGTTTCCATCCGGGGATCCATTCCACCGATGCACGCGGAGAGGGGAGTACCTCGTTGTTCCAGCTCCACCATTGCAACCGGCCGCCGACCGTCAATATCCATTGCCCGGAGCGCGTGTGCCAGCGATGTTCGTTTTGAATGTATCCTTGTACACGCGCCGAGCGCATCGCACTGTCTCCGCGAAGTGCATAATACAACTCCATCGATGTGCCGTCATTCGGCAGCGAATAACCCGCCGAATCGCGCCATTCCCATTCGCTGATATGATCCCGGATCAGTTCCGCCTGGCCGCTCACGCCCCATTTCAAGTCGTTATTGCCGCTATGCCAGCTTCCCGAATGAGCCACCGTAATCACACCGGCCTCCAGGCTGTTGCGTGCGTGTTGATGAAAGAGTCCCGTTCCCAAAGCATCGGTGATCTCTCCTGCCGGCGCATTCGAAAGCACGTACTCGCCTGTGATATCGAAATTCTCCCGCTCGTTGGTATAGAACCCGCTGGCGTCAAACCCTATCTCTATCTCTGAAGGTCTTTCGTCTTTCGACTTTCGATTTTCGATTATATACCTGCCTTTCGCGCTCAGCGCTGCAAAAGCCGTCAGGAAGCGGTCTTTCTCTTGACCCTCATAATAAATGGAGAGGTTCTTCGCGTTCTGTCCGCCGAATGACTCACTCAAACTGTCTGGAGTGAAGCGGTAGTCATTCTGGCTCACGTTGCCCAGAAACGACATCGTCCACGGCATCTTTCGACTTTCGACTTTCCAAGTAATATACGTCTGGTAATCAATGTACGTCGGCTGATAATTGCCGCTCGTCGCCAGGCCGCCTAACATATATTTGCTGGTCTTGTATCGCAGTCCGTGCATCTGGCTGTACGTGCTGTCGCCGTGCCCCACATACAACTGCGCACCGAGGAGACTTGCGCTGATACTCGCCTCAAATGCCTGCGGGCGTTTATACGTGATATCCAGTACCGACGACATCTTATCGCCGTACTGCGCTCCGTAACCGCCGGCTGAGAAATGCACGTTCTCCACCATTTCCGGATTGACAAAACTCAAACCCTCCTGTTGCCCGCTGCGGATCAGTAGCGGACGGTGGATCTCGATACCGTTGACATAAACGGAGTTCTCGTCAAACGATCCGCCGCGGACGTTATACTGGCTGCTCAACTCATTCGTCTGGCTCACACCCGCAAAAGTGATCAGCAGACTCTCTATCGAACCGCCCGTGGCGTCCGGCATGACGCGCGTCGTCGATGCGTCGATGCGGTCCATCGTGCCCTGCGTATGTTTGATGCCGCGCACCTCTATCTCCGTCAGCATCTGTTCGTCCGTCAGCATCTGCACGTTGATATTCAACACCTCTTGGAGGTCGATGATGCGTTGCTGAACTGAGGTATAACCGATCATCGAGAAGTTTAACACCACCGTGTCCGCCTCTTCTAAAATCAATTCGTAATAACCGTTCTTGTTCGTCGCCGTTCCGCCTAATAACTTCCGGCTTTCCTCTCCCCCTTCAGGGGGCTGGGGGGCTGTCCACGCCGCCACATTTGCCAATTCGATTCCCACATTGTCCTGATCCACCACGTACCCATATACGCGTGCCGTGCGCGCGTACAAAGAAAACGTGCTCAAAAAGAGCAACACCCACAAATGTACTATTTTTAAGTTTTTGTGCATTTTAGTCTTTTGTCTTTGAGCGTAGCGGTCTTTCTACTTTCTACTTTGAGCGTAGCGGTCTTTACTCTTTGAGCGTAGCGGTCTTTACTCTTTCAGCGAAGCGGTCACCTCCTCTATATAGGAGGTTAGCTCATCTCCTCCTAATTTAGTCTCTGACGAAGTCACAAAAATCGGCGGCAACTCTTCCCATTCCTCCAATAATCGTTCTTTGTACTTTGTCACTTTGTCCTTTAATACCACTCTTCCTAACTTGTCGCCTTTCGTAAAGACAATCGCAAACGGCACACCGTTCTCGCCCAGCCATGCCATAAACTCCAGATCAATCTTCTGCGCCTCGTGCCGGCAGTCGATCAGCACAAACAGACATACCAACTGCTCCCGCAGCAGGCAGTACCGCTCGATCATCCGTTTCAGCGCCTCCCTTTGTTTCTGTCCCGCTTGCGCGTATCCGTATCCCGGCAAATCCACCAAATGCCACGTCTGGGACGTCCCTTTCTCCCTCCCTTGTGGGGAGGGTTGGGGTGGGGTTGTTGTTACCTCAAAATGGTTGATCAGCAAGGTCTTTCCCGGCTTCTGACTTGTCTTCGCCAACTTCGGGTTATGGCAAAGCATATTGATCAGACTCGATTTGCCTACATTGCTTCGCCCGATAAACGCATACTCCGGCAACCCGCTCTGCGGGCATTCCTTCACGTCCGGACTCGAGATAATATATTTCGCACTCGTAATCATTCTACTTTCTACTTTGAGCGTAGCGGTCTTTCTACTTTCTACTTTCTACTCTCATCCTCTTCGCCCAGACGATAAATCCAAACATACATCCGATAGTTACCAATCCGGCGATGACATAACCGATGATGCGTTTTTCCGGGGCGATATGCAGACCTTCCGGCGCAATGAGAATATAACTGCTGCAAACCATCGTCATAAATAACGCCGGTATCAGCGCAATCAAGTACCCGAAACGGTACTTTGTACTTTGTACTTGGTCACTTTGTCCCTTTTTATACAGCCAACACGTTCCCGCCCACAGAGTGAAGACCGCTAAGGTCTGGTTCGTCCATGCGAAATAGCGCCAGACGATATTGAAATCCACAAACACCATGCCGAAAACACAAAGGAACAACGGCAACGCGATTATCAGTCGCTTCGGAATGGGCTTCTGGTCCCATTTCAGGAAATCCGCTACAATCAGTCGTGCGCTACGGAGCGCCGTGTCGCCGCTCGTGATAGGCGCGGCGATGACGCCCACAATCGCTAAGATGCCACCGATAGTACCCAACCAGCTGCGGCTCACTTTGTCAATCACCAGCGCAGCGATATTCTCTCCCGGGTGTTGCGCGGCAAAAGCCTGCAGACCGTCAATGCCGTACAAACCTTTCTCCGGATCCGCAAAGAACGTACCCGCTGCCGCGGCCCAGATCAATGCCAAGATACCTTCCGCTACCATCGCGCCGTAGAAGATCCAACGCCCTTGACGCTCGTTCGTCACGCAACGAGCCATGATAGGACTCTGGGTCCCGTGAAAACCCGAAATAGCACCGCAAGCGATACTCACGAACATCATCGGAAAGAGCGGCAATCCGTTCGTCTGCCGGTTCTGCAAACCGTCAAAAACCTCCGGCATCTCGCTACTATGCCATCCTAACATCACAACCATGATGCCTAAGCCCATAAACAGAAGGATGCCGCCGAAAATAGGATAGAATCGACCAATCAGTTTATCCACAGGAAGTACCGTAGCCAATGAATAGTATCCAAAAATTATCAATACCCATACGATAGGTATCATCCGTCCCTGAAAATCCATGGTGCCCAAGCCTGCCAGGCCTTGTAACAATGTAGCCGGTCCGCTTAAAAAAGTCGTCGTCAGCAGAATCAGCAATACCAAGGTCAGAATACGGATGAACATCTTTAGTCCGGTGCCTTTGCCCAACTCGTCGCCAATAATATTCGGCAGCGACACGCCGCCTTTGCGGATGGACAACATTCCGCTCAAATAATCATGTACACCACCGGCAAAGATCGTACCGAACACAATCCATAGAAACGCCGCCGGACCATAGAAAATACCCATAATCGCACCGAAGATAGGTCCCAGACCTGCGATATTCAGAAACTGAACCAGGAAGATTCGCCACGGTGCCATCGGCACAAAATCCACACCATCCGTCTTCGTCAGCGCAGGAGTCTTGCGCTCGGGCTCGATGCCGAAAATCTTCTCCACCAAGGTCCCGTACGTAAAGAACCCTACCACCAATACAATCAACGCTACAATAAATGTAATCATCTCAAGCCTAATTTCCAATTAGGCTACAAAGGTACTACAAAAATTGCACATACGCAAATAAAAATGTATTTTTCCGCAAAAAATAGCGCATAATTTGAGAAAAAAGTGAGTCCAATCCCGCGACCTGCCCGCGACCTCATCGCGACCACTACGTAACGTTACTACAAAAAAAGAGACCTTATTGGTCTCTTCGTTGTGGGCGTTTACGGATTCGAACCGCAGACCCTCTGCTTGTAAGGCAGATGCT
>CALZRN010000075.1 GCA_945828585.1 uncultured Bacteroidales bacterium | reverse complement strand
TTTACCGACCATATCAAGGGGCACTATTTCCGGATATAAAGCGTGAATACAAAAATGATGCAATAGAATTGCAAAGATACACAGAATTCTTAATAATTCCGCATTTGATTCGCGTTCCTTTATGTTAAATATCCCACAACTCATCTATAGATTGCCCATAAAAGTGTGCAAAGATACAACAATTTTTGCATATATGCAAATAAAAGTAAAAAGTTTCGCGAATTAACGAATGAAAGAGCACAAAAAAAGCCCACAACTTACGTTCTGGACTTCTTTTTCTTCGGTATTTCGATATGTCGATATATCGATATTCCGATTTTTAAGCTTCAGCCTCTGCGGGAGCCTCTTCGCCCTTAGCCTCTGCCTCAGCGGCAGCAGCTTCTTGAGCAGCCTCCTGTGCAGCAGCTGCGAGCTCTGCAGCCGCAGCAGCACGTTTCTCTGCGATAGCTGCAGCTTTGGCCTTGTTGGTCTCTACCTCTTGAGCAAGAAGAGCTTTTGCAGCAGCAGCTTTCTTGTCTGCCTCTGCTTGGCTGATCTTACCAGCCTTAGCGTCCTTCTGAGCCTTCCAAGCGTCGAAACGCTTCTGAGCCTCTTCCTGGCTGAAAGCACCCTTTGCTACGCCTCCTTGCAGGTGTTTGCAAAGCAGTACACCCTCGTTAGAGAGGATCGTACGTACGGTGTCTGTCGGCTGTGCACCTACGCCTACCCAGTACAACGCACGCTCAAAATTGAGGATTACGGTTGCAGGATTAGTGTTCGGGTTGAACGAGCCAAGACGCTCAATGTACTTGCCGTCACGCGGCGAGCGGCTGTCTGCTACTACGATGTGGTAGAAAGCATAGTCTTTGTGACCATAACGAGCCAAACGAATTTTTGTTGCCATTTCTTTTGTTGGTTTTATGGGCCGTGGATTACGCGAATCCTTGCCCGGGTTAATACTAATGACGTGCTTTTTACTCGAAAAAGCCTGCAAAAGTACAACATTTTTTTGATATACACAAATTATTCTTGCATTTTTCATTTTTTTTTTGTAATTTTGCACCCGATTTTACAAAATATGCGTATTTCGGACTCAAAAATAGAAAATCCTATCCTTCACCTGGTAGGCGAAGAAGCGGATCGCTTATGTTTGGAATGTTATGTCATCGGTGGATGGGTGCGAGACTTGTTTCTCCATCGTCCCTCGGATGATATTGACATCGTGGTGGTTGGATCCGGTATCTCGTTGGCAGAAGCCGTAGCCAAACGGCTTGGCAAGGGTGCCCATCTGGCGGTCTTCAAGACCTACGGGACCGCGCAGGTGAAGAAGAAGAACGGGATGGAACTGGAGTTCGTTGGTGCTCGGCGGGAGAGTTACACGCGTGACAGCCGTAACCCCATCGTCGAAGATGGTACCTTGGAGGAGGACCAGAACCGCCGCGACTTCACCATCAACGCCATGGCAATCTGCCTCAACAAAGACCGTTACGGTGAACTATTAGACCCCTTTGACGGCATAGGCGATCTCGAACGCTGTATCATCAAAACACCCCTCGACCCGGATATCACTTTCTCGGACGACCCCTTACGCATGATGCGCGCCGTGCGGTTTGCTACGCAATTAGGTTTCAACCTCGATGGCGAGACTTTCGACGCTATCGCGCGTAATAAGGAACGCATACGTATCATCACCAAGGAGCGCATCGCAGAGGAACTGAACAAAATCATGCTCTCCCGCAGACCCTCCGAAGGATGGATCCTGCTGGACAAGACAGGTCTCTTACCGCTTATCTTCCCGGAATTAGCCACTCTCAAAGGTGTCGAAGTGAAAGAAGGCCGCGGACACAAAGACGTCTTTTACCACACCCTCAAAGTGCTGGACAACGTAGCAGAGACCTCCGACAAACTTTGGCTCCGTTGGGCAGCCCTACTGCACGACATCGGCAAACCGCGCTCCAAGCAATGGGACCCGCAGGCAGGATGGACTTTCCGTAACCATAACTACCTCGGAGCGAAGATGGTACCGAAGATCTTTGCGAAGATGAAACTGCCGCTCAATGAGAAGATGGAGTACGTCAAGAAGATGGTGGATCTGCATATGCGCCCCATCAACCTCATCGAGGACACCGTGACCGACTCCGCAGTACGGCGGTTGCTCTTTGAAGCAGGAGACGACATCGACGATCTGATGCTTCTTTGCGACGCAGACATCACCTCCCGCAATGAGCAGAAAGTGGAGCGGTACCATCAGAACTACCAACTCGTGCGGCAGAAGATGATTGAGCTGGAGGAGCGAGACCGAATCCGCAATTTCCAACCGCCTGTCAAAGGCGATGAGATCATGGAGATGTTCCATCTCGAACCTTGTTCGTTAGTAGGCGAACTCAAAGCTGCTGTCAAAGATGCCATCCTCGACGGCATCATCCCTAACGAGTACGAGGCAGCGAAAGCATATATTATTGACTTATGGCAGAAGAAAACGAAATAAATTTGGCAGCCGTTTCGTACGGCGACGAGAACATTATTCACCTCGATGACATGTCACATATCCGGCGACGTCCGGGTATGTACATCGGTAAGTTAGGCGACGGCAGTCACTCCGATGACGGTATCTACGTCCTCATTAAGGAGTCGATAGATAACTCTATCGATGAGTTCCGCATGGGCGAAGGCAAAGTGATCGAAGTGGACGTAGAGGAAGGCAAAGTGCGCGTGCGCGACTACGGACGCGGTATCCCTTTGGGAAAATTAGTCGAAGTGGTCTCAGTCCTCAATACCGGAGGTAAATACGACTCCAAGGCCTTCAAGAAATCCGTCGGTCTGAACGGTGTCGGTACCAAAGCCGTCAACGCCTTGTCCTCTTTCTTCGCCGTACAGTCTTTCCGGGATGGCAGCACACGTCGTGCAGAGTTTGCGCAGGGCAAACTGACTTCCGATACAGGTATTCAACCCTACTCCGGTACCGAACGCCGCGGTACGATCATCGAGTTCGTGCCGGATAGCAGCAAAGGGCTCTTCGAGAACTACCATTTTCGCGACGACTATATCGAGGAACTGCTGCGTAACTACGCGTACCTCAATACCGGCCTGACACTCGTTTATAACGGCAAGAAATATACCTCGAAGAATGGTCTCTTGGACCTCTTGACGGAGAATATGACGGTCTCGCCGCTCTACCCGATCATCCACCTCAAAGGCGAAGATATCGAGATAGCGCTGACCCACACCGACCAGAACGGCGACGAGTACTACTCCTTCGTCAACGGTCAGCACACCATCCAAGGCGGTACGCATCAGGCTGCTTATCGAGAGGCTATCGGTCGTACCATCAAGGAGTTTTTCAATAAGAATCAAGAGCTCGCAGACATCCGTAACGGCGTTGTCGGAGCGATTGCCATCAATGTAGAAGAGCCTGTCTTCGAGAGCCAGACCAAAGTCAAACTTGGTTCCAAAGATATGTCTCCTTCCGGTGGTATCTCCGTCAATAAGTTCGTCAACGATTTTGTCAAGACCCAACTCGACAACTATCTCCATAAGACGCCGCAGACCGTAGAGATTATGCTGCAAAAGATCCAAGATTCCGAGAAGGAGCGCAAGGCGATTGCCGGCGTGACCAAAGCGGCACGTGAGCGGGCGAAGAAGAACCTCGTCAACAACCCCAAACTGCGGGACTGTCAGATCCACCTCAACGACGCCAAGCAAGTCAAGTCCTCCAAGGACGCCGACGATGATCTGAGGCTCGAGTCCTGCATCTTCATCACCGAGGGTCTCTCCGCTTCGGGTTCGATCACCAAGAGTCGCGACGTACGCACCCAGGCGGTCTTCTCGCTGCGAGGCAAACCGCTTAACAGTTATGGGCTCAGCAAGTCGGTCGTTTATGAGAACGAAGAGTTCAACTGCCTGCAATCAGCGCTGAATATCGAAGACGGACTCGACGAACTACGGTATAACAAAGTCATCATCGCCACCGATGCCGATGTCGATGGCATGCACATTAGGCTGCTGATGCTCACTTTCTTCCTGCAGTTCTTCCCGGATCTCGTCAAGAAAGGGCACGTCTATATCCTCCAGACGCCGCTCTTCCGCGTCAAGGATAAGAACCAGACCGTCTACTGCTACTCCGAAGAGGAGCGGCAAGCGGCGATCGCCAAGATCAAGTCGCCGGAGATCACACGATTCAAAGGACTCGGAGAGATCTCCCCGGATGAGTTCAAGGGCTTCATCGGTGACGGTATCCGTCTGGACCAAGTGAACCTCCGTAAGGAAGATAACGTCAAAGAACTGCTCGCATACTACATGGGTAAGAACACCACCGAGCGCCAGCAGTTCATCATCGACAACCTCGTCATCGAGGAAGACCGCGTAGAAGAGGATTTCGAGCCATGAAAGCTCTCATAGCATTTATAGGTATGGCGCTCGTTATCATCGTTCTTATCGAGATCAACGAGCGCGTCAAAGCCAAACGGGCTCGGAATACCGAAAAATCGGGATACCGAAATCCCGAAGACTGCCAAAAAGAAAATCCTGAGCAGGAGGACTGCTCAGGCTGCGGTCTCGTTGATGTCTGCGATAAAGAAGAAAAAAAGAAAACGGGCCGCTAAAGCCCGTTTTTTTATTCCCTCACCGTAATGTGAAAACAACTCTGCTTTGCCTCGTATTTGACGAAGATCTTTCCTGCCCGCTGATGATTCAGCAGCACCTGCCCCAACACTAATTTCAAGTTATCCTCGTGCATGTACATACGCGAGCGCGTAACCTTATTATATCGCATGTACGCGAGATCAAAAGTTGTGCCGTAGCAATGACAGGACTGCGTGACGGAGTTGATATTGCCGCTCTTTTGCAGGTACTTGATATCTTCTTGCGTACGCAGTACCGACGTGACGTAAAACTGATAATGCGGCAGACCGTTCCTACTCAGTACATCCGCCCACTCTGCTCCGATGGCATCCAACTCGCGCGCAGCAGAAGGAATGAGGTACGGCACCGAGTGCGTCAGGCTGTCAACGATATAGTTCTCATTCGTCTTGAGCTCCACCAGCTGTTTGCGCATCGATGCGGCATCGTCTCTGTCTTTCGGCGGACGCGCCAAACCAATACGACTCGCTACCTCGTGTTGCTTGCTCTGCAGGTCGTTGAACTTGATCTTATAACTAAACGTCCTTCCCGGGTACCAAACGAGGCTGTCTTCGGCGATGGTCTCTTCTGCGACCGACCGCTCTTGGTCTTTCTCTCTCGCACACTTTACCAACGCATTGATACAGAAATACCCCAAGAAGCATACGGCTATACCGACTACAACACTCTTGTTGCATTTCTCCCAGAGTTCTCTCAAATACTCCATTCGAAGCCGTCTTTGGTGTCTTTGATCTGGAATCCGAGTGCGGTGAGTTCGTTGCGGATCTTATCGGAAGTCGCCCAGTCTTTGTTCTGTTTTGCCTGCAGGCGGATGCCGAGCAACAGATCGATCGCACCGTGAAACGCCTTCATCTTCTCGTCCCCTCCTCCTTGCTCTTCAAGACGCAAACCGAGGATATCAATCGCGTACGTCTTCCATACCTCGCGCAGTTCCTTCAGATCTGCTTCAGAGATCGTGCCCTTACCGTCCCAAACGGTGTTAATCGCTTTTGCGCTGTCAAACAACGCTGCAATCACAAACGGCGTATTCAGATCGTCGTCCATCGCCTCTTGGCATTTATCTCGCAATCCGCTTACCTCTACGTTGGTAGCCGCGGATGGTTGGATCTTCAGCAATCTTGCGTACGCTTCCTGCATACGTTGCAGTCCTTTCTCTGCAGCTTTCAATGCTTCGGACGAGAAGTCCACCGTAGAGCGGTAGTGCGCCTGAAGGATGAAGAAACGGATGACCATCGGACCAAACGGCTTGCTCAACAACTCATGCTTACCGCTGAAGAACTGCTCAAGGGTAATGAAGTTGTTATAACTCTTGCCCATTTTCTTGCCGGCGATGGTGATCATGTTATTGTGCATCCAGTAATGCACCGACTCATGCCCCAGAGCCGCGCAGCTCTGCGCTATCTCCGCTTCGTGGTGCGGGAAGATCAGATCCAGACCGCCACCGTGGATGTCAAACTGCTCACCGAGGTACTTGGTACCCATCGTAGAGCACTCCATATGCCATCCCGGAAAACCTTCGCTCCACGGGCTGGGCCAGTGCATGATATGCTCGGGACTTGCCTTCTTCCAGAGGGCAAAGTCATAACTATGCTTTTTCTCTGCCTGTCCATCCAGTTCGCGCGTCTCGGTGACGATATCGTTGAGATTACGTCCGGAGAGCTTGCCATACGGAAAATCCTTCGCATATTTCTCTACGTCCATATAGACGCTTCCATTGGAGACATAGGCGTAGCCGCGGTCGAGAATCTTCTGCACGAAAGCAATCTGCTCAATGATATGTCCGCTAGCATGTGGCTCTATCGATGGCGGGAGGACGTTCAGCGCCGCCATGTCGCGGTGGTAGCGGTTGGTGTAGTATTGCACCACCTCCATCGGCTCGAGTTGCTCAAGGCGCGCTTTCTTAGCGATCTTATCTTCGCCTTCGTCCGCATCGTGCTCCAAGTGTCCTACATCAGTGATATTGCGGACGTAACGCACCTTATAGCCCAGATACTGCAAATAGCGGTAGAGGATATCGAAGGTGATTGCCGGACGGGCATGTCCCAAATGCGCATCTCCGTAAACCGTCGGACCGCATACGTACATGCCCACATGACCCTCGTGCAGCGGCTTGAAAGTCTCCTTGAGACGGGTTAATGAATTATAAATCTCTAACATTACAGCAGCGTGTTCGGATCGAGGTTATTCTTCTCGATATCTTTGAAATAGTTGAACGTTCCTACTTTGAGTTCTTCGCAGGCAGCCTCGTCGCAGACGATGATACCGTGTTGGTGCATCTGCAGCGCAGAGACGGTCCACATATGACTGATCGGCTCCTCGATAGCGTGTTGCAACGCACGGGCTTTGTTATGACCGTTGACCATAATCAGCACCTCTTTGGCGTCCATCACCGTTCCTACACCTACCGTCAAAGCAGTCTTCGGCACTTTGTTGACATCATTGTCGAAGAATCGGCTGTTAGCGATGATGGTATCGGTCGTCAGCTCTTTCTTACGGGTACGGCTGCTCAGCGACGAACCCGGTTCGTTGAAAGCGATATGTCCATCCGGTCCAATACCTCCGAGGAAGAGATGGATGCCACCGATATCTTTGATTTTCTGCTCATATCGTGCGCACTCTGCAATGAGATCTGAAGCATTACCATTCAGGATATTCACGTTCTCTTTGCGGATGTCGATATGGCTGAAGAAATTATTCCACATGAAGCTGTGATAGCTCTCCGGGTGCTCTTCCGGCAGGTTCACGTACTCGTCCATATTAAACGTCACTACATTGCGGAAACTCACTTTGCCTGCCTTGTTGAGTTCGATCAGGGCTTTGTACATGCCTAGAGGCGAACTACCGGTCGGCAGACCGAGCACAAAAGGTTTGCTCTCTTTGGGGTCAAACTCATTAATTTTTTGGGCTACATAGTTCGCTGCCCACTGACTCAGCAGGTCATACGAAGGTTCTATAATTACTCGCATAAATTATTTTAGATTATATCTTTTACATTAGATTTACTCGCCGAAGAGGATTGCTTCGATCTCCGGTTCTTCGAGGTTGACGCCTACGATATGCCCTTTGCGGTCAATGAGGACAGTGTGCGGGATGTACTGCACACCATACTTGTCGGAGCACTCATGCTCGGCATCTTCGCGTGCTTGCGGCCACGGCATCTGTTCCTCACCCAACGCTACCTGCCAAGCCATCAAATCTTGATCCACAGAACAACTGAAGATCTGCAGACGTCCTTCGGGTTGGCCGGCATAGATCTCCTTGAGCACAGGAATTAAACGGCGGCAGGGACCGCACCAACTTGCCCAGAAATCTACAAGCACATAATCGGTCTTTCCGACCAACTCGCTCAGCGACAGCTCTTTGCCCTCCGGTGTAACGGCCGTGAAATCTGTGAAATATGTGCCGGCTGTATTACCGGTCTGTACCATCACTTCTTCGGCGATCACTACGGTGTCCGTAGCAGTCTTCTCCGATTCTTGAGCTTTCTTACCGCAGCCGATCATTACCATCGCCGCGAAAATAAATAATAGAGTCTTTTTCATTGTTGTTTGCTTTTTTTCGGGATTACGTTATTACGTAATTATGGGATTACGGAGTCTCGATTTAACATCTCTTTAAAACCACTGCGCTGCGTGCCGGCAGGTACATCTTCAGCCATCCCTTGCCGTCCTTGGCGTAGAGGTCGTCGTGCACCGTGAAATGCTCTACGCTGTCGTCCGCAAGACCAAAGCCTGCAAACTCCTTCGCGTCCGTATTGAGCACCACTTGATACTTACCTTCCGGCACGAGGATACCGTAGTCGGAGAAGGACTTCTGACCATTCCAGTTGAAGATGAACAGCAGATCACCTCGCGAGTAAGCCACTACTTGGTCACCCTCGTTGTCCCACCATTTCATCACCCATGGCAGGTGGTTGCCGACGTTGTATTTTTTCTCCTCTGCGGTCGGTTTCTGGACCAGCAGGTGCTCCTTCAGTAGATGCACCATCGCCTCATCAAAGCGGTTGAGGTCAGAGAAGAAATAGTTCGGGTTATCTACCAACCCCCATTGTCTCCGAGCGTATTTATAGCTCCATCCGTTGCCCTCACGCGGGAAGTCGATCCATTCCGGATGACCGAACTCATTCCCCATAAAAGTCAAGTAGCCGCCATTAATAGTCGATGCCGTAACGAGGCGGATCATCTTATGCAGGGCTATACCGCGGTCTGCCATATAGGTCGAGTGACCGTGCTCGAAATGCCAATACATGTCCGAATCCACGAGGCGGAAGATGATCGTCTTGTCGCCTACCAGCGCCTGGTCATGGCTCTCCGCGTAGGAGATGGTCTTCTCGTCCTCGCGCCTGTTCGTCATCTCAAACAGGATATGTCCGGCTTTCCAGTCTTCGTCCTTCACCTCTTTGATATACTTGATCCAGAAATCCGGAATACCCATCGCCAGGCGGTAATCGAAGCCTACACCGCCATCTTCTATCTTCGCAGCCAGACCCGGCATGCCGCTCATCTCTTCTGCGATGGTGATAGCATTGGGCTTTACCTCATGAATCACTTTGTTAGCGAGTGTCAGATACATGATCGCGTCGCCGTCTTCGTTGCCGCTGAAGTACGAGCCGTAACCGTTGAAGTCTTCACCCAGACCGTGGCTGCGATAGATCATCGAGGTCACGCCGTCAAACCGGAAACCGTCGAAGTCATACTCGTCCAACCAGAACTTACAGTTACTCAGCAGAAAATGCAGCACTTCGTTCTTGCCGTAATTGAAACACAGACTATCCCAAGCCGGGTGCTCACGCCGCGGACCATCGTGGAAATACTGATACCCCGTGCCGTCGAAGTAACCCAGACCTTCCAACTCGTTCTTCACCGCGTGCGAGTGTACGAGGTCCATAATCACTTTCATACCATGTCCGTGTATATCGTCGATCAGCGCCTTCAACTCATTCGGCGTACCGAAACGACTGGAGGCTGCGAAGAAGTTCGATACATGGTAGCCGAACGAACCGTAGTACGGGTGCTCCTGCACCGCCATGATCTGCACGCAGTTATAGCCGAGTTTGGCGATACGCGGCAGCACGTCGCGGCGGAACTCCTCATACGAGTTCACTTTCTCCTGCTCGGACGACATACCTATGTGGCACTCGTAGATGAACAGAGCTTCGTTGCTGCTCTTTCTCCTCCCTTGTGGGGAGGTCGGGTGGGGTTTACGGTTCTTCCATTCGTATTCGGGCTCTTCCCATACTTGCGCAGAGAAGATCTTCGTCTGCTCGTCCTGCACCACGCGGCGCAC
>CALZRN010000074.1 GCA_945828585.1 uncultured Bacteroidales bacterium | reverse complement strand
ATTCTCAGCTTTGAGATTGCAGGTAAACACATTGACGGGAACATCTCTGTCTCGTTAAAGAATCACAACAATATTTTTGCACTTTCGCAAAACATGCTACCGGCGAATGGCGGTGAAGTGGATATCTTCTACAGCATCACCATGGACACCGTAACGAAAGCAATCCCCTTCAGCAATGTGGTAATGGCGAAAGCTACCGGTCTAGACGGCATTGAGCGCACGCGTGAGTTGCCGATTCAATTAGCCGTTGTTCCACCGGGATCCGGTGGTGCCAGCACGTTTAATCTGGACACCACCCGTATGTCCATCGGAGCGATGCCCGGCAATTACTACCAATACGCACAAGGGACGGCCGATTCCATCCTGAAGAACCATTTGGGGTACATCATCTGTTGCGGCAAGCGGTACCGGTACGGCAGTGGAAGCAAAAAGACCTGGGATGCGTTCTACTATACCGACCGCGACACGAACACCAATCAAGTACTGGACATGTATTCAAACAACGTGCGGTATTTCAATCCCGAAAGACCGACAGCCAGCGTAGCGGAATTTGATATTGAGCATATGCTGCCCAAAAGCTGGTGGGGAGGCGATGTCAATCCGGCCTACTGCGATCTCTTCCACCTTGTTCCGGGAGATTATTCAGCCAACCGCAGCAAGTCCAACCATGCTCCGGGTATTCCTTCAGACAGCACATTCAACAACGGATCGTTTGTTACCGGAAGCGGAGCGGCTTATGGTCTGGCACGCGTCTTCTGCCCAGCGGATGAGTACAAAGGAGATTTTGCACGCGCCTACTTCTACATCGCCGTCTGTTACGGAGATTCTCTCCATTGGCTCACATCGGGCGAACCGGGTGTAGCAATGACTAATGAAGGATGGCAGGAGTTCCGCCCGTGGCTGCGTAATCTGTTGCTCGAATGGCACAGGGTGGATCCTGTCAGTCAAAAAGAGTTAGACCGTGCCGTTGAGGTAAATAAGATTCAAGGGAACCGCAATCCTTTTATCGACTACCCGGAACTGGCAGAATACATATGGGGCAATAAACAGGGACAGGCGGTTGATTTCAGAGAGCTCACCCAGAGTTACGGAGATGCCTATGACGACACCTCCTCCGGCGTCTGTAACAGCCCGACCGAAAAAATACCGGCGCGTAAAGAAATCCGCGACGGGCAAGTAGTTATTCGACGCAATTCGGCAATTTACACCACTTTAGGTCAGCAGTTACGGTAAGTGTGTCAATTTTTACACATTTTTCGTGAATATCTGCACGCGCGCGTAAGAAAAAATGAGTAATTTTGCACCCGAATTGACACGGAATCATTTAACACAAAAAATCATATGAAAAAACAACTATTCAACATCCTGCTTCTTTGCCTTCTGGCAATACCGGTTATGAGTATCCGGGCAGATGTAGTCGATGAAGGTCAATCGACCGAAGGTAAAGATTTCTGGGTTACGTTTATGCAAGCGGATCAGGACCCGAACAACGACTTAACACTCTCCCTCTCTATCTCTTCCCGCGAGGATTGCCAAGTGACTATTACAAACCCCTTTTCCGGCTATACGGAGAATGTAAACGTAACAGCCAATCAAATGCAGTTGGTAGAGCTGTACTCCGGCAATGTACTGGTAAATAATGCTCGTTCCACAATGGCTACGACCGGCAAAGTGTGCTACGCTGTGAACTCCGAACAAGTAGATACATGTGCTCTGCATGTAACGGCTACAAAAAATATCTCGCTTTTTGCGACCAACTATAAGAAAGCTACGTTCGATGCGACGAACGTTCTCCCAACCCCTTCGTTGTTGGACGAATATATCATTCAGACTTATACGCCGTCCGATCACGGAGGTACCGATAAGACGCAAGGTAGCCACTTTGCTATTATTGCTGCCGAGGACAACACCATCGTGGACTACTGTCCGACCGTTCCGACTCAATCCATTAACGACTCCATTAATGCAGCCCAAACCAAAAAGGACTTTATGGGTGAAGATGCACTGACGGAGCGGGAGAAATTCTGGCTCAATTACACGGTAGGCGACACATTGCATTCTCCGGTCTTGAACGCAGGTCAGGTTTATTATGTATGGACCGGCAAGAAAGACAAAGACGCTGGAGACCTCTCCGGTACATATGTCAAAGCCCGTGACGGCAAGAAGATTGCGGTTTTCCAGGGCTGCCCGCATACCAACATCCCTTACCAGACCAAAGAGCGTGACCACATTTTCTCTCAGGCTATGCCTACCAAATATTGGGGAAACACCTTCGTGCTGACCGCTTCTGCCGGCCGACACAAAGATTATGTGCGTATCCTTGCGCTGAACGACGGTACTGAAGTACGTATCAACGGAAACTTGGTACACACCTTTGATTTTGCGAACACCGACAAGAAACAATATTGGGAGTTCACCATCGGTGATCAGGGAACATATGCAAAAAACGGAAGTTGCGTTGTAACGACCTCTTGCCCTTGCGCCACCCACTTGTTCCTGGCTTCTAAAAAGGCCGATGATGTGGCTAACGGAGACCCGGCAATGTTATGGGTAAACCCGATTGAGCAGCAGATCGATCAGGTGACTTTTGCTACCTATTCCAGTAAGAACGGTACAACCGCACACTATGTAAACGTCGTAACTGACCAACCGGATTTGATGACCCTGACGAACGGAACCACTCCGGTAGCCATGACGTTCAATCCGGTAGATGGTTCTACTACATATAGTTATGCACAAGTGTCGCTGGGTAGTCAAGCAACATCCTATACCCTCAAGAGCAATGGTTCTAACTTCATCGCTCACGTATATGGCTTTACCTCCAATGAGTCTTACGGTTACTCGGCCGGAGGTGCGACAGTACCGCTCTCGCAGTCGATCTATATCAACGGCGAAGAGTTCTCGCCGGACAAAGAGAACAACCTCTGCGGTAAAGATACCGTACATTTTGCCTGCAAACCGGACTTCATGCCGGATAGCGTCATTTGGCATTTCGGAGATGGCACACCGGATGTGGTACTTGTTCAGGATACGACGACCGTTGTTAAGCACTATTACCACGGCACAGAGGACTTCAATGCCTCCTGCACTATCTACAGTTACAGCAGCAATGTATGCGTTGGACAATCGGCAGTAACGGTGATCCCTATCACGGTCAAGATCGGTCGTTACTCCTTCTCTATCGGACAACCGGATATCCCTTGTCCGGAGAATGGCGTACAAGCACCGGGTAAGATCCCGTATACCAGTTCGATTGACCTCGCTGGAAAAAACGTGACTGTGGACTTCGATGATGCCGCCAAGGCAGCAGGATTCGTAATAACCGACCTGACGATTAAGCCGGGTTACTTCGAGTTGCATATCCCTGACAATGCAGAACCGGGTGTGAAATACGGTATTACGATTGATATCAAATCAGATTGTGGCGACACGACCGCAGTCCTTCCTTTCCGTCTGCCGGTGGGCAACGACGTGATTGCACAGCGTTACAACAATGTATTAGGACTCTTGAAAGATCACCCGCAGTTTAAGGGGCTGACACTGAGCGATTTCCAATGGTACAGAGTAAGTGACAGCACGGCTATCGAAGGTCAGATAAGTTCGAACCTGAACATGTACGACCTGCCCAAAGACAGCTACAAGAACGAATCGTTCTACGTTTGCTACTATATCAATAAAGGACTTGCGGACGAGACCTACACCTGCGCTTGCGCGAAGATGTTCGGTGAGGACGCATCGGAGCATAATTTTGTTTCCAACCCCGACAGCTTGATTATCACGGCTAACTATGACTACAAAGACAACAAGATCTTCGTCAACGCCAACTACAAAGGCGAAAAAGATATCGAGTGTTATGCTCAATGGATCACCGCGAGCGGTAATATCTACGGCGACTTGAAATTCGATATCCCCGACGGCGGATGTACGATCCCGACGCCGAACGAGAACGGTCTGTACTTGCTGCGCGTAGTGACTGATGGCAAGAGCCGTAGTTTCAAATTTGTCATCAATAAATAATCTAATATAGGAGAACACGGAAATGAAAAATATCTTTAGAAATATCCTGATTGCAAGTGTTGTTCTTAGTTTAAACTGCGCTCCGATAGTGGCGTACGCAATGCCGGAACCCGCTCCTGCAGCGCAAAACGACAAAGCCAAAGCTGCAGCGCAGAAGAAGAAAGAGGCTGAGAAACGCAAGAAAGAGGCTGAGAAAGCCAAGGCACAACGCGAGAAACAAAAAGCCGCAGAGGCAAAGAAACGCGAAGCAGACAAGAAGAAAGCCGCTGCCGCAAAGGAGAATGCCAAGAAACAGGCAGAGCGTGATAAGGCTGCTGCTGAACGCGCGAAAGCCGCTGAAGAGCGTGCTGAAGCACAGGCAAAGAAAGAGGCGGAGCAGAAAGCAAAAGAAGAAAAGGCTATCCGCGACTACGAGAAATACCAGGAGCGTCTGGAGAACCCGCGTACAGAGGTGATCTCGTACTTCAATTTAGGTCTGCGTCTCGGTTATGCCGCGATGATGGATAAGATCAACGGCTCATATATGGGCGCCGGAACGCTGAACCAGAGCAATGCGCTGCAGCAACTCAAAGGCGGTCCGGGAGTAGGTCTGGATGTAACGTATAACTTGGAGTACGGACATTTCCTGTTTGAGACAGGTTTAGATTTCCGTTTCCTGAATTCCACCTCTGCGTATGGTTTCCAAGCCACGCGTCTGGATCGTACCTACGGCGCGACGTACACTTATCTCTTTGATAACTTGCGCGAGACGCGTAACATGCTGGAGATCGGCATTCCGGTGATGTTCGGTGCGCAATTCAGCCGTTACTACTTCCTCTTGGGAGCTAAAGTACATTACGGTCTGCCGATGGGTTACAGCCATAAGGGACAATACGATATTACCGTCGATGATCCTGCATACATCGATCCGTACGGTATGGGTATCTTCGATCTCAATGGTCAGACCAATCAAAAGATGGTCTTCCGCCAGCCGGATGTCAGCGTAGCCGCTGAGATTGGCCTGGATCTCGACGAATGGCTGCAAGCACAGCCGGATAAGAAAGCCAAGAAAGCGAAAGTAAAACCGGGTGAACGTCTGCCGTTTGGTCGTCAGAATATCCACTATCGCGTGGCGTTGTTTGCCGAGTACGGCGTGCTGAATACCAACGGTACACCGAAAGCTAATCCGGTAGATTTTGACGCGAAGGCCGTAGAAGTGAAGAATTCCAACACACTTCTTGCCATGAACGGAGACACCAAACTCAACAACCTCTTCGTCGGTGCTAAGTTTGCTATCCAGTTTGAGGTTCCGGGTAAAAAAGAGCGTCCCGTTCCGCCTCCTCCTGCATACGCCATCTATAGCGTAGTTGATTCCGAGACCAACCAGCCGCTGGAGAAAGCGCTGATTGAGACTCGTGCTACCGAAAGCGGTAAGATCGCTATGCGTGAGAAACAGATCACGCCGAAAGGGCTCCGTCAGAAACATGCACTGGGTAACTTCACTGTAGATGTCAAGGCAGAGAACTACTACCCTGCTACGCAGACTTTCGATATCGAGGAAGTAGGTACTACCGAGTATGTTACCATCGCGATGCGTCACCGTCCTGTCTTGCGCGTACGCGTAACTAATAAGGAGACCGGCCTCGCTGTTCCGGCTACGGTACAGATCCTCCGTGCCGACGTTGCGGATCCTGCTTATAACTTAGCTACCGATTCAGCTACCGGCGCTACGAAGCAGATGTTGGAGGAAGGTCCGAAATACAGCCTGCATATCACACAGATGGGTTACGACACCTTAGATATGGCGATTGCCAATATCGGCGACTCGCTCAATATCCAACTCGTGCCGGTTAAGAAAGGCGAGGTCTTCATCGTCAGGAACCTCTTCTTCGCGACCAACAAGACCCGTATTCTCTCCCGTTCGGAAGAGGCGCTCAACGACCTGTACATGTATCTGGCTCGTAACCCGCAAGTACGTATCAAGATCGTCGGTCACACCGATAGCGTAGGTAAGGACGAGGCTAACCAGAAACTGTCTGACGGCCGCGCTAACGAGGTTATGAAAGACTTGATTGAACGTGGTATTTCTGCCGATCGTCTGCAAGCGGAAGGTCGTGGTGAAACCCAACCGATTGACACCAACGACACCGAAGAAGGACGTCAGAATAACCGTCGTGTAGAGATCGAGATTCAGTAAAGCATAGGCAAATCAGACTAGCGAGACACTATCGAGACACTACCGAATAAGGAGTAAACAAGGAGTATATAGAGAGAATATAAATACTACATATATGAAAAAGCAACTTAAATCATTATTGCTTGTAGCGTTTTTCGCGTGCACTACCCTCCCCGCATGGAGCCAGGCCTCCACGCAGGGTAAAGAGTTCTGGGTAAGTTCCAGTATTGTTTGTTCACCTGCAAATGGAAAGGGCATCGAACCATACATTGCCATTTCGTCAGAACATGCATGCACTGTAACTATTACCGGAGGTGTGGGGAATGCCATCAATATCACCCGAAATGTTACCGCTGGTTCTTGGACTGAATTTAAGAACAGTGACGGATTAACTTGGGATAAGTGGTATCCTATCAACACCAAAGAACCGGCTACGGTATGTAACCTCGCCGGGCAGAAAAATATGTATGGCTTACATATTACCGCTACTGCAAACATCTCTGTTTATGTGATTTTACGTGGCGAATCATCTATGGATGCCAGCAATATTCTTCCGTTGAACGCTTTAGGAACAGAATATTACGTGCAAGATTTTAAGGCTGAGGCTCACAACGATAAAAGTTGGTCAACGAATGAGGGGAACATGGTTACGGTAACTACTATTCTTGGAACGGAAAATGGCACAATGGTAGATATTACACCAGCGGAAAACACATTCGACAATCATGCAAAGGGAACAACATACACTATAACCTTAGATAAAGGGCAGACTTACTATCTTATCAGCCAAAAAGAAAATCAACTAGCAGGAACTCACATTGTGGCAAAAAATGATAAGAAAATAGCCATATACACTGGCTCTCCTTTAACACGCTTACCTAATGGCGTTTCTGCGCGAGATGCATTGTTTGAGCAACCTATGCCTGTGGAGTACTGGGGTACACAGTTTATTGTTACGCGTTCTTTAGGTAAGAATGGTAATATTATTGGTATCACTGCATCACAAGATGGTACGGAAATTAAATTAGATGGCTACTCTCAAAATCCGGGTATTTATATTAACGAAGGAGAAACATACTATATCGCATTACAAAATGCTGGTAACCCCCAGGCAAATAAACCAGGTACTAGCAGAGTTGATAAAACTATAATAGGTGATGTTTTATTTATTGAAACGAGTTGTCCATGCGAAGTATATAGTTATGATACCGGAAATGGCTATGTAGGAAAGGAAAAAGATGCAGGGGGGGCCGTTATTGACGAACTTGTTGATGGACAAAAAGGTGATCCGTCATCCGTATGGGTATCACCTATTCAACAGAAAATTAACAAGATCACCTTTGGTGCTTGCTATACCGATTTAACAAAAGCACACTTCCTCAATATCGTCACGGAGACCGCTACCTGCGCCAATACGACACTGACCGCCTATATGGGGCAATATAGTAACGATTGGTCGGATAAACTCATTTGGACGCCAGTCCCGGGCAATCCCACGTATTCTTATGCACGTGTCCAAATCGGAAATAATACAGAAACTATCAATGTATTCACACTGGAAAATAGCAAAGGATTTATCGCCCATATATATGGTAACGGAAACGATGAGAGTTATGCTTATTCGGTAGGATCTTCTGCTGTAGAGCAAGGTGTAAACGTGAACGGAGTAACCTTTACCAACGGCTTCCGCAGCGAGAATAAGTTCTGTTTTGGTGATAGCATTGAGTTTGATGCCAAAGTAGGTACGGACGATATTACCCGTGTGGACTGGTATTTCGGCGATGGTACGACGGAGTATTACGGACAAGCGCAAACCAAACATGCCTATACTTCTCCGGGATGGTATGACGTGACAGCGGCTCTCTATGGTCACCAGGTTTGTACCAATGAAGACGAACTGTTTCTGGGTCAAGTATCCTTCTCCTTCCTTGTTTACCGCCCGGATACGTTGATGGGTACAGTTCAACCAACAGAATGCGTAAAACTGGAGGATTATAAAGCCAATCCGGCATATTATGATGATTTGATTGCCAACGGCAAAATAGACACTGTTCAGGTAAACTGCTACGACGATGTAGTTTTGAATTTCGTCACTTATGCAGCAGAGAAAGAGGAATTCCTTGATACCCTCAAAGGTCAGGATTTGGTACAAGGTTATAACGGCCAATGGTATGATGTGTCCACCGATGTGGTTGATATAATTCCGGATCCCTACTCCGGCTGTAATATCTACCGCAAATACCATGTTGAGGTCATCACATGTCTGAATCTTGAGGTTCTCAATGCACCGGCTATGCAGACTGTTTGCCCGGGTGAGACCTTCAATATCTCTTATACCAAGCATAAGGGAAATATAGATGGTGATGCTACTTTCCGCGTACCGGGATATCCGGATCAGACGATTATTCTGGATGATAACGTGACGAATGGCTCCTTTACGGTTCCTGTCGGCGATATCACCAAGCCCGGATATTATTCCGGCGAGCTGCTGGTGAACGACCTCTATTGTCCCGATCGCACTCCGTTGAAATATACGATTGATTTCACGGTTTACTATCCGGAGGATATCTTCAAGTTCAAGTTCAATAACGTTCTGGCGATGTATAAACCGGGCCATGGAGGAAACTCCGGATATGAGTTCTCGAACTATGAATGGCACCTTATTCGTGGAGTACAAGACACTATTATGGCAGCAGGACCGGAAGCGTCCATCCTCTATTTGGGACAAGGTGTTACCTTCGCATCCGGAGATATTGTTTACGTCGTATTGACCGACAAAGACGGAATGACTCTGCCCTCTTGCCCGCAGGTCATTGAAGATGTGAAAGATTTCAATCCGCAGCCGCAGAATGCACCGGCATCGAAACATCTGATCGACCGCAGAATCGTGATAAAGAAAGGCGAGCAGAGCTATAATATCTATGGCCAGCGGATACAATAGTGGATAATTAAGTTGACTGTTGAGAGTTGAAAAAGCTATTTCAACAAAATATTGTCTTTATCGTACTAAGCCTGATGCTCCTTGGAGTATTGGGCTTAGCCCTTTTGTATATCCCTCAGGGCGAGTTGCACCTGCTGCTTTGCGACCGCCACACGCCCGCGCGCGATATATTTTATAGGTATTACACGCAGGTGGCGGAATGGTTTCCGTATATAGTGTGCGTAGCGTTACTGCTCTTCAGCCGCATCGGAGATGGAGTTTTTGCGTCGGCAGCGATGATTCTCTCTGCGCTGACGACCCAACTCTTCAAGAATATCATCAATGCCCCTCGCCCTATCAAGTGGTTTGAGCTAAACATGCCGGATGTACAACTTCCGTTTACTCCGGGAGTTGAGGTTCATAGCTGGTTCTCTTTCCCGTCGGGACATACGACCAGTTTCTTTGCGCTGGCCTTTGTGCTATGTGTGATTTTTACTAGAAGCCCTAGAAATCCTAGAAATCCTAGAAATCCTAGAAGCCTTAGGAGTCCTAGAACGTATAGGGCGTGTAGTTATCTCATGCAGGTTGGGCTGTTTTTCCTGGCGGCATTGGGAGGATATAGCCGGATTTATTTGAGTCAGCATTTCGCGCGGGACGTTTTTGCGGGCATTTTAGTAGGAGTGATTGTCACTGCTGTTTGTTATGCTGTTTTTAGTCGGTATGAAGACAAAAAATGGTATAATTACCGCCTTTTAAGCCTCAAAAATCAGAAAAATGCAAAAAAATGAGGGGTAAAGTGCATTTTTTTGCAAAAAAATTTGGTCATGTCAAAAAAAAGCA
>CALZRN010000073.1 GCA_945828585.1 uncultured Bacteroidales bacterium | reverse complement strand
TTAGCTCAACTGAATAGAGTACCACACTACGGATGTGGGGGTTGCAGGTTTGAATCCTGCATGGATCACAAAGCAAAAAATAAAATGCGTCTGAGAATTTACTCTCAAACGCATTTTTATTTTTTGGTTTGTAAGACGTCCTACCGAAGGGTGGACGGATTACGAAGCAATCCTGCATGGTTGGCCTGATGCGCAGCACGTTGCGTGAGACGTTTCTGCGAAAGGGTCATTTGGGGATTCTTATAGCGGTTGCGCCGTACATCTTTTCCGGTCAGTATCTCATACCAGACGCAGGCAGCCGTGTAGCGACCATAGACATAATTCAGGTGATAGCCGTCGCGGCAGAGCGTGTCGCCGAGTTTCGTTTGCCGCGCCAGCTGAATGGCGGTGCCGCAAGGAATAAGGAGAGGCCTACCCCCACCCCCTCCTTGAAAGGAGGGGAGCTGCTTTTCCATGATGTCCAAGACATAGTTAGAACAAGAGACAATACTATCCCACATCTCCTGCTGGTCATTATGGTAACGCGGATAGGCGGGATGTCTGGCGTCGCGGCTATACGCCCAAGTCTGCATCCAGCAGATCTGCGCCTCGGGCTGATAGGCTCGGACGGTGTCGATAAGGAGAGATAGCCAAGGCTCGTAAGAAGCACGAATGCCGGAGTCATGGCTCGCCTGCTGGAGGGAGATATAATCGTATTTGCCATCCCGGAGCGCTTGGCGGAGGGAGATGGTATCTTTGATAATACGCGGGTAGGCGTTAGCACAAACCCGATGGGAATAGGCGGCGGTATCACGCATCAGAAAATCTGCGTGCTGCGCCAATGAGCAACCGCCATAATAGAGATTGTGGATCTCCACTTCGATGTCTTTGGCATCGCACAACGGTACTAATTCTTGTTCTACGGCGTCCCAGGAGAAGGAGTTTCCGATGCAAAGGACGCGGATGAGTAAAAGGACAGACAGGAATCGCATAGGGCTCTAACGTACGTAATGGTCGCGGTGAGGTCGCGGGATTGGACTTATTTTTGGGTCACTTTAGAGGGTATTTAGTGTGCCACCAACCAATTCTCTCCCACCCCACATTCCGCAATCAGGGGGATGGACAGATGAACGGCATTCTGCATCTCGGAAACGACTATCTCACGCACGCGATCCACTTCGGTGACAGGGACGTTGAAATTGAGTTCGTCGTGCACCTGCATGATCATCTGAGTTTGGAGATTTTCCTCCTTTAAGCGGCGGTGGATAGAGACCATCGCCATTTTGATGATATCTGCGGCGGTTCCCTGGATGGGCGCGTTGACGGCGTTGCGCTCTGCGAAGGAGCGGACGGTAGCATTGTGGGAATGGATATCCGGCAAGTAGCGTTTGCGGCCGAAGAGCGTCTCTGCGTAGCCCTTTTGGCGCGCGAGCTCTTTCTGGGAGTCAATATAGCTGATGACCCTCGGGAAGGCGGCAAAATAGTCGTCGATGAGTTGTTTGGCTTCGGAGCGACTGCAATCGAGTTGTTGCGCCAAGCCGAAAGCCGAGATACCATAGATGATACCGAAGTTGGCAGTCTTAGCTTTGCGGCGCTGGTCTTTGGTCACTTGGTCAATCGGCAGACCGTAGATCTTCGCCGCCGTAGCAGCGTGGATATCCTGACCGGAACGGAAGGCAGCCAACATGTGCTCGTCCTGACTGAAATGCGCCATGAGCCGCAGCTCAATCTGGCTGTAGTCGGCGGAGAGGAAGAGACACCCTTCATCGGGGATGACCGCCTCGCGGATAAACCGCCCGCGCTCGGAACGAATCGGCAGGTTCTGGAGATTCGGATTCGAAGAAGAGAGACGACCGGTAGCCGTGACCGTCTGGTTATAGGTCGTGTGGATCTTTCCGTCCTCCGCGATGTAACCCGGCAGCGTAGAGATATAGGTCGAGATAAGCTTTTTGAGCTCACGATAGTCTAAGATTAGTCCGACTATCTCGTGTTTTTCCTTCAATGCGACCAGTACTTCTTCGGAAGTGGAGTACTGGCCTGTTTTGGATTTTTTGGCCTTGGAGTCGAGTTGGAGTTTGTCGAAGAGCAGTTCGCCCACCTGTCGGGGACTGTTAATATTAAAAGGTTCGCCCGCGAGCGCGTAGATACGCTGCTCAAGCGCATTGAGCTCTTCTGTAAGGGCCGTTTCCGCCTGTTTGAGTTTGGGCACATCGATCCGCACGCCGGCCGCCTCCATCTCCCTGAGGACGGGCACCAAGGGCAGTTCTACCTCGTTATAGAGGTTCCAGAGGTCGGCATCGGCTTTGAGGGCATCCCAGTCGGGCTCTTTATTAGGATTGAATGCCACTTCGGGGTTGAGGAGATATTGGCAAAGGCGGTTCTCGATGGTATCGAATAACCCCACCCCTTCCCTTCCCTCAAGGGAGGGAGATTGTTCTTCTTCGGCAGTAGCAAAGAGATCGAGCTGATTCGGGTCGGCGGGCGGATTAGGCTTCCTAGACGCCCTAGAGGGACTAGATGGACTAGAAGGACTAGATGGACTAGAAGGACTAGAAGGACTAGATATACTAGATACCGGAGAGAGTTTGCGGAGCAAGGTGTTGAACTCGAGGTCTTGATAGAGTTGTGTGAGGGCATCGAGGTTGGGCTCTTTTTTTGCCAGGAGCGACTCGTCCAACGCAATGGGTACATCCGTGCGGATGGTAGCCAGGAATTTGGAGAACTTGATCTCTTCAACCTGAGACTCCACCTTGGTACGCAGGGCACCTTTGATCTCGTCCGTATGGGCAAGCATGTTTTCGATAGAGCCGAACTGCCGGAGCAACGCCACCGCCGTCTTCTCGCCGACGCCTTTGCAGCCGGGTATATTATCGCTGGCATCGCCCATGAGGCCTAAGAGATCGATAACCTGCTCTTTATACTGCAGACCGTATTTGTCGCAGACCTCCTTGGGTCCCATGAGTTCGAAACCGCCCGTATGGCGGGGACGATACATGAACACATGGTCGGAAACGAGCTGGCCGTAGTCCTTGTCAGGCGTCGCCATATAGACTTCGTATCCGGCTTTTTCGCCCATATGGGAGAGCGTGCCGATGACGTCATCCGCCTCGAAACCGGGGACTTCGAGAATGGGTATATTCATCGCCTCGAGGAGCTGCTTGATGACGGGAACCGCCTTGCGGATGTCTTCCGGGGTCTCGGGGCGTTGGGCTTTGTATTGCTCGTACGCCTCGTGGCGGAAAGTGCCTCCTGCAGGGTCAAAAGCCACCCCTATGTGGGTTGGATTGATCTTTTTGATGAGGTCATCGAGCGTGATGCAAAAA
This sequence comes from uncultured Bacteroidales bacterium, assembly GCA_945828585.1. Lineage (GTDB taxonomy): Bacteria > Bacteroidota > Bacteroidia > Bacteroidales > Paludibacteraceae > Colicola. The sequence goes on along the minus strand of CALZRN010000073.1, from coordinate 7,047 downwards.
CCAAAGATGGCGGAGGTGTTCTCGCCTTTACTATTCATGCGTGGGGCACGGATAAACGCATAATACGCGCGGAAAATCATCGCGTATGCGTCAATAAGAAGCAGTTTTTTCATGGTTTACCAGTCAATTGGCTCGAGGCCGTTTTTGATGAGATAGTTATTTGCCGCACTAAAATGCCCGCAGCCGTCAAAACCGCGATAGACAGAGAGGGGCGAAGGGTGCGAGGTCTGTAGAACCAGATGTTTGCGGCGGTCGATATATTGCCCTTTGCGCTGCGCGTAGGAGCCCCAGAGCATGAAGACGAGATGGCTGCGCTCTTTGTTAAGGGCTGCAATAGCTGCATCGGTCAGTTCTTCCCATCCCTTCCCTTGATGGCTGCCGGCTTTATGCGCCTCGACCGTCAGAGTGGCATTAAGCAGGAGAACACCCTGCTCCGCCCATCGGCGGAGGTCTCCGGACTGAGGGATGGGTTTGCCTAAATCGCGGTGAATCTCCTTGTAGATATTCATGAGCGATGGGGGAATCTGCACTCCTTCGGGCACAGAGAAAGAGAGTCCCATCGCCTGTCCTTCCTCATGATAGGGGTCCTGACCGATGATGACGACACGGACGGAGTCGAAAGGACAGGAGTCAAAGGCATTAAAAATCAGACCAGCCGGAGGAAAACACCGACGGGTCTGATACTGGGAGCGCACATAGGAGGTGAGGAGTTCGAAATAAGGCTTGTCAAACTCCGTCTGCAAAACGCGCTGCCAAGATGGGTCAATACGTACTGTCATTAGTCTACAATTAACATCGCATCTCCGTAGTCGCCAAAACGATAACCTTCCTTGATGGCCTCTTCGTAGGCATGCATTGTCTCTTCGTAACCGGCAAAAGCAGCCACCATCAGCAGCTGGCTGGAGCACGGCATGTAGAAATTAACGAAGAAACTATTCGCCACGGAGAAGTGATAAGGCGGGAAGATGAATTTATTCGTCCATCCGTCGTAGGCCTTGAGTTGACCATTTGTACCCGCCACATGCTCCATAGCGCGCATGACTTCGGTACCGACCGCACAGACACGGCGTTGGTTCTCATGGGCTTTGTTGACCGCCTGCGCCATAGCTTCCGGCAGGATGATCTGCTCGGACTCCATCTTATTTTTCGTCAAGTCCTCCACATCGATCTCCTTGAAGATGCCGAGGGACACATGGCTGGTCATGAAGGCTGTCTCGATACCTTGAATCTCCATGCGTTTGAGGAGCTGTTTGGAGAAATGCAGACCCGAAGCCGGAGCAGCTACTGCGCCTACGTTGCTGGCGAAAATCGTCTGATAGCGCTCGGTATCCATCTCGCGGACAGGCAGGTCATGGAAGACCTCCTGATATTTCTCCAGAGTCTCCGGAGTCATCGGACGACGGATATACTTAGGCAGCGGAGCGCTTCCTAAGGCATAGAGACGCGACACGAACTCCTCATTGTCGTAGTCCGTCAGGAAGCGGAACGTACGGCCGCGGCTGGTAGTGTTATCAATGACTTCCGCCACGATGGAAGGGTCGTCCTCGAAGGTGATCTTATTACCGATACGGATCTTACGCGCCGGATCTACCAGCACATCCCAGTAACGCGTGCGGTGGCTGAGTTCGCGAAGGAGGAAGACCTCAATCAGAGCGTTGGTCTTCTCCTTATAGCCCCATAAACGCGCCGGAAAGACCTTGGAGTCATTAAAGACAAAGAGGTCTCCCTCGTCAAAATATTGCACCAATTCCGGCAAAAGCTTATGCTCGATCTCCCCGGTCTTACGGTGGAGAACCATCATTCTTGCCTCATCACGATAAGGCGCAGGGTACTGAGCGATTAATTCTTCTGGCAGTTTAAACCTAAACTGACACAGTCTCATATCATTGGATTTGTACATAGTCTTTTAGAGCTTTCAGCATTCAGTTTTCAGCATTCAGTTTTTCTAAAAATTGTTCGATCGTGTAGCAATCCTCCACACGGGTGTCTCCTACACGTGTTCTGCGTAAAGCAGTGAGGTGCGCTCCGGATTGCAGGTGCTCGCCGATGTCACGAGCCAAGGCGCGGATGTAGGTGCCTTTAGAGCACACGACACGAATGGTGAGGAGCATTTTCTCTTCGTCAAAACTCAAGACCTCTATCTCGTCAATCACCAGGAGTCTCGGTTTGAGTTCGACCTCTTCGCCCTTGCGGGCAAACTCATATGCCCGCTTACCATTGATCTGAATAGCAGAGAAAGCCGGCGGTGTCTGCCATTGTTCTCCCTTAAAAAGCGGTATCGTCCTGTCGATTAACTCGCGGGTAATATGCTCCGTCGGGTAAGTCCGGTCAATCTCTTTCTCCAGATCATAAGAAGGTGTCGTAGCGCCTAACTGAAGGGTAGCGACATATTCCTTCACATCGTATTGCAGCTGGTCAATCAGTTTCGTTTTGCGTCCCGTGCAGATGATTACCACACCCGTTGCCAGAGGGTCCAGCGTACCGGTATGACCGACTTTCAGTTTCTTAGTACCCAGTTTCTTGCAAAGGTTATACCGCACTTTTGCCACCAGATCAAAGGAAGTCCAGTGCAGGGGCTTGTCAAAAGCCAACACCTCGCCTTGCTCAAAATCCCACATATCAGCAGACGGTAGCAATAATCGTTACGGAACCCACAATAGCGCAGTAGATGGCGAACCATACCAAGCGTTGGCGGCGGACTATCTCCAGCATGAAACGACAAGCGAGACATCCGGTGACGAACGCTGCCACAAAGCCGACGGCCGCAGGGAGCAATGCCAGATCAGAGACCTCTTCGCCCTGCAACAACTTCAGCAGGTCGAGAAAGGCTTCTCCTAAGATAGGGATGAGTACCATAAGGAAGGAGAACTGCGCAACACTCTCTTTCTTGACGCCGCATAACAGACCGGTAGCAATCGTCGTACCGGAGCGACTTAAGCCAGGCAGTACCGCGCAAGCTTGCGCCAGACCGATGATGATCGCATCTTTATAAGTCACTTCGTGTCCTGCATTGCGGCGGCGTTTCTGAAGCCACTCGCTCAAACCGAGCAAGGAAGCCGTGATTAGCAGGCAGATACCAACAAGCATCAGACCGTTGCCAAAAAGGGCTTCTACCTCATCCTTGAAGAACATACCGATGACAAAAACAGGGATCATCGACACCAGGATTTTCGCCACGTAGTCTTTCTCAGCATTCCATTTCCAGGTAGTGAAGGTGCCTGTAAAAAGGCTCGCCACCTCCCGCCACAAGACGACCAGAGTGGACAAGACCGTTGCTGTATGAACGATGATGGCAAAGCTGAGATTCTCCTCACCGGAGGTCCCTAACAGCGCCTGACCTATCTCCAGATGCCCTGAAGAAGAAACAGGCAGGAACTCCGTGAGTCCCTGAACGATGCCTAATATCAGTGCCTCTAACCAACTCATTTCTTCTTACCGCGGAATAAAATAGCAAACAACATGCATACAAACCCAAACAACGAGATCATCGGACCTACCGTTATTCGGCGGAAAGAGAAGATATCCGGATTGTACACCTCACCGGAAGGATCTCCGGCCATCAGGGCAAATCCCAGAATAATGATCACAAAAGAGATTGCTATCAGGATGAGATTAAGCGTAGGTAAATGTTTCATAACTAGAAATATAGAAATTTTAAATTTCGTACAACGAGTTATTATCCATACGGATATATTTCCCCGTTGCAATCAGAGACGCAAGAAGAGTGATCAGGATTCCGGAGCAGAGCACAATGACGGATACAAACGTGATATTTTGCCACGTCAACGGGAAGAGAATCATCCCTAACGTCCGCTCCACATAATACACCACTCCGGCCAATATCCCAAGCGCAAAGATGCCTGCGCAGAAACCCATCAGCATGTTTCTCAACACAAACGGCTTGCGTGTCACCCAAGAGGTAGCGCCGACGAGCGTCATAGTGTTGATGATGAAGCGTTGGGAGTAGATCTGCAGGCGGATAGTGTTGACAATCAACACCAGCGATACCAAAAGGAGTGCAAGCGCAACGCCCATCAGGATGAGCGAGAAATCATGCACATTACTGCTCATCAGATCCGCCAGATCACGCGGATAGAGCACCTCCGTCACATAAGGAAGCGCCTGCAACTGCGCAGCTATCAACGCCAAGCTATCCGGCGAACTATAGGCATCGGTTGGATGCACTTCATAGCTTGCGGACAGAGGGTTATAGCCCAGGAAAGCGCTGGGATCCTCTCCCAAAGCGCGCACATGTTCCTCCAGGGCCTGCTGGGCAGAGACATAGGTATAACCGCTGCAACGATTGCCGACCGAGAGAATTTTCTCCAAGCGCGCACATTGCGTACTATCGGCATCCGCGGAGAGCACCGCCGTGATGGTGATGTTCTCGCGCATGCGTGTAACAAGTGCCCCTGCAGAAAGCAGGAGCACACATTCCAAGCCTATAAGGCATAAGACCAGCGAAACGCTGACTGCGGAAATGAGATATGAATTACGAAATCGATGTTTTCGCATTAATATTCCCAGAGATCTTGTTCAAAAGTAAGCAGCTCGCTCGCAATGCGGGCTTGTTCTTTCTTCACTTCCGATTCCTCCTTTGCATAGTCCGGAATCCAGCGGTTATACATATTACCCTCACCAACAATATACGATGTAAACAGACGTTTCTGGAAGAACTCGTCGAACGTCACACGCTTCACCTCGTTGCGGTTAGGTATAGCATACTGCATAGCCAGATAAGGACGCAGTGCATCGAACGGGATCCAGAACATAATCGACTCGCGCAACGAACTCATCACATTCGAGCTGTCACGAGTGGTAATCAGATCGGACTGGAGCGGAGCGATACCCATGATCTTCTGATGCAGACGCGAGGTATGCTTGTCGAAGAAGACCACTTCCTGTATCAGATACTTCAACTGATTCTTCACAATCGGCTCAAAGCGATAGAAATGGCCCGACAACTCATCCGCTACACTGTCGTAGTGGATCAACATAGCATCGGAAGCCGTGATATCGAAGTGGGTCGGATCGTCCGAATAGTCCGCCGTAGGATCATCCGCCATGAACATCATAGGGATCATGTCCTTGGAAAGAGGATCTTGCTTGAAGTCCGGCTTGATGGTCTCCATGTTCTTCTCATAGATAGGCAGACCATCTACCACGGCATCAGCAATCACTTTGAACAAGTTACGATAGTCCGCGTCATCCGATTTTGTTGGGAAATACAGTTGATAGTTCTGTTTGTAACGCATATCAATGATTCGATATACATAACGAGCCCAGATCACGTCGTCAATACGGTGATCAACCATCACTATCGTGTCATGCGCCTGCGAGAACTCTTCCGTTTGAATACGGGCACTACCTATCTCGTCAAAGAACGAAATCACCTTGTGTTGCGCTTGAGCAGCCATTACGCTGCAAATAAGGCAAGCGATAATACAAATTTTCTTCATCATACGATTAATTCTATTAGTTCAGAGTTAAAGGAATCGGGGAAAGGCGAATCTCTTTGCCGTCCGGACCTTTTGCACGGATATCCGTGATAATAACCGAGTGACCCGGCTTGAGTTTTCCTAGACGATCCAACTGCTCACGCGTGAACTTGTTGCCGCGGGACTCCAGATATACACCGTTGATATTAGCACGGAAACCGGAAATCTGGAACGGCAAATCCAGCAGACCATCAGGACCGTAAGAAGCGATTACCGTTGCGCTCGCGTTCAACAGAGCGCTACGAGGGATAGCCTTTTCTCCGTTATATTCATTTTCTCCGGATTTGAAGTAAGCACCCGGTTTCGGCAGCGCCTTCACGCGGTACTCTTTGCTTCCCATCGGCTGCATGCGACCATCCAACTCAGCCGATACGGAGATCGAAACACTCTTCGTACCATCACCCGGTTTGATGATCCAGATACCACCTTGCTGACGAACAGAAGCGCCATTAACGCTCACCTTCACCTTCTCATTAGCAACACCCGGAACGGAGATCGAGAACTTGTTGTCATAGCCGCGATACATGATGTTCAGATCGTTATTGGAGATCGTCACAGCCGGCTCTCCAACGCTATACTCACTTTGGAACGGCAGGTTCTCCATCTCACCCGTTGAGGGGTTCTGATAAGCAATCCAACCGGAGTATTTCTTCAATCCGACACCTGCTGCAGCTACCTCATAAATACCTTGGTCGTTGATTCGCTGCCCCTCCACGTAGTACTCAGGACGTTGCGTAGAGTCAACGGCAGCCAAGATGATTTGCGCCGTATATTTACCACCACGGATCACATAGTTCGAATTAGGGATCACGTACGCGTTCAGTTTATTCACGCGCAGGTCACCCGCATCCGTACGATCCATGAGGTACTGAATCAACTCACTCTCCGTCGAACGAACATCGTTCTGCATCTTCGTCAGGATAGTGATCGAAGCACCTACAGGCATGCCATCAAAGATTGCTACTTCCCAGTCACAAGAGTCTTTCTCATGCGAGTTGTAACCACGTTCGGTAGCCAAAGTCTGCATAATAGAGTTACGCAACTCTGCATCGTTCTCAGCCAACCCGGCTGCATAGTCACGATAGTAAGCCACAATCTCTTTGAGGATCACACCGTTACCTTGTACAATTGCGTATTGACCAGTTACATCCAGATTGGAGTTTCCTTCAATATGCATCGTCGGATCGATACCTTGCGCTTTCCATGCATCAACAGTCTTCTGACCGTCGGCGAGGATAGCGATATGCTCCTTGAAATCCTGGATATAGTTAAAAAGTGAATCCGCACGTTTCTGAACCTCCAAAGCCTTGTCGAACCACTCTTGCGTCTTCTCAGGGTTATCGGCGTTTGCCGCCTGGAAGTCGCGATAGAGTTTCGCATTACGCGTATCCGATGCAGCGATAGAGGAGTGCAGACTATTGTCCACCAATGTAAAACCATTGAGGATATCCGTACTTACGTTCAACGCCAACATGGCGGTGAGCACCAAGTACATCATACCAATCATTTTTTGTCTCGGGGTTTCCGGACAGTTTTTTGCTCCACCCAT
>CALZRN010000072.1 GCA_945828585.1 uncultured Bacteroidales bacterium | reverse complement strand
CTAGTTATTATTTAGTTATTATTTAGTTATTATTTGGTTATTGTGCGTACATTTGACTACTGTTCTGCCTCCATACATACCCCGTTCTGCCTCCTTACATACCCTGTTCAACCTCCATTCTCACAAAAAAAACAGCCACCGAAGTGACTGTTTTTCATTATTACGATCTGTTAATTACTTAACGATAGCACCCTGCGCATTGTACTTAACGCCGTTCTTGATGATGATGAGTTGGCCGTCACGCAGAACCTTAACAGCTTTGCCTTCTGCTACAACATCCTCAACACCTTGAGTATAGGAACCATGGATGGTTAAGTGGTAGAGAATACCTTCCTTCGTCAGAATGTCTGCAGTCAGGACATATCCACCCTCTTCTGCTGCCACAATAATGTTCTCTATAGCGTGAACATTCAGATCCTGACCTCCTACCTCATATTTGCAATAGTACGAATCCAAGTCACTTTCAGTATAGGTGCCTACAAAGCCATCATTTACATAGAGAGAAATAACGAACTCGTTTGCTGCATCAGCACCTATAAAGTCTACTGTGCCATAACTTGCAAAATAGGTATCATCCATCTCGCCGGGGAGTTCAATATTCTTCTCATCAACGATTTCCGGTTCGTATACTTTCTGAGTGAAGATATATACCACGCCGTCGCGACCGCGTACAGTTGTTTCGATGAACACAGTATCATTACTTTCCGATACCTGCGAGCTGATAAGAGAGTCCAAGTTAATCTTGCTGGTAGCATATAGAACGGTGTATTGGGCGTCAAAGTCCTCATTGCCGAACGAACCTACAAGATGGTCGGTGTTGATACATACGCTGAAACTATATTCCTCGTCCTCTGAGATGGCTTGGAACCACTTGTCGCCGTTCGGATCACCAGCGGTATAATCTGTGAAGTCTGCAGGCGCCGTAAACGTGTGGCGAATCGTGTCACCCGTAGGAATAACCGGTGCGTCAAGCAGCTCAATTATATAATTACAATCAAAAAAAACACCACAATACTCAGGATAATTTATTGAATAGTAATATTTCTCAAAATCATATGCGAAAATTTCTGCTTGGAAGTCGAAATCAAATTCGCGATTGAGACTATCCATCATACTAGATGCTGTCAAATGATAAATCGGGTATTGAGCGCCCTCCGAAACATAAGCAATATTGAACGAACCGCTAAGGTTGACTGTATCACCAGGAGCGGCAATCAGCATAGCAACAGCAGATTGACCATCTGCGGCATACTGACCGGCAATTTGGTTCTCCTTACCATTGTAAAAACCAAACTCTGCTACAAAGTTGTCATTTGCATCATAGCATTCAAAATACCAAACTTGCTGGTAGAATGCAACCTCTGCCGAAGCGATACCGGAAACCGGTGTGCCAGCTGCCGGTAAACGGCGTGCGCCCTGACTTTGACGATCAAACTGGCCAAAGAAATGAGTGGGAAGCGAAATCTCATTCGGAATGGTCTTTGCCTCTCCTCTTTTTGCAATCTGCGGAGCAGCGACTGCACTAAGGGCGATAAATGCACCCAGAAAAAGGGTAAAAATCTTTTTCATACTTTTAATTGTTTTTAGTTAATAAATTAGTTTGTATTTTGCAGTTTATATTTTTTATACGTAACAAAATCGGTTGCAAAGATACTGCTTTTTTATCATATATGCAAGAAAAATCGCAAAAAACTACCAAAAATTTGCTTATTTCACAATTTTTCGGTACTTTTGCAAGACTTTCTGGCAAAAAGTATGACAAAACCATGTTTACCCCCATTAACGCGCATATAGAAATAGATCGCGTACTCAAGCGCGTGCGCAAAGACGGAAAGGAAGTCCACCTTCTTAACCACCTGGCGAGCCAACTATGAGGCGGAAATTCGCGACGCTGGACTAACGCCACAACTACGTCTCACGCCATTCGTCAACCAGATAACCATCTCCGAACTAATCGTGCCCATCCAAGCATAATTTTTTACAGCATCTGACTTTGCCGAGACGGAGTTAGGTATTCTATGACTTATATATTTCATTGTTTTGATATATATGAGACTAACCTGAGCGGACGGGATTCATCGTCCGCCTTCTTGAATTGTAATAATACAGGATCATCCGGTTTAGGCAACCGCACACCTACTAATTCCGTCCATGGAGACAACTTTGTGGCAATCCTCCTTTTTCGCTGAATTGGATGAACACTCCGTTTCTTATGCCGGTGACTCACTTCCGGCTGGAAAGGCTCAATAATTCCTTGCTCTTCCGCGGCTACTATCTGTTCCGCAGATGCTACATATAGTGCATCGTTAGCCAAACGACTGCAATATTCCGCAAAGCGCACACGTTCCTTCTTGCTCATTCCAATAGCGATACTTTTTATTCTATCAGGAGCATCTTTTTTCATGATTTTCCGCCATAGACTACTCTCTATTTCCTCGGATATATAATAGGGTTGCTCCGCCGCCGGCACATAGACGAATCGGACTTTCTTTCCCTTAATACGAACGGAGCGAGTCAAAGGAGGTTCTTCCTGTTGAACTTGCACCATAGGATCGTTCGGTAAGGTAAAGGCCACGCGGAATCCAATGTATCCGGCTGTTGTTTCGGGCCTATACCATCGCCGTACAGATATATGGCTGTTGGCATTACATTCATCATAACTGCCGCCTCGCACAATACGATAGGATCCGGTGTCTGCGCCGCACGGATTAGGAAGAGTACTTAACTGATAAGCGCCATACATATCTTGACACCATTCGGACACATTTCCCGTCATGTCGTACAAGCCTAATTCATTGGGATGTTTGCGTCCGACCGGATGTTTCCAGTTTCCGGAACTGGAATAAGTCCACCCTATACTATCCGCTATGTTTCCTCCCGCAAAACGGAAAAACTTGCTCTTGTTTCCTCCGCGTGCGGCATATTCCCATTCCGCTTCCGAGGGGAGACGAAACGGAAACCCAGTAATACTATCCAAACGACGCACAAATTCCTGGCATTCGTTCCATGATACATAGGAAATAGGAATCGTCGGATAGCCCCTTGGACTGATGATTTCGCTTTCGGGCATGACTGCACGCCATAATTCGACCGTGACTTCTGTGGTGGCTATATAATAGGGAGAAAGGAAGACAAGGTGTGCAGGTTTGTCCGTATAAATGTCAGGATCGTATTGGTCCGTTGTAGCTCCCATCATAAACGAACCGCCTTCAACCCTTTGCATAATGAAATGCAAATCTTTTCCGGATAAGCTGTCTTTTCCGTCCGAACTATCTTTTCCTGCTATATAAATCTTTATGTCTATCCGCTGTAACGAGTCCGGCACAACTGATTTATGTCTCCGTGCTGCCAGAGGTAGCACGGACATTAGAGACACAGTTACTATCAGCCATTTTCGAAACACGCCTGTGCATCTACAATTTCTGTGCCAAACATCAATTCCAAATAAATGAAAAAGGATGCCCGTTTATGGACATCCTTTTCATTTACTTTGCGGAGAGTGAGGGATTTCTGCGTAATCCCAACAAGCTGCCGCTGGCAATAATCGTTCGAGCGAAGCGAGATAAGAAAATTGCTTGCAATAATCGACAGAGCGCAGCGGCGGAGAACTCCCGATCGGGGTGTGAGAAGGCTCTTGGTCTTCTCTAAAAAGATTAGGGGCATCCCATTTGGGACGCTCCTAATTCTTTTTAAGCGGAGAGTGAGGGATTCGAACCCCCGATACGTGCAATACGTATACCGCATTTCGAGTGCGGCTCTTTCGACCACTCAGACAACTCTCCTATTAGAAATTTTCGGGAGCCCTACTTATTTCTTTTTTTGAAAAGCGGGTGCAAAGGTACAACAAAAATTTGAATTGTGCAAATAATTATGCATTTTTTTGCACAAAGGAGGCTATTTTACCTTAATTTTGTCAAAGCCGGAACCGAATACCCCACCTACATCGGCGATGGAAACGAGCGCATCGGGGTCTATCTCATGAATCAAACTGAAGACCAACGAACTCTCCGGCTTGCGCACCAGTACCGAAATCACCTTGACCGGTTTCTTGGAATACCACCCGGTGCCGTCGAGGACCGTCACTCCTCGGTTAACGGTCGTATTGATGGCGGTAGCAATCTCTTCGTATTTGGACGAATAGATCAGGAAGTGGACGGATCTATGGAGCCGTGCCATCAACCAATCGACTGCGACGGTATAGGAGATCGTCATCACGACACCATAAAGCACGCGTTTGATCTGAAGATAGACCGGATTCCCACCCTCCGCCAACATCGACTCCGGCAGCGGCAGGAAGAACGCCGAGGCGATAATAACAATATCGCACGCCAGCATGATATTTCCGAGCGATATATTCCGGTAATGATTGACGATCATCGCGACTATATCCGTGCCTCCGGACGACCCGTTAGCCGCCAGTACTGCCCCCAGACTGAGTCCGAAGACGAAGCCGCCGATGATGGCGCCTACCCATGGATCCTCGATGATCGGTTCCGGCAGGATAGGTATCACGCGGTACCAGAGTGTGATTGCCGCTACGCCGACCATCGTCCGGACACAGAACCGCCAACCTACCGTCAGACCTGCTATCAAAAGCAGTATGGCGTTGAACACGAATGTTGTCAGCCAGACCGGGACCGCGCCGCCGTATTCGGGAAAGAGCGAGGGGAAGAGTCCGCCGGTGACATAATAGATCGCGGAGCAGATACCCGTCAGTCCGCCGCCGACGAAGGCGTGCGGCAGGAGTACCCAGTTGACCATCAGCGCCATGGGGAAGATACCGAAAATGATCACCAGGTATTCAAACACCGTCCTTACCCGGGACTGACTCGGCGCATTGTGCGGATTTACAAAACGATGAAATCGTAACATTCTACTTTCTACTTTATTTCCCGTTTGCCATGGGGTCAAAACCTTGCCCGAAAACGCCCCGTACCTGGCTCTGCGACACAAACGCATTGGGGTCTATAGATCGTACGAGGCGGAAGATCGTAGCGGATTCGTAGGAGCGCGCGATGGTCGTGACTACCTTCATCGGCTTCTTGTTAAAGCCGCCTTCCGCCTCCAGAAACGTACATCCGCGGTGGGCCTGCGTGATGATCGCTTCGGCTATCTCATCGGGTTTCTGGGTGAAGATCATGAACTGGACAGACTGCCGCATCCTATTCATCACCCAGTCCACCGCCGTAGAGGACATGAAAGTGTAAGTGAGACCGAAGAGGATCTTCTCAATCGCGCCTTGTGTGCCTGCCGCCTGAATGGTAGGCAGGAAGAACGCCGAGGATATCACCATCATATCCGCCATCAGCAGTACCCTGCCCATCGGCAGATGGTGGTACTTGTTGACGATCATGGCGACGATATCCGTACCTCCGGTAGAACCATTATTGAGGAAGCATATCCCTAAGAAACAGCCCGTGAACAGGCCACCTATCACCACCGCCATGAACGAATCCGTGAGCAGCGGCACCGGAGCGATAGGGATCACTTTGAGCCAGATCGTGAGCCACAGTACACCCCAGACGGTGCGTAACGCGTACCGCCAACCTACCGTAACTGCCGCCAGAATGAGCAGCAGTATGTTGATCAACGCGCTACTGAGCCATATAGGTACGTATGTTTCCGTCGCGAAATAGATGATCTCGCACAGACCCGTCACGCCGCCGCCTACGATAGCGTGCGGCACTAACAGCTGGTTCACCGTCAGGGCATAAGGGATCGTACTGAGGACGATCATGAACAGCTCCTTGAGCATGATCCACGGCAGGGTTCGCCGGTACTCTTTCAGATACTCGCGGAGGTTGGACTTTTGTTTTATATTCTCTCTCACAGGATGCCTGTTTAGAATTTAGCTACGAGGTTACGGTCGCCAAAGCCGTTATCTACGCGACCTACGGGGCACCAGAATTTCGTCTGAGCGACCCATTCGGTGGGGTATGCCGCCTGCTTGCGGCTATACGGATGGCTCCATTCGTCCGCCACTACTTCGTACTCGGGGTGCGGAGCGTTGAGGAGGACGTTATCGGTCTTGTCGGCCTTGCCGGCCTCGACATCGGCTATCTCCTGACGGATCTGCAGCAGGACGTCGCAGAAACGATCGATCTCTTCGAGCGACTCGCTCTCCGTCGGCTCCACCATGAGGGTGCCGTGCACGGGGAAAGAGAGAGTTGGCGCGTGGTAACCGTAGTCCATCAGACGCTTGGCGATGTCCGACTCGGTGATGCCGATGGCATGGAACTGGCGGCAGTCGAGGATCAACTCATGACCTACCCTACCCGTCTCGCCGGTATAGACGATGCCGTACGCCTCTTTGAGACGGGAAGCCATATAGTTCGCCGAGAGGATGGCTGCCGCCGTCGCGTGACGCAGACCCTCAGCACCCATCATAGCGATATAGCCCCAGGAGATCAGCGCCATGTTGGCGTTGCCGTAGAGGGCAGACGAGACGCGGTTATGATCTTCGCTCGGCAGGCACTCCGCCATCTTCTCCACGCAGCATACGGCTCCGGCACCGGGACCGCCGCCGCCGTGAGGCGAAGCGAAGGACTTATGGAGGTTGAGGTGGCATACGTCCGCGCCGATGAAGGCGGGGTTGGTCCAGCCTATCTGCGCGTTCATGTTCGCGCCGTCCATATAGACGTAGCCGCCGTTCGTATGAATCGTATTGACCATCTCGCGGATGGCTTGCTCGAAAATGCCGTGGGTCGATGGGTACGTGATCATACAGCCGGCGAGGTTGTCTTTGTGCTCCTCGGCTTTGGCTTTCCAGTCGTTCAGATCGGTGTTACCCTTCTCGTCGCAAGCGACCACGCAGGGAACGAAGCCTGCTTGCACGCAGGAGGCAGGGTTGGTGCCGTGCGCCGAAGCCGGGATGAGAAGGACGTTTCGATGGCTCTGTCCATGACGACGGAGGTACTCACGGATGACTACCAGACCGGTATATTCGCCGGAAGCGCCGGAGGTCGGTTGGAGGGTACAAGCGTCAAAGCCGGTGATGGCGCAGAGCTGCTCTTTGAGTTCCTCCATGATCGTCTGGTAACCGATGACCTGATCTTCCGGCGCGAGGGGATGGATATTCATTGCCTGCGAGAACGTGATAGGTATCATCGCTGCCGCGGGGTTGAGTTTCATTGTACACGAACCTAACGGGATCATCGAAGTCGCGAGGGATATATCCTTGCGGTCGAGGCGCTTGAGATAGCGCATGAGTTCGGTCTCGGTGTGGTATTTCCGGAAGACCTCCGCCTGCATGTAGTCGATGTCGCGTACGCGGCTCTCGTCGATAGTCCAGAGCCCTTCGAAGGCTTCGTCGCTGTCCTCTAACTGCGGCAGGTTACCCGACGCCTCGGCAAAGAGGGTGATGAGGTCATTCATGTCATAGAGATCGACCGTCTCGTCTATCGAGAGACCGATCCATCCTTCCGCATCGTAGTAGAGGTTGATACCCTTCTCTTCGGCTTTGGCCTTTATCTCGCTAATCCGCTCATCCTCTAATCCGCTAATCCGTAATGTATCGAAGAACTCCGCGTTCTCCTGAGCGTAACCATAAGCCTGGAGCATCTCGTTGAGGTAAGTCGCCTTGGCGTGAATACCTTCGGCAATCTGACGGATACCTTCAGCACCGTGATAGACGCCGTACATACCTGCCATCATCGCAGAGAGGGCTTCGGCGGTACAGATATTCGACGTCGCGCGTTCGCGTTTGATATGTTGCTCGCGTGTCTGCAGCGCCAGACGGTAAGCCGGGTGCTCGTATTTATCTTTGCTCAGACCGATGATACGTCCGGGCATGTCGCGTTTGTACTCGTCGCGGGTGGCCATGTATCCTGCGGTAGGACCTCCGAAGCCCATGGGCAGACCGAACCGCTGGGCGGTACCGCACATGATATCTGCGGCGAGGGGTTTGAGCAGCGCGAGAGCGAGGAGGTCGGCTACGACCGTCACTTTGAGCCCTGCCTCGTGGCAGTCGTCAATGAAGCACTCGTAGTCCTCGACGGAACCGTCGCTGTTAGGCCACTGAACGAGCGCACCGAAGAACTCCGCCGAAGGCTGAAAGTCCGCATAGGAGCCGGTGACGATCTCGATGCCCTGTCCCGCAGCGCGGGTACGGAGGACGGAGAGGGTGTTCGGCCATATCTTCTCATCTACAAAGACCTTGCAGACGTTATTCTTCACCTGCTCGCGTGAGCGGAGATTACGCATCATCGTCACGGACTCGGCGGCAGCGGTAGCCTCGTCGAGGAGGGAACAGTTAGCCAGCGGCAGTCCCGTGAGGTCGGAGACCATGGTCTGGAACACAAAGAGCGCCTCCAAACGACCTTGGCTGACTTCCGCCTGATACGGAGTATAAGAGGTGTACCAAACGGGGTTCTCCAGCATGTTCCGCCGGATGACGGCAGGGGTGATCGTGCCGTACCATCCGCGGCCGATATACGAACGCGCGGGGACATTGGTGTTCAGCAAGGTCTCCGCGGTCTCCAGATGCACCTGCTCCGTAGCGGGTTCATCGAGTTCGATTCCCTCCGGCAGGAGGATATCCGCCGGCATGGTCTCACGTACCAGCGCATCGACGGACTCCGCACCGATAGCCTCTAACATCTTCTTTTCGTCTGCCTCCGAGAGGCCGATGTGACGCATTTCCAGATAGTTGACTTTCATATATTTCTCTAATTCTCTAATTCCCTAATTTTATTCCGACTGCAAAGTTACTACAAAAATTGCACATACGCAAATAAAAATGTATTTTTCCGCAAAAAATAGAATTTATTCTATTATTGGCTATACCTATACGGGCTTGGATGCTTGCTCACGAAGAACGTATAGGCATCCGTGCAACGATCCGGGCGATGGCGGCGAAACGTTTCCGGTTAGCGGCTTCAGCAGGTGTTTTGAACAGTAACAGTACGTAGAGGTCGCGGCCACGTCGCGGTCAGGTCGCGGTTTTGAGCCGTAAATAGGCCTCAGATAGGCCGTAAATAGGGTGGATGTCGGATAATATCCGACCTAATGGACGATGTTTTTTGAGGGGATGTCGGATGGTATCCGACCTAATGGACGCTGGTTTTAGGATGACAGATGACAGATGACAGATAAATTCCTAAAATATACACACCCACGCGCGTGTGTGAGATATACAAAAAGAACTGTCATCTGTCATACTGTCATGGACGAGCATTAATGTTTCTATTGGCGTTTACCTCTTCCATGCCTCTTTCTCTAACAATCCATCCACGTGTACGGGCTTTCCCGATCCGCTTGCTCTGGAAGCCGGCTTGTTGCAGTACCATCCCTAAGCGGCTCATACTCATCGGCTTCTTGATGGAGCCCCGGGAGACGAGTTTGTCGGAGATCTCGGCGGTGGTCATGAGTTGGATGTTATTCAGCCCCGGATTCTCCAGATGGTAGGCATAGATGTCCATCTACTGGGCGTACTTGAGGGGAAGAGCAAAAATTGATACTTGGTCATAATGATTGTTTTGTTGATAAGTTATTAAATAAAAAAACAGACCCACGATTAAGTTTCGTAGGTCTGTCAATTTTCTGTGAACTTGTACTGCTCGTCGTCGACTGTAGCCTTAGAGAGTAGCAGTCATAAACAGACATAATTATTCATAATATTCGATTACACGTTTTGTAACTACTGTTCCTTCCTCGGGGTATATTCTTTCGGACTCTAACCAGTTACCATATTGGTCAAAATTAGAATAGAGTGTTCGTTCTGAATTTCTCCATTGCACTTCGACCAACAATCCTTGATCATTTACAAAATAGTGGTATTCCCACTTAGTCCCTTTCTTATCAGAGTGGTACTCCGTGAAATTGCCATTGGGCTGGTACTCAACCGAACAAATATCAAATCCTCCATGTAAAATATCTCTTATTTTGCTTAGTCTGCCAAGGGGATCGTACTCATATGTATATTTTAGGAAAATAGTGCGCTCTCTTTCAATGTTGGTATAATACTCAATTTTACGCCCGGATTCATCATATACCGTTGAGTCGGCACTAAAAAATTTTCCGTCTATATACGTTTCAGAAGTTATTATATTGCCGGTTGAATCCATCCGGCTTCGGCTATAATCCCCTTTAATGATTTTTTTTCGACCATATTTGTACTGCATACAGATATCATCGGAATATTGATACACATATCGCAATTGAAGTTTATCATCGTCGTAGTGTAATTCTTCTTTCAGTCTACCTTGTGTATCGTACATATATATTTGGCGACGGACTTTGAAGTTGCTAAGAACATTATTGTACTTTTCGTAATTTTTAGCAACTATGATTAGTTTCACTGGCCCTTTCGCATAGTTAATTACAGTTTCATCCGCAGCATGCACGGTTGAAACATATGCCAACAATAATAACAAATTAATCAATCTTTTCATTGT
>CALZRN010000071.1 GCA_945828585.1 uncultured Bacteroidales bacterium | reverse complement strand
AATCATAGGACGTAAAAAAGAGATTAGCGAACTAAAAAGGCTCTATGCCAGCCGTACGGCAGAGTTCGTGGCAATTTACGGTCGTCGCCGTGTCGGCAAGACTTTTCTTGTGGATGAGGCACTCAGCGGGAAAATCACTTTCCGCCATGCTGGCCTCAGCCCAGTGGATGAAAAAGGCCAAGCCAATAATCTCAAGAAACAACTCCAGCATTTCTACCAATCTCTACAACTTCAAGGTATGCGCAAAAGCCACTGCCCAAAGAACTGGCTCGAAGCCTTTTTTATGTTGGAGATGCACTTGCAGCAGATAGACAATGGTAAACGCCAAGTGGTCTTCATTGACGAACTCCCTTGGATGGACACCCCGCGCAGCGGTTTCATCACAGCTTTGGAGAGTTTCTGGAACGGTTGGGCATGCCATCGCAAAAACCTCATGTTTGTTGTCTGCGGAAGTGCTAATTCTTGGATGTTAGACAACCTTGTGAATAACCACGGCGGTCTCTATGGCCGTACCACCTACGAAATCAAACTTACGCCCTTCACTCTTGCAGAATGCGAACAGTTCTGCAAAAGTCGCGGACTGCGTATGTCTCGTTATGACATGGTGCAGGTCAACATGATCCTTGGTGGTATTCCTTACTATATGAACTATTTTGCACCAGAGAAAAGCCTGCCGCAAAATATCGACTCGCTCTTCTTTGCCCGAAACGCGCCTTTGCAAAATGAATTTACGCGCCTCTTCGAATCCGTTTTTACCAAGCCTGGAGAGATGATGCGCATTGTGCGTTTCCTGGCTACTCGTCGCAAAGGATTCAACCGTAGTGCTATCATTGAGCACATGAACGTTGTGACAAATGGTGATTTGACGAAACTCCTGGACGCCCTTATAGCCAGTGACTTTATTGACAAATATGTACCTTTCGGAGAAAGCAAACGCAATCCTCACTATAAACTGACAGATCCTTTCTGCCTTTTCTATCTTCGTTTTGTAGATGGTCAGACCAGCATGGATAAGGAATTCTGGATGAATAACGTACTTTCTCCAAGTATCAACGCCTGGCGTGGATATGCATTCGAGGACTTGTGCTTGCGTCATATAAGCCAAATCAAACGCGCGTTGCAGATTGGCAACGTTGCCTCTACTCAGTCCGCGTGGGCAGTAACAGGTGACGATGAACAAGAAGGAACGCAGATAGACCTGCTCATAGAACGAAAGGATAATATAGTGAATATGTGCGAAATGAAGTTCTATAGCGAGGAGTTTACTGTCAGTAAGGTATATCATAAGACATTAGTCCATCGCTCGAACCTATTATTGGAACATCTCTCGCCTAAAATGGCTATCCATCCTATACTCATTACCACTTATGGATTAACCCATAATGAATATTCGCGTGAGTTCATTAATTGTGTGACGTTTAATGAATTGTTTGAGTCATAAAGCGTCGTTTTATTTCACCGCGAAAAATAAAAATATAACTTCGTGGCGGATTAAAAGCGTGATTTAATTTCATGCTGACCTTTTAAAATGGCAATCCATGATAGGATTTGAAACAAAAAAAATGAAAAAAAGTTGCTTTTAAGGTGATAGATTCGGACTCTTTTTTGACTTATATATGGAGGGGTATATATATACATTAATCTATTGACACTAAACACAACCGCACATGAACAAAACAACACATTTTGACCCTTGGCATGACAGGCACACAATCAATATGGAGCCGGAACAGATGGACAGGTTCTCGGACGAGGACAGCTTGTTTGCCGGCCAGCCGAACGAGAAACAATACGCCATAGCCGATGCGCTGGACAGCTTGCCGAACGAACGTTACCGCCGCCTGCTGGTCGGACTATACCGTGAGCATCTTTCCATGCAGTTCATGGCAGAAGAAATGGAAGTCTCCCTTCCTAACTTCTACAATCTGCACCGCCGTGCCCTTGCTTCCCTGAAAGCGCACATGACCAAGCCTCAAGCCTGAAAAACTATAACGATAACATACGGCAAAGAACAACTACAATACCCGATACAATGAAACGACTATTCTTTCTTCTCGCCGTTGCGATAGTGGCAACAGGAGCAATGGCACAAGGACCTCAAGGTTCGCGCGGGCATCATAACGACCGGCACGGACATGGCGACTCGCACCGCCGGCCACCGATGGAACAGCGGTATTATGACTGCGCATCTGCCGAACAGATGCAAGCGGTCATGGACGCACTCAACGGACAATCGTTTGACGACAAGAAACTGGAGATTGCCAAACTATGCGTCACCATCGGCTATTTCTGCACGGCGGACATGGCGCAGATGGCAACGGTCTTCTCCTTCGACGACAAACGGCTGGAGTTCCTCAAATACGCCTATCCGTACTGCCTCGACAAAGAGCAATACCCCACGCTGCGCGAGAGTTTCACGTTCAAGTCGAACTTCGACGCACTGCTGGACTATATCTACCCGAACATGCGATAACTCCTATAAACACCAACAACTATGTCCTGTTTACAAGTTCTATTAGCCATTATCTTTCCGCCGCTGGCGGTGATTGACCGCGGATGCGGCTCTATACTGATTGTCTTTATCCTCACCTGCCTCGGATGGGTGCCGGGAGTGATTGGCGCATTAATCATTTTGAATAAGAATGAAAACCATTGAAGTTGTCGCTGCCATCATTTTTGATGAGCAAGGGAGAATCTTTGCTACCCAACGAGGATATGGCGAGTGGAAAGACTGGTGGGAGTTTCCTGGTGGTAAGATAGAAGCCGGAGAAACGCCCCAACAAGCCTTGAAGCGGGAGATACACGAGGAGTTGGACGCAGAGATAGAAGTCGGCGAACTATTGCGGACGATTGATTATGATTACCCTACTTTTCATCTGACCCTGCGTTGCTTTAAATGCAAACTATCCGAAAGTCACGTTACGCTCTTGGAGCACGAAGCCGCCAGATGGCTGCACCCCGGCGAACTGCACTCCGTTCAATGGCTGCCAGCCGACGAAGAAATTATTGAAGAACTAAACAATAAAACAATCTCCTCATGAACAATTGTCCACATAATATATCTCAATCTATGGCCATTAAAACAACAGAACTGATTCGTACTTCCCAGAGTTGGGATGGCGCACAGTTGCCGGATTTTCCGCAAGGACAGCCTGAATTGCGGGTGGTACGATTGGACTTCCCGATTGGAGCCAAAACAGGTTGGCATCATCATACCATAGTCAATTACGGCATCGTTCAGCAGGGCGACTTAACCATCGTTTGCCAAGATGGAACAGAGAAAACCTTCCATGAAGGTGAAGCTCTTGTTGAAGTCATCGGCACTATCCATCGGGGCGAGAACCGCGGCTCCACCCCCGTCATTCTAAATATGTTCTACTTCTCTTCTCCCGGAGCAGAAATAACTATCCAGCATCCGGAACTCTAAAAACAGGCGTATAGGTCACTTTGCAGGCTGCAAAGATACGATAAATACTGGGATTAGGCAAGTTTTCAGCCTGCAAAGTGACCCATAGAGCAATTTTTGACGTCGATTTTAGTGCTGAAAACTTTCAACCACCGCTCATCCCTTATAAAATAGGCGATGCGGACCTATCGCAGCCTGCATTTTGACCCATAAACCAGAAAAGATACAAGTACAATACATGTTATATATGGAAATATTTTGGGGTCCCCACGGTCGTGCGTTTACGCACTCCTTTTTTTTTTTGGGGGGGGAAAGAAAAAAATCGGCTGTTTAGAGAATTATGGAGAAAAACTTGCATATCTCAGAAAATTTTAGTACCTTTGCACGCAATTTTGCGTGCGGGGCGCAAACTAACACCAAAAGAAAGCAAGTCGTGAGTGCCGCTCACGGGTTGAGAACACAAAAACACAACAATGCTATGAGCAGAACATTCAACGAAGCGACGCGAGTACAGATGCCAGCAATGGTACATTTGTGCCGATTGGGGTATAAGTTCTATGGTAAGATGCACTTGTCCTCTGAGGGCGACAAATATGATGGGCAGACCAATATCTTATTGGATGTATTCCGCAAGAAGTTTGCCGACCTCAATCCCGGCAAAGAAGCGGAGTTTTCTTCGGTATTAAGCAAGATTCAGGAAGAACTCAACTATGACGATCTGGGCAAAGCATTCTATCACCGCCTTGTTTCTGTGTCTCCATATAAACTCATCGATTTTGACAATCCGAAAAACAATTGGTTTCATTTCACTGCAGAATTCACATGCCGCAATGGAGAGAATGAGTTTCGTCCTGATATTACGCTGTTCGTTAATGGTTTGCCGCTAGTCTTTGTCGAGGTAAAGAAGCCCAACAATGCCGGTGGTATGTTGGCAGAGAGCCGGCGTATGAACCAAGACCGCTTCCCGAATAAGGCCTTCCGCCGTTTCATCAATATCACACAGTTGATGATTTTCTCCAATAATATGGAATATGAAGCGCACGGTGGAATAGTGCCAATTGAAGGTGCTTTTTATTGCACAGGCGGACGCAAGGATGTGCCGTTCAACTGTTTTCGTGAGCAGAAAAAAGCGACAGACGATATTCCTCCATATTTGGCATACTATCCCTATTTGCCGGATGAACATTTGGGTCCCACGGAGCACATGATTCTTGCTGCGTATAATAACGAAGTGATTGTCCACGACCCGGAATACAAGTTCAACAAAGGTTTATATACTCCGACCAATAGGATTTTGACTTCGATGTGCTCACCGGAACGCTTGCTGTTTATTCTGCGTTACGGTATAGCATACGTGCAGCAGGAGAAAGAAGAGGACGGTCAACTCAAAGTGCGTGACGAGAAACATATCATGCGCTATCAACAACTCTTTGCTGCTTTGGACATCCGCCGCAAACTCAAAGAGGGTGTACGTTCGGGTATTGTTTGGCACACGCAGGGCAGTGGCAAAACGGCACTCAGTTATTATCTGACCAAAGTACTGACGGATTTCTATGCAGAGCAGAATACCGTCCCGCGTTTCTATTTTGTGGTAGATCGTTTGGACTTGCTTACGCAAGCCACGCAAGAGTTTGAGGCGCGCGGATTGAAGGTGAACACCGCCAATTCCCGTGAGGAGTTGATGGAGCAATTCCGTCAAAATCAGTCCATGCAAGGCAATACGGGTCAAGCGGAAATAACAGTGGTTAATATCCAGAAATTCGCGCAAGACACTGCAAAAGTATCATTACCTGCTTATGCTACCAATCTGCAGCGGATCTTCATTCTTGACGAAGCACACCGCGGATACAAACCCGGTGGCTGTTTCCTTGCCAATCTATTTGACGCCGACCAGAATGCCATTAAGATTGCGCTTACCGGTACGCCGTTGTTGAAAGAAGAACGCTCATCGTGCAGCGTGTTTGGAGAATACCTATCCACATACTATTATGACCGTTCCATTGCGGACGGATACACACGCCGTATAATCCGCGAGGAAATTGAGACCTCCTATCGCGAGAAACTGAATGAAATCTACGATCAACTGGATCAACTCGTTACGAAAAAAGACGTACAGAAATCGCAAGTAATTGAGCATGACAGTTATGTGGACGAACTGCTGCGCTATATCATCCATGATATGAGCCGTTTTCGTTCGGGCTATCCTAATCTCAATCCCGGCGGAATGGTTATCTGCGAGACTTCCGAGCAAGCGGTCAAACTGTACGAACATTTCTCCAAGATACAGGACGAGCACAACGCCAACTACGTCCTCAAATCCAACTTGCGGGCAGGGCTGGTACTCTATAACAGCGGTACGAAAGAGGAGATACGCGCGGTCATAAAGGATTTCAAGAAGAACGAGACCATCGACATCCTCTTTGTCTATAACATGCTGCTCACGGGCTTTGACGCTCCGCGTCTCAAACGGCTCTATTTCTGCCGTAAGATGGACGGACACAACCTGCTTCAAGCCATTACGCGCGTCAATCGTCCCTATGGAGAAATGCGCTATGGGTATGTGATAGATTTCGCCAATATCAAAAAAAACTTTGAGGAAACCAACGAAGCCTATTTACGCGAGTTAGCCAAACATGACGATCCCGAAATGCCGGATGGTCAATCGCTTGTAGAGACCTTCCGTTCCGTTATGGCAGGCAATGATGAGATTGTAGAGAACATGCGCGAGATACGTAGCAAACTCTATGATTACTCATTGGATAATGCCGAACTCTTCTCCTCGCAAATAGATACGCTGGAAGACAAATCTGCGCTTATTGACCTAAAGAACGCGCTTCTCTCTGCACGCGATATGGGCAATATGGTTCGCACGTTCGGCGACGAGAATATGCGTGAGAAGTTTGCCAAGATAGATATAGCACGCCTACCGGAACTAATCTCCGAAGTGCAGCATCGTATCAACCTCATCAATGCAAAAGAAAGTTTTGAGGTGGCTGCGGATAAGAAAATCCTTATCAACGAGGCGATGGCTTCTATTGAGTTCACGTTCTCAAAGATAGGCGAAGAAGAACTGACCATTGCCTCCAAGGAAGAACTGCAATCGTCCTATGCCCATCTGATTCACCAGTTTACAGAATTTGAAGACCAAGCTGATGAGGAGTTCATATCTCTCCGAGATGCCTTTATACAGCGTTTCCATGAGTACGGTTTTGAGATTGATACGGTTGCCAAATTCACGGAGCAAAAAAAGATGTTGGATGAAATCATGGCACGTCTGCATAAACTTCAACTCGCTAACAAAGCTTTGGCAGACCATTACAACGGCGATTATAAATATGCCCGTATTCACAAGCGCATCCGGGAGGAGAACCAAAAACGTCAGCGTAGCCATAATGCCCATATGATTGCCAACGCGGATGATTTGATTATTGAGCAAGTTTTAAAATCTATCAAAACCGGTATAGATACTGCTGTTTACGACGATTATCATATACTCAAAAAAGATGCTTTCTTCCGCCAAAAAGTGCAGAATATCATCGCCACACATACCTCGGCGGTTATCAATCTGGGAGCCACGCGCGAAGATTGGGAGTTTATGACTCCGCGTATTTACCAACAATATGTAGAACAATACGACAGGACATACCCTGCTGCTTAATATGGATTTAAGAGAAAAAACATTCCGTCTCATCGACGACCTCAAACTGACCTGCCAATCGTATGGATTGGGTAATGATGGTAATGAGTACAAGATTATCACACAGATGTTCCTGTATAAGTTCCTCAATGACAAGTTCGGCTATGCCATCAAACATACTTGTACCGACCTTAGTATGATTATCGCCCATTCCGACAAATGGGAAGAAGCCTATGCCGGCTTGCAGCCCGAGGAGCGCGAGGAACTGCTCTATGCGCTTGACCCAAATGTGCCGAAACTACAACCTCAACATTTGATCTCCTATCTTTGGAACAACCAGACCAAAGGTGAGTTTGACGCGCTCTTTGATAGTACGATGGAAGCGATTGCACACGATAACATCGATATTTTCTCTACCCAGACCACCGAGCGCACACGTATTCCTATCTTTGAGCCGCTGACCGTTTTTGTAACCGATACCGCAAAACGGGCGGACTTTGCACGCGCGCTGATAGACAAACTGGTCAATTTCTCATTTGAAGAGACGTTCGAGGAGCATTATGATTTCTTTGCTGCTATCTTTGAACACCTTATCAAAGACTATAATACCGATTCGGGGGGTAAGTATGCCGAGTATTACACACCGCATTCTATCGCTACTATCATGGCGCGTCTGTTGGTGGGCGATAACCCCGACCTGCGAGGAATGGAAGTTTATGACCCATCTGCAGGAACAGGAACGTTGCTCATGGCGTTGGCACACCAGATTGGCGAGGAGCGATGCACTATCTATTCGCAAGATATATCCCAGCGGTCGAATAAGATGCTCAAACTCAATCTTATTCTCAATAACCTTGTTCACTCTCTTGATAATGCCATCCAAGGTGATACGCTTACCGCTCCGTATCATAAGAACGATGCAGGAACAGCACTACGACAGTTTGATTTTATCGTCTCCAACCCGCCGTTCAAAGTCGATTTCGTAGATACCCACAAGGCCGTAGCCGCACAAACAGCCCGTTTCTGGGCAGGTGTGCCCAACGTGCCAAAAGAGATCAATCCCAAGAAACCCAAGATGGCGATATATACTTGTTTCTTGCAGCACGTCATCAACTCGCTCAAACCCGGTGGTAAAGCTGCTATCGTCGTTCCGACGGGATTCATTACCGCCAAATCGGGTATCGAGGGCAAGATCCTCAAACATATCGTGGAGAACCATATCGTCTATGGCTGTATCTCCATGCCAAGCAATGTGTTTGCTACTACCGGCACGAACGTATCTGTCGTCTTCCTGCAAAAACCCAAAGCAGGTGAAGACACCTCTAACCGCAAGATCACGCTTATTGATGCCTCCAAACTGGGCGAGGAATACAAAGAAGGCAATAACCAGAAACTCCGCCTCCGTGACGAGGAGATTAGCAAGATTGTAGATACGTTTGCTAACCAACAAGCCGAAGACGGTTTCTCTGTAGTCGTCAGCTATGACGAACTGATGGAGAAAGGTTGCTCGCTTTCCGCAGGGCAGTATTTCGATATCAAGATTGAGTACATCGACATTACCGCAGAAGAGTTCGCTTCGCGTATCAACGGCTACAAACAAACCCTTGCATCCCAATTCGCCGAAAGCCGCCAATTAGAGGACGAAATAATGAACCAACTTGCATCGCTCAAACTGGCATAAATGGCTACGACTAATTTACGAGACACATACGGGACAATAGATATGGAATTGAAAAAATACAAATTAGGGGAATTAGCAGACTTCTATGGAGGAGTTGCATATAAGCCATCAGATATAACAAATGAAGGCATTCGTATTATACGTGGCGGTAACATACAAAACGGTGTTATATTAGAAAAGGCAGATGATGTATTTTTGCCTTTAAGTTATGCTAATCCTGAAAATCAAATACACATTTACGATACAATTATTGTGTCGTCCACAGGTAGTATTGATGCACTAGCAAAGGCTGCTACCTGTTTTGAGGAAATGCCAGGAACACAAATAGGTGCATTTTTGCGAATTATACGACCCAAAGATAAAAAAAATGCAATGTTAATATCAGCGTGGTGTACAAGTCAGCATTTTCGTGATTATATGATAAATTGCGCAAAAGGTACAAGCATTAATAATATTCGAACAGACTTCCTTGAAAACTATGAATTAGTAGTGCCCTCTGATGAGAATGTACGAGGTTTATCATCTTTATACTTAAATATTGAAAGAAAATTGTACCTTAATCGGCATATAAATCAAAATTTAGAAGCCCTTGCCAAGCAGCTATACGATTATTGGTTTGTGCAGTTTGATTTTCCCGATGAGAACGGAAAACCGTACAAATCCTCTGGTGGCAAGATGGTATGGAACGAGCGGCTGAAACGCGAGATACCCCAAGGATGGGAAGTAAAAATATTTGCTGATATATTAGGGAAAGTTGATAGTACACCTCGATTGTCAACAGATGAGTATTTATTGTCTGGGAAATATCCAATAATAGACCAAACCACGAATGTGTATTTTGCGGGCTTTACGGATAGAGAAGATGCTGTACTATTTCAATATCCAGTAGTCGTTTTTGGAGACCATTCTTGTGATGTCAAATATGTGAATTTCCCATTTGTAAGAGGTGCAGATGGCACACAGATTATGCTTTCAAAGAATGACAGAGTATTGGCAGAATACCTATATTTTGCAGTCAAAGGAGTAAAGATAGGGAAAGGATATGCAAGACACTATAGTTTTTTGAAAGGATCACTTTTAATAATTCCAGAACAGGCTATAGCAAATATGTTCAAAGAAAAAGTTGCTACATGGTTCATTTCAATTACGAATAATCGGATGGAGAACCTATCTCTCACCAAGCAGCGTGACGAGTTGCTACCGTTACTAATGAACGGTCAGGTAAATTTTGATTTATCTGCTTGTTGAGAGAGATTTTGCTATCAATATCTGCAAGAATTTGAGCCAACTTCTGTTGGTCATCAATTTTTTCGGGATAGTACAACTCATAGTCATACATACCTTGTAAATTGAGGTGCAAAACAGTTGTTCCAGAAGCCCAAGGTTTGATGTATTTGCGATAAGTACTTGTTTTGAGTGCGTAATAAAGAAACATCTTATCAATGTTTGCTTTAGGAGTTAATTTAGCCAAGTCCATTGTATAGAGATAGAATTCGGCTCCCGAGGGCACTAAAATAGGAGTACCTATAATATCTGCATTTCGAGTTAAATCTGTGCAAGCAACAAGCATATCATTAGGATACACTTTGTCTGCTTCTGAATAATTGCCTGAAAAGAATTTTAATTCTCCTTCACGATAAAAACCTGTTTTATCAATGCAGGCAAGATTCATCATTGGAACTCCGCTATTATCTTTGATTTCTTCTGAAG
>CALZRN010000070.1 GCA_945828585.1 uncultured Bacteroidales bacterium | reverse complement strand
CTTAGTAGGTCTAATATATATATGCAATATATTAGACTACTCTACTAAGGGAGCTTCACCGGCTACCATCAAACGGCGGAATGGACGAAAGGAAAGCCGGCATTCAATGCCGGGGAATGGACATACGAAGAAGGGAAACGCGCTCGCGAAACTCGCGCGCACAGGACACCGAGGGGAGGAGAGGAGATAGGAAATAGGAGATAGGGAAACCCGCATAAAATGCGGGGCTAATGAACGAAGGACAAACGCGCTCGCGCAACTCGCGCGCACAGGACACCGAGGGGAGGAGAGGAGAACTCCGGCAGCGAAGGTGCCGGACACAGGACAGCGAGGGGAGGGATGTCCGGATGCCATCCGGACGCAACTACCAAGAAGATAGCCGGAGAGCGAGAGACCAGGGAACAGAAGAAAGAAAACCGCGGAATACCGCGGGGAACAGGACAAAGGAAAGCCGGCATTCAATGCCGGGGAAAAGAAGAAAGAAAACCACGGAATACCGCGGGGAAAAGGACAAAGGAAAGCCGGCATTCAATGCCGGGGAAAAGAAGAAAGAAAACCCGCGGAATACCGCGGGGAACAGAACATACGAAAAAGACGGGACGTAGATGTCCGTAAAGGTCGCGGGATGGTCGCGGGATTGACCCGTAAATGGGCAAGCACAACCCAAAACAGCGGCCTTGCGGGGTCGCTGTTTTGGGTTTGGGGGGTTGGGGCTGCGCCCTGGTTTGGGGGTTATTTAACCGGTTGACCTTGGGCATCGTAGATGCGGCCGTCACGAACGATGAACAACTGACCGTTGCGGAGGAACTTATACGCCCCCGCAGTCCCCTGAAGGGGGAGTGGGTCGATGCCGGTGTCCTGCTGCGCGTATTCCTCTATCAGGAGATCGTCGATGATGGCGGAGAAAGCCCCTGCCTCCGGCGTACTGAGACAGACCGAGAGACCGTCGATAACATCTCCTGCCAATGACTGCGGGATATACGCCACGAGCCGTTCGAACGAGCCGTCTATGGAATCCACCTCCGTGGTGATCGTCTGTCCGGAACGCAGGGTGAGCATGATCTGAACGCCCCTCCCGATACCGCTTGCCGCGCGGTAAGCCGTCAGACGCATCGGTGCCGTGACCTCGATAGCGGTCTTGGCTAAACGGTACTGATAGACGGCGTTCCCTGCGGCAGTACCGCTCACCGAGAGCGCATAATCACCCGTACGGGCAGAGGACGGAACGATCGCGCATTGGGCATCCGTCACGCCGCTGCGGAGGATCTCCTGCGGCTGATAGAGACACGGGTCGATGGGGAAGGTGCCGGTGTTCTGCGCGACGTGATTGACGTAGTTATACGGCGTCGTGCGGCTCTCGAAGCTGTTGCGGTAGAAGACCGGTCCGAGGCTGTGAGGCGTAGTGAGGGCGGTGTCCTTGACTCCTTTTAACATACGCGCCGCGTCGCCCGCGAGGCGCAGGTAGAAATCCGAAGAGAGCCATCTGCCGTCCGCCGAGGTGGTGAGGAAATAGGCGTCGGTGGGCAGCATCGTGTAGTCGGTTGCCGCCGAGAGCAATGCCGTTCCTTCGTCATACTCGTCGAACATCGAGAAATACATATTCCTACACCCCACCTCGTGGATGTTCTTCGCCTGCGCCCAGAGGAACTCCCCTGCCTGCCGCGGTGCCTGGTTCGGTACGCCGGTGTTCCATGTAGCCCAACCGAAACCCGGGAAGAGGGTAGGCATATAGTCGATGTGGAGCGCGTCGCAGTAGGTCTTGTCCTGGCGCTGCAGGTTGAAGAAATACTGCGCCTCCTGAAGGTTGCTGAACCGTCCTACGAGCCACGGCGAGAGCATGTTATAATGCTTATAGACCTCCTCAAAACTCTCTCGGTTAGCGGGGTTAGGCTGCGACGGACCTTTCGCGTCATTGCGGTTCTCACGCCAGTAGGTAGGCACGCCTCCGATGACGTAGCACCCGCGGCTCTTGAGCCAATCGATGAGAGCGATGGTCTCTGCCGCCGTACCGGGGTGGTTGTCGGTGAAGCCCGTTCCCCAGACCTGCACCACCGGCTTGCCGTTGACCGTCGCATACGCCGGAGACTGCGTGAGGGCGTAGTTCTGCTCGATGTTATAGACCCAGTCGAACCGAATCAGATCCGCCCAGACGGACTCCAGCCCGTTGGAAGTAATGTCGTAGCAGATATAGAAGAAGCGGTTGTTCGCTTCCGCTTGCTGACGGATAGAGACGAGTGTTGCTGCGGGGTTATGGGCGATGGTGCGCATCTCCGGACCGATGAACCGCTGCACCGCCACACCGTCGAGACCGTGCTGCTGCATGAGACCGAAATGCCGGGCGATGACTGCCGGCGAAGCGCCGTTATAGAGCCTTGCCGGAGCACCGTTGCCGAGCGCCGCAAAACCCGTCTGGGCAAGGTCGGCATCGTCGTAGAAAGAGACATCCGGGTAGATCTCGAAGGTATGGTTGTTGGGTCTTGGCCATCGCGTGCCGTCCGCCGCCACCGCGTCGTTGCCCCAGTGGTGCCAGAACTCATACCTGCCTGCGACGCGGAACCAAGCCTGATAACCCGCGACGGACTTGCCGATGAACTCCGAGTAGGCGCTTCCTCCCTCATGCTGACAGAGCGGCTCGGACTGCGGGTCCAACGTACCGTGATAGATCTCCACCCGGGCAATATAATTGCCTTCGTTGAAACGTATATCTCCGTGGTTCTGCGCGTTGCGTAACGAAGCGTCGGTGACCGCCATCGTGACGGTGATCCACTGCTCCGAACCCGTCTTACCCACGACGCAGGACTCGTAGTTGCGGTTGTTGGTGGCGTTATACTGCATCCGTAACTCACCCGTGCCGCGGTCGAGGTACGTGACTTTGAAGACCAACGTCGCCATGGAGGACGGCACCACCGTCTTGTCGATGCGGAAATACAGGTACTTGCCGGACGGCACAAAGACGCACTCCTGACCAGCCTCGGTCTTGATGACCGTATATGGCTCGTCATTCGGGTCGCCGTTACCGCTGCGGGTCATGTACTGCGCCTCGGAGGGCGTGTAATAGGCGAGTGGGGTGGATGGAACAGCTCCGTGCACGCTGCATAGCGCGCAACCCATAAGGAGCATAAGCGCGGATAAGCGAAAAAGTTTTCTCATAATGGTATTATTTGTATGTGTTCAATGGCGTGAGTCCTAAACGGGTGCAAAGGTAGTACAATTTTTTGGAATACACAAATTTTTCTGCGTAAAAAAGCCGGAAAACTTGCATATATCAAAAAAAAGCCGTACCTTTGCGGTCGCAAAGGTTTATTGAAGATGAAACTCAAAGAAATAAGACAAGCCATAGGCTCGCTGGCGGAGGTCTCCGGAGATGACGAACTGGAGATCCGCCATCTGCTGACGGACAGTCGTCAGTTAGGTGCCGAACCCGAGAAGACCCTCTTCTTCGCCATCCATACGGCGACGAACGACGGAGCGAGATACATCCCCGAACTTCGTGAGAAAGGCGTACAGGCGTTCGTGAAGGGCGACGCGGTAGCGGCGTTGCAAGCGCTGGCGGCACACGTCCGCGAGCAGTTCCACGGGACGGTCATCGGCATCACCGGTTCTAACGGCAAGACCGTTGTCAAAGAGTGGCTCTACCAGCTGCTCAAAGACGACTACACCGTCATCCGTTCGCCTAAGTCCTATAACTCGCAGATCGGCGTGCCGCTGAGCGTGTGGGAGCTGGAAGGAGTCGAAAGTCGAAAGTCGAAAGTCGAAAGACCTATTTTGGCGATCTTCGAGGCGGGAATCAGTCAGCCCGGGGAGATGGAGAAGCTTGAGCGCATCATCCGTCCGACAATAGGCGTGATCACCTATATCGGTCACGAGCACGACGAGAACTTCGCTTCGCTCGAGCAGAAACGCGCAGAGAAGATGAGACTCTTCGTTCACTCGGAGCAAGTGATTGAGGACCCGACGCACCAGAACGTCCGCACGTGTGCTGCAGTGATGCGGGCACTGGGTTACGACGAA
The DNA here is from genome assembly GCA_945828585.1 of uncultured Bacteroidales bacterium. Lineage (GTDB taxonomy): Bacteria > Bacteroidota > Bacteroidia > Bacteroidales > Paludibacteraceae > Colicola. Next base: position 6,549 of record CALZRN010000070.1, on the reverse strand, counting down.
GAGACCATCAACACCCGCATCCTCCATCAGACGCACGAGACGGTACTCAAAGTGAACCTCTCCGCCCTCGTGGATAACGTCCGCTATTTCCGCTCCAAGCTCAAACCCACCACCAAACTGACCTGCATGGTCAAGGCTTTTGCTTACGGTGCCGGCAGTGTGGAGGTCAGCCGGGCCTTGCAAAAAGCAAATGACTCCTTCGTACATCGTACATCGTCAAATGGTACATTAGTTGATTATCTGGCGGTAGCCGTAGCGGATGAAGGAGTGGAACTGCGCCGCGCAGGTATCACGCTGCCGATCATCATCATGGATCCGGAGGTAGCGGCGATGGATCTCATCCTCGAGAACAACCTCGAACCGAACGTCTATTCCCATCAGTCGCTCAAGACCGTGATCGCAGCCGTCGAAGCGAAAGGATTGGAGTACTACCCGATACATATCAAGATCGACTCCGGCATGCACCGCTTGGGCTTCTATAAGGAAGACATGCCCTGGCTCATCGACCGTCTGACGCACCAGAAAGCCGTCCGCGTAGCGTCTGTCTTCTCCCATCTGGCGGGAAGCGATGAACCGCAGTTTGACGACTTCACCCTCTCGCAGATCCGTTATTTCGATGCCTGCGCAGAGACCCTCAAATCCGGTCTGTCAGGCGTAGCCGGTCTGTCAGCAGAGCGGTCTGTGTTCTGTCAGGCGCAGCCGGTCTTAAAACATATTCTCAACTCTGCCGGCATTGAGCGGTTCTCGGACTATCAGTTCGACATGTGCCGGCTCGGTATAGGTCTCTACGGCTTCTCTTTCGCGGGCGCCAAACTAAGGAACGTATGCACGCTCGAGACCACCATCCTCTCCGTCAAGACCGTCAAAGCCGGTGAGACCATCGGTTACGGCAGGCATACGAAGCTGGACGAAGACCGCACGATAGCGGTCATCCCGATTGGGTACGCCGATGGTTTTGACCGGAGGTTCTCTAACTACGGCGGCGAGGTGTGGGTGCGCGGCAAGCGGTGCCCGGTGGTAGGAAACGTCTGCATGGATCAAGCCATGATTGACGTCACCGGCACTGACGCACGGCCCGGCGATCTCGTCGAGGTCTTCGGAGAACACCTGCCCTTGGAAGAGTTAGCCGACAAACTCGGTACCATCACTTACGAAATACTAACATCCGTCTCCCGCCGTGTCCAACGTCTCTATTTCTACGAATAAGTTAGCAATAGGTTACCGGCCTACCTCCGGCTCCTCCGTAAAGGGAAGAGAGGTCGTCGTGCAATCCGACCTCTCGTTCTCGCTCTATGAGGGCGAGATGGTTTGTATGCTTGGTCCTAACGGCTGCGGCAAATCGACGCTGTTACGCACCCTCGCCGGCCTGCAACCGCCCTTGGGCGGCGAGTCGAAAGTCGAAAGTCGAAAGTCGAAAGTCGAAAGTCAGAAAGCTATCGCTTTGGTATTGACGGAGCGGCTGTCGCTGGAGAACACGACCGTGCACGACGTCGTGGCGATGGGACGGTACCCGTACACCTCTTTTCTCGGCGGCTTGACCGACGAAGACGAAGCGATCATCGCTCAGTCGCTGCAGCAGGTGGGCTTTGACCAACCCGTAGGGCGGTCTTTTTTTAACGCCCACTCCGACGGTGAGAAACAACGTATCCTGATTGCCAAAGCCCTTGCGCAACAGACGCCGATCATCCTTCTGGACGAGCCTACGGCGCATCTCGACCTGCCGCACCGCATCTTAGTGCTGCGGCTGCTTAGGCAGTTGGCGCATGAGCAGGGCAAGACCATCCTCATCTCTACCCACGAACTCGACCTCGCCCTCGCCCTCTCCGATCGCATCCTGTTGATGTCGCCCAAGGCGCAAGGCGTACAACTCGACACCGCCGAGAACCTCAAAAAAGCAGACGCTTTCACGTCTGCCTTTGGCATGGATATCTTTAACCCACTGGGTTGACCTAGGATGACCTAGGACTACCTAGGACTACCTATGATACTCTCTCTCCCAGGAAGATAGTGGGTTTGCCGGCAACGCGGCAACCGATGATATAGACTATGCCTCCATCGCGGAGGTGCAGCTTCTTTTTTAACTGCTCTGCCGTGAGCGGATAATTGCGAACGAGGACGTTTGCTTGCTTGTCTCTTGCCCCTTTAGGGGAAAGTTGGAAAGGGGCTTCTTTTATCCTCCAGACGCGCCCCGGGAAATCGGGTACGAGCGTCTCGGAGGTATAGAGGTGGGTGTTCACATCTAACTTCTGCAGCCCGAAGCGTTGCGCCACGAGTTTGTAGGCACCGGCTTTGAGGATGGCGGCGTTGGGCTCGAAGAGGAAGGAGCCCGCCAACCCCACCCCGACCCTCCCCTCAAAGGGAGGGAGGGTAGTGTCTCGTTCTTCTTCGTGGGTGAAGGTGAAGGCCTGTTCGGGGTGCGCGAGATCGATGGCAGTGATGGTCGGTTCGAGATCTCGATATTTCGATATATCGGTATATCGACTCATAAGCAACACCTCTTTCACTTCGTTTTTGACGGCGACGATGTGGATGTCCCATATTATCTCCTCCCTTGAGGGGTGAAGGGCTTTGACCGATTGGGCGTCCAGTGGACGGTCATAGAACCTTTCGGGTGGGGTTTGGAGTTCCTTGAGCGCCTGCGTGAGGTCGATCATCGGAGAGAGTTTGAGCATAATCCTACCGTCCGGTGTTAGATGCGAGAGAAGAGTAGGAAGCAGTTCGACGACGTTCGGCGTGCAGTCGGCTAACTTAAAGACCTTACCTCCATGACTGTCCCGTCGCGCCGGGTCAAGGAAGATCAGACCCCACCCGGCCTCCCCACAGGGGGAGGAGAGAAGGAAATCCTCGGCGGTGGTGTTATGGATACTGATGGCTGAATGCTGATGGCTGATGGCTGATGGCTGAAGGGAGAAATTATGCTCGGCTATGCGGCAGAGTTCGGCGTTCTGCTCCACGTAGTCAGTGTGGTCAAACTGTTCGCTTAAGAAATACGTGTCCACGCCGTAGCCGCCGGTGAGGTCAAGAAGAGACCGTCCAGCGGACTGACCGCTTCGCTGACAGAGAGAGGCTTTGTAGCGTGCGGTGGCTTCTGAGGAGCACTGCTCGCAAGAGAGCCGCACAGGGTACCACCAGTCGTCGATGGCAGCGAAAGTAGGCAGCTTGTCGGCAGTCCGCTCACGGCCTTCGACTTGCTGCAAGAACCATCGCCATTCCTCGTCGGAGAGGTGTTTGTATTTATTGCGCTGCAGCGCTAAGTCTTGTACCATGGTAATAAAATTGCAGAATCTCTTCGTACGTGTGTCCTTCGGCTGCCATCTGTGCGGCGCCTATCTGGCAGAGTCCGGCGCCATGCCCCCAGCCGTGGCCGGTTAAAGTGAAGGACCGCCCTTCGGACTGACAGACGTCGAACCAAGAGCTATAGAGGCAGGTCTTTGAGAGCCAGAGACGGATCTTGAGCTCTTTGCCGATGATCTCCGTGCGTTTGGTGCCGACGATCTTCAGCAGGTAGATACGTCCCGAAGCACCGCGTTGGAGAGGAATAAGGTCGGTGATCTGACCGAAGTCAATGCCGGACTTGGTACGGATGATCTCGCTCAGTTCGTCCGCGGTGTAGGTTACTGTCCAATCGTGAAAATCCGTGGTCTCCTGGTCGTAGTTATTGAGGCAAGTCGAAAGTAGAAAGTCGAAAGACCGTTCACCATGTGCACTCAAAGCCTTTATGTGTTTAGGGTTGCAGTACGGGCACTCGACGGAGCGGATATATGGTACGTCAATATCTTCCCAGCACGTTCGCCAGACCTCTGTCTTTCCGCCGCAACACTTGTAGTACCGGCAATCACAGATCTCATCGCCATACATGAGGACTTGTCCTGCGGTAGCACGGACGGCTTCGACGGCGCGTTCGCTCATGCGTCGTAGTCCTTCGTAGCGCTGGCAGTGGTCATCGGCGCAAACATGAAAATCATTTACCATTTGACCATTTACCATTTGTTCATGTGGCTTATTTGCGATTGCCCGTATCGCCCAAGAGCGGCTGATGATCGCATGGGCTTTGAGCAGTTCCATGGGGCTGTTGGCACTCATCTCCGAGGAGATGACGGAGCAGAGATAGTCCTCGAGGTCGATGGTGTTGATCGCCGTCTCCGTGCCATCGGGGTTGGACTTTATCTCCAGGGTTCCTTGAAACTCCTGATCTTCGTATCGGTCCCAATGAAAGCCAATACCGATGCGCACGTTCTTCAGCACGAACGTGTTCTCCCGCTGCTCGTACTCGATATGCGGCGCGGTTAATATGCCTACTTTAATCTCCACTAATCCACTAACCCACTAACCCCCTAATCCGAGCGATGAGCTCGAAGGTGCGCAGGCGATCTTTGTACCAGTTATTGCGGTTCATGGCGACTACGTCGCAGTTGGCGTCGGAGTTATCCTCCCATCGGCGGCAGTTATAGACGACGTCGTAGATGCGTCCGATAGGGTAGTCGCGGCTGATACGCAGACCTACGGCGTAGTCTTCGCCGTACTTGGTAGTCGGGTAATTGATGGTACGCAGCAGGGGTACGTAGAACCCACGCGGAGCACCTAAACCGTTGATGCGCAGGGCGTTGTTGCGACCATTATCATCCGTCCACTCGCGGTGGTCAATGACACCCGGAGGCAGTATCTCGCCTGCCATATTCGTCAGTTGGTAGGTACCGATGACCATACCAAATCTGCCGGACTCAAAGCAATCGATGAATCGTTGGACGGTGGTCTCGTCGAAATAGGTATCGTCGGAGTCGAGTTGGATAGCGTACTTGCCGCACCGCGGGTCATGGATCGCCACGTTCCAGTTACCGCCTATCGCGTGCCAGGTGGGGTCTTGGGCGATGTAGACCAGACCGCTTGCGCTGTCAGACCGCTCTGCTGACAGACCGTTGCACTGACAGACCGGCTGCGCCTGTAAGATCTCTTTGATAATCTCCGTGGTGCCGTCAATAGAGTTATCATCGACGACGATGACGTTGAAGGAGTAGGGAGCGCGCACTTTCTGGTTCAGCGCCGAACGGATGGCATCGGCTATCGTGCGTGCGCGATTCTTACAAGGAATAATAACAGAGGCGGTTACGGGGTAGGAGTTATCGGCTACGGGAAGCTCCTTATACTCGCCGGGTTGGAGGTACGCGCCGATACGTTTGAGGTGCTCCGTCACGCAGGCTTCCATCTCTATCTGCACTTGCCGGTTGCGGGGATCGACGTAGTCGAAGAGTTTCTCGCCGGACTTGCGGGTATCGGTCTCTACCTCGTAGTAGAGGTACTCGGGAATATGGTATAAGACCGCTTCGCTAACAGAACACAGACCGCTTCGCTGACAGAACCCAGACGATGCTCTGAGGCGCAGGTCGTAGAGTCCGGCGAACTCGTAGTCGGTATCCATCTCAGCAACGAGGGCTTGGAGTTTGGCTGTGTCCCACAGCATCACGGCGCCGAAATCGAAGTCATCGCGCAGTGCGCCTATCTGGTAGTCAATCACCGGTGCTTCGGAGATCGCCCATTGACCGTCGGTGAAGACCTTGTTGAAATGGTCACTATAGACCATCGTCGCGCCGCTCATCTCCATCACTTGGATCATACGTTCCTGCCCTAAATAGACCCACTCAAGGTCGGGCTTGAGACAGATCATGGTATAGGGTTCAGAGGCTTTCGCAGCAATCTCTTTGATCGCCTTGGTCGGACAAACTCTGCCCGGGAGATAAAATGTAGAAATCATAACAATCACCAATTACAAACTTATACCGTTGTCGGTACTACGGCATCCTTGTGGTATTCTTTGAGGCCCTCAACGGGGTCTTTGAGGACGGTACCCATCGGCATTCCTTCGGCTTTCATCGCTTCCTCGAGAATCGGTCGGTAGTAATAGGCGATAGAGCCGACGAAGCCCACGCCATTTAGCATTGGGTCATTTAGCATTTTTTCATTTGGTCTTTTGAAATATTGCACGAGGTTGCGGCGGATGAACTGCACGAAATGGTCATAGACGAGGTCATGGATCCGTGGGTCTTCTATATGATCGGCGCAGAACTTCGAGAGCTTCGCCAGGAAACGGTTGGGGAAGGGCTGACGATAGACCTTCTCGATGATTTCTGCCATGGAGGTGTTGTGTTCGGCAAAGAACGCCTCTTTGAGGTCATCGCCCAACTGATTCTTCAGTAAGTCGCCTACCAGCCTTTTGCCTAAGACTGCTGCGGAGCCTTCGTCCCCGAGGATGTATCCCAGGGAGGGGACGCACCATTCGATTTGCTCACCGTCGTAGAAACAGCTGCCGGAACCCGTACCGAGGATGCACGCTATGCCGGGCTGATGGCCGAGCAGACCGCGCGCCGCACCGAGCATGTCGGAGGCGACGAAGACCTCTGCTTTCTTGAACACCTGCTCTAACGCCCGCTGCACAAACACTTTCTTCTCCGGCGTGCAGCCTGCGCCATAGAAAAAGACGTGGGTCAGTGTCCCTGCCCAGAGAAGGGAAGCGATCTGCGGCAGGAGTTGGTTACAGATACTGTTACGCATCGC
>CALZRN010000069.1 GCA_945828585.1 uncultured Bacteroidales bacterium | reverse complement strand
AGCAGGACAAGATGGCTTTCAGGTATTCCATTCCCCTCCCTTGAGGGGAGGTTGGGTGGGGTTATTTCCCTCTTTTTTATCGTATAAATACTCATAGTCGTGATAAATATTCAATTCTCAGCGCGTTATTTTGGTCTGAAAATACTCGTAAAGCATTGATCCTCTGCTATTTCCGAGCAATTCAATCCATTCTTCTTTGCTGGCAGTTCTAGCGCGTTTTACGGAACCAAAATGCCGCAAAATCTTCTGTTTATAACTTGGTCCGATGCCTTTTATTTCGTCTAACTCGCTGTGTATCAGTGATTTAGAGCGTTTTTGCTTGTGATATGTAATGGCAAACCGGTGTACTTCGTCTTGGATACCTGTCAGAAGACGAAAGACTTCACTCGTTACCGGCAGGCTGATCTCTGCGGGAGGAAAACCGTAGAGCAGAGTCTGTGTCCGGTGTTTGTCGTTTTTCTTCAGACCTGCGATAGGAATATGCAAACCCAACTGATCCTCCACCGCTTCCCGGATAGCATGCATCTGTCCCAGACCACCATCGGCGATAATCAAGTCCGGCATCTGTCCGCCCTCGTCAATCACGTGTTGGTATCTCCTTCGGACGACCTCGCGCATGGAAGCATAGTCATCGGCGCCCTCGACTGTCTTAATCTCAAATCGCTTGTAGTCGCTCTTACTCGGTTTTGCCATTCGGTACACCACGCATCCCGCTACCGCGTTCGTGCCTTGTATATTCGAGTTATCGAAACAATCGATCCATCGGGGTAGAGTAGGAAGGTCCATCATTTTCTGCAGTTCAGTCAGTATCCGTACTCCTCGTTGTTCGGGATTCAGTTTGTCATCCTGTTTGAGCCTGTCTAACTTATACTGGCGTACGTTCTGCATAGCCAGATCCAGCAACTTCTTTTTATCGCCGCTAAGGGCAATGTTCACATGCAGGGTATCATCAAAAACCTCCGGAATGAACGGTACAATCACCTCTTTGGTATTGCTCTCCAGACGCTCTCGTAACTCGATCATTCCGAGTGCAAGCATCTCCTCTTTCTCTTCCTCCATCTTCCGTCTGTACTCAATCGTCTGTCCTTGTACGATAGAGCCGTTATGAACATGCAGCATAGAGATATATACTTTCTCGTCCTGCTCGTCGTATCCGAATACATCAATATCTCCTGCGTGGGTGTTGGTAATGATGGTCTTGCTCTTAAATTGCTCCAGCAGTTCTATCTTGCGTTTGATCTCAGCAGCCTCTTCATACTTCATTTCTGCCGATTTCATCGCCATTTCTTCCTCTAACTGCCGCCCTATATCATGCGCGTCTCCTTTGATTAGTTGGCGCGCTTGGTCTATCCATTCCGCATAATGCTCGCTCCCCGGTCGCATTTCGCATATACCGCAGCAGTTATGCAGGTGGTACTTAAGGCAGACACGTACTTTGTTTTTCTCGATGGAATCGGCGGAAAGAGGGATATTACAGGTTCGTATCGGGTATAGCTTATGAATGAGCTCCAATACCATATCCACGGTATTCCCAAAACTGTAAGGACCGTAATACTCTCCGTTTCTCTTGTTGATGGTTCTTGTCTTGAAGATCCGAGGGTAAGGCTCTCTGGTGATGCAGATGGACGGGTACGATTTTCCGTCTTTGAGCAAAATGTTATAATGCGGTTGGTATTGCTTAATGAGGTTGTTCTCCAGCAGGAAAGCATCTTGCTCGCTATCTACCACGACGTAGCGGATATCAGCTATATGACTTACTAATTGCCGTGTTTTGGAAGATTGATGATCTTTATTAAAGTAACTGTTAACGCGCCTATGTAGATTTTTGGCTTTACCTACATAGATAATCTGCCCGTCCTTGTCAAAGTACTGGTACACACCCGGATTTTCCGGAATGCGTTTTAACAGCAAGTTAATATGGTCATCTTTCTTCTTCAAGAAGCTATGTTATTTCTGGGGTTATTCATCCACTTCGATTTCGAGCAGACAGTCTATTTCAATACCTCTTTCCGACAAGAATTGGCGTCCGTTCAGACCTTCCAATTCAATCAGGCAGTTGGTGTAGATCTTTTTCACGCCGGCTTTTTGCACTAACTCTACAGCAGCCAACATCGACCCACCTGTTGCTAAGATATCGTCATGAATGAGTACTATGTCGTTTTCGTTTAATGCCCCTTTATGCATCTCGATGGTATCTTTTCCGTACTCCTTATCATAACTAACCTGCAATGTCTCGGCTGGTAGTTTGCCTGATTTGCGGATAGGCACAAACCCTGCTCCCATTTCTATAGCTACTGCCGGGCCCACAATAAAGCCGCGCGACTCAATACCTACTACCTGCGTAATTCCGAGATCCTTGTATCGCTTTACCATCTCGTCCCGCATCCACTTCAAGCAATCCGGCTTCGCGAGTGCAGTCGTGATGTCCTTAAACTGAATTCCAGGAATAGGAAAATTCGGCACATTTCTAATGGATGCAATTACTTCTTTTGCTGTCATAATTATACTGTATTTATTGATTCAATGTTTCACGTGGAACAATCAAAATTAGTTTATTTTATAAACTAAAAAACTGTCATTTATCGTCCCATAAGTACTAAAAGCACGCTTATATCATTAGGGCTGACGCCCGGGATGCGTTGGGCTTCTCCTATGGATCGTGGGCGGATACGAGTTAGTTTCTGCCGGGCTTCTGTACTTAGGCTTTGTACTTCTTCGTAGTTGAATGTCTCAGGAATACGAATTTGCTCTAATCGTTGCAACTTGGCGGCTTCCTGCTGCTCGCGTTTGATATATCCTGCGTATTTGACTTTAATCTCGCAACTCTCTACGATTTCATCGGAGATATTAGTGATTTTTTCTTTTAATAATGGCGCCACTTCCGCTAATCCTTTGATGCTTACTTGCGGACGTAGAATGAGGTCGCTGATCTTGCATCCCTCATGGAGCGGAGTGCTGCCGATACTTTCTAACCACGAATCAATCTCTCCTTTATGGATGCTTGTTGCTTGCATAAACTCGATCAAATCGGCACAAGTTGCTTGTTTTTTCTTGAGTAACTCATAGCGATAGGGATCAGCTAATCCCATTTCGTAACTCCGTTGGGTGAGTCGCTCGTCGGCATTATCCTGGCGCAGAAGGATTCGATACTCGGCGCGAGAAGTAAACATCCGGTAAGGTTCGTCTACTCCCTTATTAACCAGATCGTCAATCAGTACGCCGATATAACTCTCGTCCCGTCCCATGGTAAAGGGCGCGCCTCCATGTACATTGATATGTGCGTTGACACCGGCAACTAATCCTTGTCCGGCAGCCTCTTCATAGCCCGTCGTGCCATTGATCTGTCCGGCAAAAAACAGATTTTTAATCTGTTTAGTCTCTAAAGTATGATGCAGTTGTGTCGGATCGAAGAAGTCATACTCGATGGCGTAACCCGGTCGGTACATCACGACATCTTCTAATCCTTTAATGGTTTTGAGTCCTGCTAACTGTACTTGCCAAGGAAGGGAACTGGAGAAACCGTTCACGTAATATTCATTACTATCCACGCCTTCCGGTTCCAGGAAGATCTGATGCGCTTCCTTGTCGGCAAACGTAACGATTTTCGTCTCGATGCTGGGGCAATAACGCGGACCGATACTCTTGATTTGTCCGTTGAAAAGGGGCGAATCTGCAAGTCCTGCGCGTAAAGCCTCATGCGTATTGGGATTTGTATAGGTGATCCAGCAGGGCATCTGTTTTAGCTCCCGATGGACGGTATCCAGATAGCTGAACTGATGCCAATCATTATCTCCGTCCTGCCGAACCAGTTCCTCGAAATGAATAGACCGTGCGTCGATACGAGCCGGTGTACCTGTTTTCATCCTGTCTGCCTTGAATCCCAGAGCAACGAGTTGTTCCGTGATGCCGTAAGAAGCCGGTTCGGAGGTGCGTCCTCCGGCTATCTGCGTCTTGCCGCAATGCATCAGTCCGTTGAGGAAGGTACCATTGCTCAGCACGACCGCTCCGGCTTCCATCTCTATGCCCAAAGCAGTCTTCACGCCACATACCTTATTATCTTTGATAATAAGACTTACTACTATATCTTGCCAAATAGAGAGATTATCTGTGCTTGAGAGCACCTTAATCCACTCCTCAATAAACCGTTTCCGGTCGCTCTGACTCCGCGGGGACCACATAGCCGGACCCTTGCTCTGGTTCAGTAGTCGGAACTGGATAGCACTCCTGTCCGTCACGATACCCATCTGTCCGCCAAGCGCATCAATCTCTCGGACGATTTGCCCTTTGGCGATACCACCGACAGCGGGATTGCAACTCATCTGTGCAATCTTGTTCATGTCCATGGTGATCAGCATCGTGCGACTTCCCATCCGTGCTGCTGCACTCGCAGCCTCACAACCTGCATGACCTGCGCCTACTACTATGACGTCGTATTTAAAATTCATTTCTTTCTTCCTATTGTATGGTTGCGATGTCCCCATTTCCATGTACCGGAATAGCTGCTTTGGCTGATGGTGCGTTGGCGGGGTACAAACGCATTTTCCAGATGATTGCGATATAGTATCTCTTTTGTGTCCGGATGGACGATGATGCCGATGATATCAAACCGTGGCAATTTTTCCACCTTGTGGTATTTGATATAGGCGTTTGCCGCAGCCGTAACCCGTCGTTTCTTATCTTCGTCCACGTACTCTTCCGGCATTTTGTCGCCATAATCAGAGGTGCGTGCTTTCACTTCCACGAACACAATCTCCTTCTTATTCTCTGCTATCAGATCTACTTCCAGATGCCCCATACGCCAGTTGTGCTCTTTGATGCGATAGCCTTTCGCTTCCAGCATCCTGGTGGCCTCTTCCTCTCCGATGATTCCTATGGGATCGGTTACAAACATATCTTAGTTCAATTGCTCCATACGTGCGGCATCCAGTCGCAGCAGGATGAATAACAACATCGTGAATCCCCATAGCGAACTACCTCCGTAACTGAAGAACGGTAGCGGGATACCGATTACGGGAAGCAGTCCCAAAACCATTCCCACGTTGATCGTGAGGTGGAAGAGGAAGATACTGGCTACCGAATAAGCGTAGATCCTGGTGGATACATTTCGTTGGCGTTCGGCGATCTCTATCAGGTGCAAAATGAAGTACAGATAGACCAGCAAAACACCGATGGAACCGACAAAACCCCATTCTTCACCTACCGTACAGAAGATGAAATCCGTATCTTGCTCCGGCACGAACTGCAGCTTCGTCTGCGTGCCGTTCAGGTAGCCTTTTCCGAAGAACCTCCCTGAACCAATGGCGATACGGGCTTGGTTGACGTTGTATCCGGCTCCTGCAGGATCTTCCTTCATACCCAACAACACCTCTATACGGATTCGTTGGTGAGGCTGCAAGACCCGAGTGAACACAAAATCACAAGCATGTGTGTAGCCGATACAGAAGAGCGTGAAGGCCGCCAGGATGAGTAACATGTATTTGCGCCAATAGAGGCTCACAAAAACCGTATAGAAGACCAGCGCAATCACTATACCCATGCTGATCCAATCAAACGGCATCGGCACCCATATATTTATAATAAGGCATATACCGTAGATGGCCGTGATGGCGCCAACCATGATGAGCGCCTGGTACCGGATATAATGGTCGCGGCAGATGAAATACACCTCCACGGCGGTCAGCAGCAGCATGCAAACCATGATCCCCAGGCTTCCGGTTCCTAACGGCAAAGCCACAGCTCCCCAGCGGATACTGATGATAAAGAGTGCCACGGCCGCCACACCCATCCATAGTACGTAGCCGCTCATGCCCTGACGGTAGAAGACCAGCAAGAAGGCTGCAAAAACCAATGCCGAACCGGTCTCTTTTTGGAGCACCATGATGATCAGAGCCGGCACGCCGATGAGTACAAAAGGTACGATGAGATCGCGCCAAGTGCGTATCTTATAGTCGTATCGGCCCATGTATTTGGCGATGGTTAAAGCGACAATACATTTCGCAAACTCCGCCGGCTGCAGGCTGACCGGACCTAATGAGATCCAGGACATAGAGCCCTTGATATCATGCGCTAAGAATGGGGTGGCCAATAGTAGTAACAGCATCGCTCCATAGGCGATATATGTCAGTACGTCGTACGTCCGGTAGTCGATCAGCAGTAGTATGATTCCCATCAGCACAGATCCGCCGATCCATGCAAACTGCTTTCCTGCGCGGTTGGAGAAATCGAAGATACTGGTCTGGTCAAAGGTGTAACTGGCGCCATAGATATTGAGCCAGCCGAAGATCACTAAGACCAGAAAGAGTCCGATTGTCAGCCAATCAACGTGTTGCCATATGTTACCATTTCTTGACGCTCTCATTCAGTACGCGTTCCGATATATTTTTCTTTAAGTCTTTCCGTTTCATCTCGCCGTTCAGGTATTGCTCCATCATCATAGAGGCGATAGGAGCAGCCCATGTAGCGCCAAAACCTGCGTTTTCAACGACTACTGCGACGGCAATCTTCGGGTCCTCCACGGGGGCAAAACCGATGAAGATAGCATGATCCCGTCCGTGCGGGTTCTGTGCGGTTCCGGTCTTGCCGGCCATGTGCAGACTGTCGATGGCGTAGTGACGACCTGTTCCATAGACCATCACACGATGCATTCCTGCTTTGACTTCATCAAAATGCTTCTTCTGAATATCGATATTATGCCGATGAATCCGCATAGAATCGTTCTTATTCAGGTGTGGGGAGATATAATATCCTTCGTTGGCTATCGCCGCAGCTTGGTTGGCTAACTGCAGCGGTGTGACGATGATCTCTCCTTGTCCGATACTGAGCGATCGGATGGTGATGGCTTTCCATCCGTTCGGGCCGTAGAACTTGTCATACAGCCGCGTGCTCGGGATGCTTCCTGAGGATTGTTCTCCCAGGTCCGAATCGGTAAATTTCTGTCCTAAACCAAACTGCATTACGGCGTTCCGCCATTTCTCGTAGGGCTTATGGATATCTCTGTTGTCTTTCTGCATCAGGTCTCGGAAGGCGCACCAGAAATAGGGGTTACAACTCTGCTCAATCGCTTTGTCCAACGCCACAGGCGAACCGTGATGGTGGGTACACTTGATAGGCGAACTGCCCGGTCCGGAGCAGGGATAGAGAGTGTTGGGAGTGATGGCTCCTTGTTCCAGACAAACCAACGCCTGTATCGTCTTGAACGGCGATCCGGGAGGATAGGTGGCTTGTGTCGCGCGGTTGAGAAGCGGTTTGGTCTTGTCGTTAAGCAAGGCGTTGTAGTTCTTGCTGCGCTCTTTGCCTACCAGCATTTTGGGATTCCACGACGGGTTCGACGCTAATGCCAGAATCTCTCCGGTCTTCGGCTCAATGGCTACCGCGCTGCCGATTTTTCCACTTAGTAACTCTTCTGCCAGCAGCTGTAGTTGGATATCCAGGGTCGTATATAGATCTGTTCCGGCCTTGGCGGTACGGTCTAACTCACCATTCTTATAGCTGCCTTGCATTCGTCCGCGCGAGTCTCGCATCAGGACCTCCACACCTTTCTCGCCCCGCAGCTGTTTCTCGTAGGTTCGCTCCAATCCATCGCGACCGGAGTAGTCTCCGCGTGTGTAATAATCGTCGCGGTCGATATCATTCTGATTCACCTCGCCCACGGAACCGAGCACGTGTGCTGCGGCTTTGTAGGTATAGTCGCGCAAGGTCCTTTTCTGAATCTGTACGCCGGGGAACAAGAACAGCGATTCCTGCAGCGAAGCGATATCTTCTTTCTTCAGCTGACTCATGAACACCTGTGGCGTCCATCGGGAGTATCCGCGGTTCTTGCGCCGGTCTTTGATCTCCGCGATGCGTTCGTCGAACTCCTTGTCGGTAATGCCGAGACACGCGCAGAAAGCCGCAGTATCCCATCCTTGTTTCATCTCCCTCATCACCATCGTGATCTCGTATATCGGCTGATTGAAGACCAGCAACTCGCCGTTTCTGTCGTAAATAAGTCCGCGTGAGGGGTATATCGTTTGTTTGACCAAGGCGTTGTTATCCGCCTGATCTTTGGTCGATTGGTCGATGACCTGCAGGTAAAACAACCGCACTATATACACCAATACCACCACAACGGCAATGCCGCTGATCACATACCGGCGTCTATAGGTAGGGTCGTTGATCATTTATAGATGAATGCGTTATAACCGATGATAATCAGGATGGTCAGAAGGCTGCTGACGGCGGTCTCAAGGAGTACAAAACCCATGTGACTCCAGCTCCAGGCAGCAATCGTGAAGACCGTCAGATGGTGTACCAAAACCAGTATAATCACGTATTTGAGCAAGGCTTCCATGCCGATGGAGCGCAGGCTGATCTGTTCGTTCAGACGGTCCTTGTCGCTCACGATGGCGCCTATCAGATACGGCCGGATGAACATCACGAGGATGCACGCCGCCATATGTACGCCTAAGGAGTTGCAGAAGATATCCATCACTATTCCTGCCGCCGCTCCGATCAGCATCTGTACGCTTGCCGGTATCGTGATCGGCATCATCAGCAGACACAGCACATAGACATACGGATGGCATGCTCCCCAGAGCTGCAACTGGTCGAAGAGCAGCACTTGAAGCGCCATCACGATGATGTATCGTATTATTTGTTTACTCCAATCCATCTTGCAACTCCTCCATTTCCTGTTGATGGGTGTTTCCTACGACCTCCACATATTTCAGCCGCTTGAAATTCGTATGCAGCCGAACGCGGATGGTGTAATACGAATCACCCTCTTTCAAAGTGCTATTTTCCACGATTCCAACGGGTATTCCTTCCGGGAAGACGGGACTCAGACCGCTGGTGATGATGGTGTCTCCGGTGTTCACTACCATGTGTGCGGCTACGTCGGTCAGCATCGCAAAACGGCTGTCTCTGCCGTCCCATTGCAGCGTTCCGATATAGTCGTTCTTGGCAAACCTGCAACTGAGATTCGTCTGGGTGTTGATGATCGGCAGTACGACGCTGTAGTTCGTGCCTACGGTACGGACGATGCCGACGACACCGTCTTCGTTGCGCACTCCCTGACCGCGGAGAATACCGTCTTTGGAACCCCGGTCAATCGTCAGGAAGTTATGCAAATGGTCCGTCGTCATCTGTACCACTTTGGCGGAGCGATAGGTGATGCCGCCGCCGTTTTCAGCCGAATCCATCGCACTTATCTCATTCCGCAACCGGGCATTCTCTGCAGCCAACTGTTCGTTTTGACTGCGTAACGAGAAATAACCCTTCATCTCGCTCAGCTGCTTGTGTTGCCATGCTACCGCGTCGTTTGCCGTACTCAGCAGACTGCTCCTCGGGTACACATTATTGAACCCGATGAGCAAAAATGCAGCAACTTCCAAGGCGATGAACACGAGGAAGTTGCTATAACGCAGCAGTATTTTCAGCAAATTCTGCATCGTCTATGCTATTAGCGCAGCAGGAAGCCGAAGTTATGCACGTTCTTCAGCGCCACACCTGTTCCGCGAGCTACGGAGTGCAGAGGATCGTCCGCTACGTGGAACGGAATAGTGATCTTATCCGTCAGACGGCGTGCCAGACCATGCAGCAACGCACCACCACCTGTCAGGTAAATACCGCGTTTCACGATATCCGAGTACAACTCCGGAGGAGTGGACTCCAAAGCCTGCAGGATAGCGCCCTCGATCTTCGAGATACTCTTCTCCAGACAGTGGGAGATCTCCTGGTAACTTACCGGAACGGACATCGGCAGAGCCGTCACTTTGTTCGGACCAACGACGATGAAATCTTCCGGTGCGTCCTCCAGCTCCGGCAGAGCCGAACCTACCTGAATCTTGATACGCTCAGCCGTCGGCTCGTCGATACGCAGGTTGTGCATACGACCCATGTATTCGATGATGTCCTGGTTGAAATCGTCACCTGCGATCTTGATGGACTTGTTACTTACGATGCCGCCGAGCGAAATGACGGCAATCTCCGTCGTACCACCACCTATATCTACGATCATGCATCCTTCCGGACTCTCTACGTCGATACCGATACCGATAGCTGCGGCCATCGGCTCGTAGATCATATAGACGTCACGGCCGCCGGCATGCTCCGAACTGTCGCGCACCGCACGGATCTCCACCTCCGTTGAACCCGAAGGGATACATACCACCATACGGATCGAAGGAGAGAACAAACGTGCCTGCTTCGGAATCATCTTGATCATGCCGCGGATCATCATCTCGCAAGCGTAGAAATCCGCAATCACGCCGTCCCGCAAAGGACGAACGGTACGGATCATACTACCGCCTTTACCAATCATCTGTTGTGCCTTGCGGCCGACGGCAACCATCTTGTTGTCCGCCATAGAAATAGCCACTACCGACGGCTCATCAATCACGATCTTGTCATCGCACATGATGATCGTGTTCGCCGTTCCAAGGTCGATAGCAATCTCTTGTGTAAAAGAAAAAAGTCCCATTTTAATATTGTGTTATTTTAATTTTTCGCAAAAATCCGCGCAAAGGTACTAAAAATTTTTCATATATGCAAGCGCGTGCGAACTTTTTTGAAATAAAAATTATTGCCACCCTTCGCAAAGAGTAGCAATTTCTTTTCATTTTTTACATCTC
>CALZRN010000068.1 GCA_945828585.1 uncultured Bacteroidales bacterium | reverse complement strand
AAACCGCTTTGTCATAGTCGATAGGAGTAAAAGTGCCATGCTCATAACTAATCGCCATGTCCATCATACCTATTTCTTCTCCTAATTCTGCTCCTTTCTCGATCCATTCACGACCTTTCTCTGTTTGACCAATTGTTAATAGTTCAACTCCGCAAGCAACCATCCCTTGTTTAATTCCGTGCTGAGCCGCTAAAAGGAAATAATCATATTGCTCTTGACTTGTGTCGGCAAGCGAACCTAACAAAGTATAAGCTCCGTATTGCTTTTTCTCTGTTGCGAGATATTTTAGGTCATTGCGTAAACGACTTAATAGCGCAGGATTTCCGTCACGGAGATTATGATTGTTGTAATCTTTAATATTGCTCCAAAACTCCTCATCTTTCCGATAAGCAGATGAATCGATGCAACCTGTTAGATTTGTGATTTCCTTAAGAGGTGTCTCATCAACCGGATAAGACCATGTGATATAATCCGGTCCTATAGTATAAAAGGTATATAGGGGTTGCAGTTTCTCTTGCGTACGCACAGGTTCCTCTTCTACAGCCGTTATCGGAGCTGCAGAAATGGCTTTTTTCTTTCCTTTGCCAAAGAGTTTTGATATTTTTTCAATCAGGGACATTTGTGCTTTTTACATCGGTCGTTTCGATTTCGGTTGCAAAGGTACTACATTTTTTTGACATATGCAAGACTTTTGTCATTTGCAAGGCTTGCAAAATTACACAAAAAAAATGACACTTGCAAATAAAAGTGCCATTTTTATGAATTTTAAATAAAATTACTTGTATTATATTTCTCTCTTCTCTGCAGAACTTTGCAAAGCGGCTAAATCTTCATCAGTTGCAGCGGAGAATAGAAAGTGACGTTATATTGCTTGCCGTCTGAGGCAGTTGTAAAATAATTTTTGACAACTGAATTAGCATCTAACTCGTTTTCTTTCAATATATTAACTATATGATGACTAACTAATTGCTTAGAGGTGTCAAAAAGTTCTGCAAGCTGGGCTTGGTTCATCCACACACTTCCGTCATGCGCATAAAGTGCTACACTTGCACGACCGTCAAGTGTGTTGTAGATGATAATATTGCTTTCGCCGGATTGCATGGTCGCTTTTACAGTTGCGGATACAAAGGTACAAATAATTTTTACTTGAGCTCACGGGCTTTGATGCCGTCGCGCTCAAGGAGGGCATTGATGGTCGGTTCGCCGCCACGGAAACGTTTGTACAAATCCATCGCTTTCTCCGTACCACCCTTCTCCAGGATGTTCTCGCGGAAACGCTTTGCGACTTTCTTATCGAAGATAGAGCCGTTCTTGGCTTGCGCAGCCTTGAAGACAGAGAAGGCATCTGCGTCGAGCAACTCAGACCACTTGTAGCTATAGTAACCTGCTGCATAACCGCCGGAGAAGATATGCGTGAACGCGCAGCACATCTGTGTTCCGGGAACATTCGGCAGAACCTGTACCTGCTCCATTGCCTCATCGCTGAAACGAATGACGGACTCCACTGTACCGATCGCCTCGTTTACCTCAAACGGCTTCTCCAAGGTATGCCATGCCATATCCAGATAGCCGAAGCTGAGCTGACGCGCACAAGCGTACGCAGCATGGTAGGTCTGCGAAGCGTGCATCTTGTCCAGCAACTCCTGCGGCAGACTCTCGCCTGTCTTATAGTGCTTTGCAAAGGTATCCAGGAACTCTTTCTCGTCGATGAAGTTCTCGTTGAACTGGCTCGGCAATTCCACGAAGTCGCGCGGTACGTTCGTTCCGCTCTGCGCTGCATACTGGCAGCGAGTCAGCATGCCGTGTAAGGCATGACCGAACTCGTGCAGGAAAGTACGTACCTCGTCATACGTGAAGAGAGCCGGTTTCTCCGCAGTCGGCCTAGTGAAATTCATGACGTTCACGATATGCGGACGATGATCCTTCTTGCCAACCATGTACTGCGGCTGGAAATCATTCATCCAAGCGCCGCCACGCTTGCCGTCCCGCGGATGGAAGTCTGCGTAGTAAACCGCCAAGAACTTACCTTTCTCGTCAAACACCTCATAGGCCGTCACCTCGGGGTTATACACCTGAATCTTCTTGTTCTCCTTGAATTTCAGGCCATAGAGTTTCTCTGCGAGTCCGAAGACACCCTTCTTCACATTCTCCAGCTCGAAATACGGACGCAGATCATCATCGGAGATGGCATATTTCTCTTGTTTGAGTTTCTTGCTATAATAGCTGAAGTCCCATGGCTGCAGATGTGCCGCATAGAAACCATGCGCATGAGCGTAGTCCTCCAATTCCTTCACTTCCTCGCGAGCCGCCGGCATATAGGCGTCACGGAGTTGATCCAAGAGACGATATACATTCTCCGGCGTCTCCGCCATGGTCTTATAGAGCGATTTCTCCGCATAAGTCTTCTTGCCAAAGAGCTTTGCGAGCGCCAGACGCGTATTCACGATCTCCACAATCAGACCGGTGTTGTCAAATTCGCCTCCGACACACCTGCCGGCATTCGCCATATACAACTCACGACGGATGTCACGGTTGTCCAGATCCTGCATCACAGGGATAGTGGTCGTCGGTTTGAGGTTCAGCAACCATCCCTCCTGCCCTTTCTTCTCAGCGTTAGCGCGCAACATCGCCTTGGTGTCGTCGTTCAGACCAGCCAAGAGCGCCTCGTCGGTAATCAGCATCGTCCAGGCGTTGGTTGCCTTGAGCACATTCTGACCATATTGGAGGGTCAGTTGACTCAGTTTGGCACTCAACTCGCGATAAGTCTGCTTATCCTCAGGACTCAGGTTTGCGCCGTTATTGGCAAACGACTCGTAGATATCCTCCAGCAGCTTATACTGCGCTTTGTTCAGTTTGAGTTTGGCACGCTGGTCATACACCGCTTTGATACGCTTAAACAAGCCCTCATTCAGACGAATCGTAGAGGAATACTCCGACAATTTCGGAGAGAGCTCCATCTCAATCTGCTGCAGCGTGTCGTTGGTCTCTGCGCTGGTGAGGTTATAGAAACAGCCGGCAACTACCGTCAGCAACTCTCCCGAAGCCTCATACGCCTCGATCGTGTTTGCAAATGTCGGGGTCTCAGGATTATTCACGATGTCGTCGATATCCTTCAGACCTTGTTTGAATGCCTCCTCAAAGGCCGGCATATAGTGCTCCGCATGAATCTCATTAAATGGATACGTGCCATGCGGCGTTTTCCAGTTCTTGTACTCGAAGAACGGATTCGTTGCAGCCGTAGCTGCTAAAACAGTTGTGGCAAGAGCCATAGTTAGTAATTTTCTCATTGATAATTTTGATATGTCGATATATCGGTTTGTCGATATACCGAAGTTAATATTATTTCCCCCTGAGGAGGTTGATGTCGCCGGACATCTGATAGATGCCTAATACGGATTCATCGGCGTTGAGTTTCTTCTTGTTATACGAAGCCTTCATCATAAAGGACGCATTCTTGTCAGCATCGGTACCCATAGCCCGTACGACATAGAAATACGCTCCTTCTGCTGCCGGACGGCCGTTGATATTTCCATCCCAGCCTTTTGCCGGGTCGGTCGATTCATAAACCAACTTGCCCCAACGGTTATAAACCCAGATATGGAAGTCGCGAAGAGACCTGTACGCCACGCGGAACTCATCATTCTTACCATCTCCATTGGGAGTGAAGACATTCGGAACGGCTAGGTACGACTCCGCGACAGCTACCGTCACTTCCATCGAGTCGGACGCACAAGTAGCATTATTCACCGAGCAAACAACACGGTATGAACCCGGCTCGGAGAAGGTATAACGGATGTCCTTGTCGTTACGCGTAACAATCAACTCCGAAGAATGATAGATAGACCATTTATAGAACTGCGCTGCAGGCGTAGGATTCGAATAAAACGCTACCTCCAACGGACCGCTGTATTCCGACGAAGCAATCAACTCCTGAGAAGTCGGACGGTTGCGTTCATTGGATTTCTCGCCCTCTTTGCCGCGGGTTGTCGCCAAGGACATGAGTTGCATATTGACAGCCTTAATGCTATCTATCGGTACATCTATCTCCAGACACGCCGAATCCATTCCTAATGCCTCACGGACGGTCTGGTCGTAGCATAGTTTAATAGGCGTCGGGCCATAAAGAGCAGGCAGCATAAAAACAGGACGAAGGGTCGAAGCTACCGTAGCTGCAGAATCTACCCACTCCTCTGTATTCCACGCGAGCGCATTATAATCTATGGAACACGCGCGCGCATACGAACCTTGCGAACCATCCAAGCGCGTATAAGTAAGAGGCTTGGTGTCGCCCTTTAGCGTCAGAGTCGTACCGCCGCAATCGGCTGCCACGGAGAGTTCCATACTCGTTGGCTCGGAATACAAGAACACATATACCGGAGTTGATTGAGTAATGCCATCCGATACATAATACCCACCCTCATCCGGATAAATCTCATCAGTGCCGGATGCTACCGGTTTGCCATCGGTATCATACCAAGTCACATTTCCGATAGTCGAACGCAGATGTATCTCATCCTTAAAAATAAACAAGGTATCATTTCCGTTCACTACTTGCGTAGCCGTTCCCACACACTCTATAATGGAGGCATGGGAAACAGCTGCAAGCAGCAAAAGGATACATATTCCTATTGTTCGTCTAATCGACATTTCGTTTATTTATTTACTTGGAAACGGGTGTTGCCGTTCTGGATGAAGTCCACAATCTGCTTCGCAGCAGCGATGCCGGCATTGATGTTGGCTTCAGCAGTCTGCGCACCCATCTTCTTCGGCGTTGCAAAATAGCGTCCCTCAAAGAGTGTACGGAACTTCGCGTCCGCAACCGGCATGATATCCGTCATGTACTTCAGATCGGTACGTTCTTGCATCAGGGCAATCAGACCTTCCTCATCGATAACCTCTTTGCGGGCCGTGTTGACGAGAATACCGCCTTTCGGCATAAGGTTCACAAGATCATGATTGATGCTGCTCTTGGTCTCAGCCGTAGCAGGAATATGCAGACTCACGATGTCGCAAGTCTTGTACAACTCCTCTGCGGAGTGAAGCGGCTTCACGTTAGCTGCCGTCATCGCCTCATCCGGGCAATACGCATCGTACGCATAAACCTCCATTCCGAAGCCTTGCGCAATACGCGCTACGTTACGGCCGACGTTGCCGAAAGCGTGAATACCCAGTTTCTTGCCTTTCAATTCCGTTCCTGAAGTACCGTTATAGAGATTGCGAACGGCATACACCATCAATCCCAAAGCCAATTCGGCAACCGCATTACTATTCTGACCCGGAGTATTCATGGCTACCACCTTATGGGCGGTTGCAGCCTCCAAGTCAATATTGTCGTAACCGGCACCGGCACGAACGACAATCTTCAGTTGCTTGGCTGCGTCCAATACCGCAGCATCCACCACATCCGAACGGATGATGAGTGCGTCTGCGTCCGCTACAGCGTCCAGCAACTGCTGTTTGTCTGTATATTTCTCCAAGAGCGCGAGTTCATAACCTGCACTCTCCACCACTTCGCGAATGCCGTCCACGGCCACCTTCGCAAAAGGTTTTTCTGTTGCTACTAATACTTTCATAATCAATGTAATTTCTCGTATTCTTTAATGCAATCCACGAGTGCCTGTACGCCCTCAATGTCCATCGCGTTATAGCAGGAAGCACGGAAACCGCCTACCAGACGGTGACCCTTGATACCCACCATGCCTTTTGCAGTAGCGAACTTGAAGAAATCGTCCTGCAGCTCCTCGTAGCCCGGCTTGAAGACGAAGCAGATATTCATGCGGCTGCGATCCTCCTTTTTAGAGATGGTCGGCATGAACAGTTTCGACTCATCCAGACACTTGTACAGCAACTCCGCTTTTGCTTGGTTGCGTGCCTCAATCCACTTCACACCGCCGTTTGCTTTGAGCCAACGAAGCGTCAGCAGCGCTGTATAAACAGGCAGTACAGGAGGCGTGTTGAACATCGAGCCACCCTCGATATGCGTCTGGTAGTTCAGCATCGTCGGGATATAACGGCTTACTTTGCCAAGGCACGACTCTTTGATGATGACAAAGGTCACACCTGCCGGAGCGAGGTTCTTTTGTGCACCGCCGTAGATAATATCAAACTGGCTTACATCTATCGGACGGCTCAGAATATCCGAACTCATATCGGCTACCAAAGGTACATTACCCTTCTTCTTGTAGATCTCCGCGAGTTTCTCATCGTTGATCTCGGTTCCGAAGATGGTATTGTTGGTCGTGATATGGAAATAATCTGCGTCCTGCGGAATCTCATAATCCGTCGGGATCGAATCCGTCGAAGCGGCTACTTCTACTGCCTCACCGAAACCTTTTGCCTCTTTGAGCGCTTTCTTCGACCAAACACCAGTGTTCAGATACGCTGCTTTCTTCTCCAGCAGGTTAAACGGAACCATGCAGAACTGCAAGCTTGCGCCACCACCCAAGAAGAGTACACGATAGCCCTCCGGCACGTTCAGCAACTCTTTCATCAGGGCTTCTGCCTCGTCCATAACGGGCTGGAAATACTTAGCGCGGTGAGAAATCTCCAAGATAGAAAGTCCTTCACCCTGAAAATCCAGTACGGCATCAGCCGTCTGTTTGATTACTTCTTGCGGCAGGATCGACGGACCTGCGTTAAAATTATACTTTTTCATACAATTATGTATTTTGATTGTTTACTTCAACGTATAATACTTATGATTCCAAGCGGTAGAATGTACGTTCGGCAGCTCGATGATACCTTCTTTATGCTGCTTGCCTTGCGCCAGATGGAGCGCCATCGCTACGGCTGCCATTTCATCAGCAGCATTTGTCATTTGTGGTTTGTCATTTGCCATTTGAGCCTGCGGCAAGTATTGGCGCAAATTCTCCGGTACTTCTTTGCCGGCTTTCTGCATTCTTTCTGCCAGATCCTTGTTGAACTGCTCTTTGGCGATGCCGGACTTGAACTCGCGGTATTGTTTGTCGTGCATAGCGAACTCGAACAACTCCTCGTCGTCCTGTCCTCTATCCCAGCCAAGTTCTTTCATCTCTTGGATGTACTGCGGCAGCACGTTTGGATAGAGTTTCTGCGGGTCGTCGGTGTAGAACTCAAAGCCTTTCTCTTTGGCAAGTTCAATAATCTCCGGAGCTAACTCTCCCGGCAGTTTGCCGGACTTGCCGAGGATCATACCCCACATCGCCGGATCCATACGCGTGAAGTCTTTCTCACCCATCGAGCGGCTGAAGAGGTTCATCAGCGCAGCGTTCTTCACATACTGGCTGAACGGCGTTACGAGACACGGCGTACCGAGCATTGGCCAGATGCGTTGTACCTCGTCGAAGAGTTGTACGAGCAACTCATCTTCGGAGAGTTCGGGTTCGCCTTTCTTCTTGAGGTTGGCGTTGATAGCTGCGTGCATGCCTTTGAGATCCGCCATGAGCGAACCCATCATGCCGCCCGGCAGACCGCAACCCACGAGCAACGAAGTCATCAACGCGTTCTTCGGATCAATCCAGTAACCGAGGAAATCATCAATGAACGACTGCGTCAGGCTGCGCGCCTCCATATAGGCCTTCATATTGATGTCTTTTACAAGGAAGCCTGCATCCTTCAGCATCGCCTGAATAGTGATCACATCCGGGTGTACTTTACCCCAAGAGAGCGGCTCCATCGCTACGTCCAGCACATCGCCGCCAGCTTTGGCTACCTCGAGCATCGAAGCTACAGAGAATCCCGGTCCTGTATGGCCGTGATATTGGATGATGATATCCGGATGTTTCTCCTTGATAGCTGCCACGATCGTTCCAAGCATCGCCGGACGGCCGATACCTGCCATGTCTTTGAGGCAGATCTCCTGTGCGCCGCCTTCGATCAGCTGCTCTGCAAGGTTGATGTAATACTCTGCCGTGTGCACTTTCGAATAGGTGATACACATCGTAGCCTGCGCAGTCATACCGGCCTCTTTCGCCCATTTGATAGACGGAATAATATTTCTCGGGTCATTCAGACCGCAGAAGATTCGGGTGATGTCGGTTCCTTGCGCGTGCTTCACTTTGTACATCAGCTGGCGCACATCTGCCGGCACTGGATTCATGCGGAGCGCATTCAGACCACGGTCCAGCATGTGCGTCTTGATGCCTGCCTCGTTAAACGGCTTGCAGAACGTACGAACGGCTAAGTTCGGGTTCTCGCCGTACAGCAGGTTCACTTGTTCACTCGCGCCGCCGTTGGTCTCCACACGGTCAAAACAGCCCATGTCGATGATCACCGGCGCAATCTTTGCCAACTGATCCTTACGCGGCACGTATTTACCACTACTCTGCCACATGTCACGATAGACAAGGGAGAATTGAATTTCTTTTTTCATATAGCTAAATTTTTCGTTATTTCGTTATTTCGTTATGACGTGATCCGTAATTACGTAATTCCGGAATCAGAATCCAAAGCTCAGTCCGCAAGTCACTGTAAAATTCTTGCCTTGCAGATAAATGGGTGTATATTTGTTGAGATAATAGTTCACCAACGCATCGCCGCTCAACTCCTGAGAAGTGCCATCGGCATTCCATCCGCGGTCTTCTCCGGCTACACGGGCTGACTTCGGAGCGTACGCACGCGTATTATTACAGGTGAAATCCACATGCGCATAGCAGTTATTAAAGACTTCGTATATTGCCCGGAAGTTAATCTCGTCGTTTTGCCAGATCTTCTCCGCAAACGGTTTTTGTGCAATGATAGTGCCTATATTGCGGCGAATATAATCATACGAGTTATATTTCGTATCATTCGTATAATCCAGAACCAGCCTCAAACCACGTACAGGACGGTACGCAAGTTGCACGAAGATCGATTGCGCGTTATCGCCCATGTAATGGCCCATATTATAGCTGTTGGACGAGAAATCCGTCACCTTGATCGAGTGCGTGTAGCAAGCGATATACGAACGCATAAACTCTCCGCGAAGCGACAGACCTTTTACCGGCCAGCCGCTCCAATTAAAGCCCACCAAATAAGAAACAGGATTCTTCTGCGGGTCGGATTTCTTCAAGCGCGACAACTTAAACTCGTCCAGGAAGAACGATCCGTAGAGCCGCAGATGGTCTGTCGGACGAACGGTAATGGTTGCAAAAGCCTGCGAGTTCTGGTTCTCAGAGTTGATGCCTTTGGTCAGCAGGTGGTCCAGCGATTTGAAGAACGCTATCGGAATGAAATATGCTGCTTGCACATTGCGTTCGGCGTAAACAATCGAGTTTCCGATAGAGAACTGAATATACTTAATCGGCATGAAGGTAAACATGTTCGCTGCCATGAATTTGTTGGCAGGGCGATAGTTCTTCTTAATCACGCCTTCTTCAGACACCTCCGAGTAATAATACGTCGAGTCCATCACATTGGACGGCAGCCACGCGTGAAAGTAATCAAACTGGAACCACTTACAGGGCGTCAGCTGTAGTGTTACCATCGGAACGGCGGGATTGTGTGCAGAGAGAATATTCGACGCATGTTGCGCATCGCCCCATTGGATCCGTTCCCGTTGTACGCCAATACTACCCCACCAAGCGTAAAGCGCTATACCGCCTCGTGAATCCGAGAAATCGCCTCCATTGCCGTGCGACACTTCTTTGTATTGCACACCCGAAAGGTTGTTCAAGAAGGTCGGCTGGGTCAGCCGCGGACCGTTATATTGGGACCAGGAATCGGGGTAATACGATGTTTTATAGTTCACCCACCGCCAACTGTTATCGCGAAGGGAACCCCAGATAGAGAGGTGATGCGCGATATCCATCTGGATCTCTGCTCCATACCAACGATGCGAGATCACACCTTTCTTATTGGCATACAGATCCATGCCGAGTATCGGACGGATACGCATCTTGAAGATCTTATCTTTGGTCAGAATATGCAGACTCGGGTCCGCTAACGAGAGGTTGGAAACCGGTGTGATCCATTGCGTCACGTGCCTATGCCCGTACGAGTAATAAACAGGGAGTGTGTCCAGCTCCAGCGCATAGTCCTGCATGTAAAACTGCAAATCGTCCTTCTGTCGCTTACTGAGCAACGAGTCTTTGCTCTGCGCTTCAGCCAACATCCGGGCGATAGCATCTCGCGTATAAGGCTTGATTGCCGCATCGGAGGAGATTACTCCATCGGTTGTCAGTTCTTCGATGAAGTCATAAATCTCCGAATACTCAATCGCCTGCGGGATGCGCTGGGCATAAATGCTCAGCGTACACAACAGTACTATGGCCAGTAGTTTACTTCGCATATCGTGCGTTCAGGCCTTCTACCACTTCGTCGGTAATATCGTAGCCGGCAACCTTGTTCATCAAGACGGCGTCGTTGAGGATGAGGTGGTAATGACCATCGGCGTTCAGCTCACGCAAGTATGCCTGTACGGAATCCTGCAGTTGCTGCGTCAGAGCGGCTTGCTGGTTCATGAAATCTGCGCTCAGCTGCTGACGGAGATTCTCCAGATCCTGCTGTTTGGCAGCCAACTGCTGCTCTTTCTTCTGCAAACGGCTCTGCTCACTCTCTGCGCGCTCACGGCTCAGGAATGCACCTGCTTCTACTTTTTTCTGGAAGTTCAACACGTCCTGCTGGAAAGTCTCGTACTCTTTCTGGAAAGCTTTAGCTTTCGTATCGAGTTTTACCATCGACTCCTCATACTGGGATTGCAGTTTCTCCGAACTCTCCACCGCTAAGGTGTAGTGAGTCAGAATGGAGTCCGTATTCACTACCGCGATCGGCAGCAAATCCCCTTGCGCCTCAACCTCTGCATTAGCAGACTTCTTTGCCCAAGGATTGTACGTAAAAAAGAGAATAAACAGCGCAGCAACTCCTGCTGCCAAAATCGATTCAACGATAATACTAATTTTGTTCATTGTTATTTTGTTTTTTTATTGTTTACAAATTTGTAGGCCTTTTTAGGCCGGAATAGGCCACTATATGCAGAGCTAAAGCTCCGAAATATTTAATTTCT
>CALZRN010000067.1 GCA_945828585.1 uncultured Bacteroidales bacterium | reverse complement strand
ATTATATCGATGGCTTTGTCTCCGAGAAACCATAACTCTCTTTTTACGCTAATTTTTCATAAAAATATCATTTTTTGATTATAGTTCGTAATTAATCCTCAGTTCTTCTGGTTTATCAAATTCACTACTACTTTGACCATGGTGTCTTTTTCCTTAAAAACAGTTGTTCGGAAAAACCAAACAATTCAATCTTTTTTGAACTGTTTCCATTTTGGAAACTGTTGGCATTTTTCTTGAGTAGTGCAAAATTTGCACATAACAAGAATTCATTCTTTGTGGTGGACGCAAATTTTGCGCCGACCAGTTTAATAACGTGCAAAATCTACACGTTAACCACCACCCGCCTGCCTCCGGAAATAGAGGCAAGCGGGTGTGAAATACATTAGAACTTAAAGTAATTCTTTGCGTTGTTGTAGCAGATGTCTTCGACCATCTGTTGAACGCGGGCTTTCTCGTAGCCGGTGTACGGGATCATACCGTTCTCGATGTCGTTGCCGAGGACGTTACAGAGCGTACGACGGAAATACTCATGACGCGGATACGAGAGGAAGGAACGGCTGTCAGTCAGCATACCTACCATGCGGCTCAAGAGACCGAGGTTACTCAAAGCCATCATCTGCTTCTCCATACCGTCCTTCTGATCGAGGAACCACCAGCCCGAGCCAAACTGAATCTTACCCGGTACCGAACCATCCTGGAAGTTACCCAGCATCGTGGCAATCACTTCGTTTGCACACGGGTTGAGGTTGTAGAGAATGGTCTTAGCCAGATGCCCTTCGCTGTTCATCTCATCGAGGAAATGACTCATCGCTTTCGCGGTCGTGAACTCTCCGATAGAGTCAAAACCGGTGTCTGCGCCGAGTTGAGCGAACATCTTGCTGTTATTGTTACGGATCGCGCCGTAGTGGTACTGCTGGGTCCAGCCCGAAGCGTAGTCCATCTCTGCCTGCGCGTGCAGGTAAGCGTGTTTGTATTGACGAATCTCATATACGCTCAGCTCTTTGCCTGCAAGGGCTTTCTCGAAGATCGCGTTGATCTCTGCGTCGGTATATGGCTCGTCGTAGAACTCCTCGATTCCGTGGTCAGACAGACGGCAACCCATCGACTCAAAGAAGTCATGGCGTTTCTGGAGCGCATCTACCATATCGGCAAAATTACGGATCTCCACACCGGCAACCTTAGCCAGTTTCTCGATGTATGCTTTCCAAGTAGCAGCCTCAATATTCATGCCTGCGTCGGGACGCCAAGTAGGCAACATACGTACCTCTGCGGTCGGATCCTCTTTGACCATCTTATGCCATTCCAGCGAGTCAGCCGGATCATCGGTCGTGCAGACGAGCTCTACGTGATAGTGCTTCATCAGTCCGCGCGGGCAGAACTTAGGATCGTTGGCAATCAGATCGTTGCACTTGTCATAGATAGCACGTGCGGTCTCGGGATTCAGACGCTCCTCGATACCGAAAGCGGTCTTGAGCTCCAGATGGGTCCAGTGGTAAAGCGGGTTGCGGAAAGTATAAGGAACGGTCTCCGCCCATTTCTCGAACTTCTCCCAGTCGGTAGTGTCCTTACCGGTGCAGAAACGCTCATCCACTCCGTTGGAACGCATTGCGCGCCATTTGTAGTGGTCGCCCATGAGCCAGATCTGTGCGATGGATTCGAAACGTTTGTTCTCGGCAACCATCTGCGGAATAAGGTGGCAGTGATAATCGATAATCGGCATTTTAGCCGCATGATTGTGATACAGTTCCTGTGCGGTCTCTGTCTGCAGCAGGAAGTCTTTGTCCATGAAAGCTTTCATAATTTAAAGAGATTTATTGTGTTAAATGATTGTTTTCGGGTCTATTATGCTTTTGCATAAATTTACGCCGCAAAGGTACGGAAAATAACTGAGTATTATGTGTAAAAATTGACGCAAATAATACACATTCTTCATTTTTTCTTGTATATTCCGCAAAAAAGTAGTACCTTTGCACTCGATTTCGAAAAATATGAACGCTTTATCCGAAATACGGTTCCCTATAGAGGACAGTTGGCGCGCGTACGAGCGACTGATGGAACAGAGCCTGCATGCAGACAATAAGTTGCAGCAGGAAGTGCTTCGTTACGTGGGTTCGCGTCGCGGCAAACAGCTTCGACCGCTGGTTGTTTTGTTATGCGCACAGATATGCAATTCTATTACAGACAAGACCTTTCGTTCGGCAGTAGCGCTGGAGTTATTGCACACGGCAAGTCTGATTCACGATGATGTAGTGGACAGTTCCGACACCCGTCGTGGTGTAGAAGCGGTTCATGCCAAATGGACCAATAAGATTGCTGTTCTGGTAGGAGATTACATGCTGGCAAAAGTCATCGGTTTGATTGCCGAGGTGCGCAATATACGTATTTTGGAGATTGTCTCTAATCTCGGTAAGAACCTTTCCAGCGGAGAGATGGTTCAGTTGCATGTGGGCCAATCGATGTGGATTGACGAAGCGCGGTACTTGCAAGTCATCGAGCAAAAGACCGCACAACTCTTTCAGGCTTGCGCGGAAGCCGGCGCAGAGAGTGCAGGATGTACTCCTAAACAGCGCGCCGCTTTGCGTGAATACGGAAAGATGTTGGGTCTGTGTTTCCAGATTAAGGACGATATCTTCGATTACAGCGATCTGGAGGAAATAGGCAAACCCACAATGAGTGACTTACGGGATGGCAAAGTGACGCTTCCTCTGATTGAATCCTTGCGCCGCGCACCGAAAGACGAGGCAGAGGAGATTAAGGCAAAAGGCGAGCGATTAGTGGCGGATGGTTATTCGCCGGAGGAAGAAGCGCGAACCTTAGAAGAGATCAAGGCGTTTGTGCTGCGATTCAAAGGCGAGGAATACGCTGTGCAACAGATGCTTGCCTATAAAAAGAAAGCCACGGAGGCGCTAAGCGTTTTCCGAGACTCAGCTGAGAAACGCAGTCTGATTGCCTTATTGGACTTTGCGATAAATCGCGTCCAATAAAAGACCGCTTCGCTCAAAGACAAAAGACCGCAGGCTTTGCCTGCTCAAAGAACAAAGACTAAAATGCCTCTTCTTCGAAGAGCAACAAAACGTCCGATTTTATTTTTTCGTCAGAAATTGTTTCCACCACTTCTTTCATAAACGCGTTAACGAGGAGTTGACGCGCTTTTTGTTTGTCTATACCTCGTTGCTGCATGTAGAAGAGTGCCGATTCATCGAGTTGTCCGGTGGAAGCGCCATGTGTCGCTTTGACGTCATCGGCGTAGATCTCTAACTGCGGGCGGGTACGCATCTCTGCGGTGTCGGAGAGCAGGAGGTTGCGGTTGGTCTGATGCGCTTCGGTTTGCTGCGCGTCGGGCGCGATCTTCAGATCGCCGATGAACGAACCACGGGAATTATCCGCCAAAACGAACTTCACCAGCTGGTTCGATGTGCCGCCTCCGACAGCGTGCGTTACATGGGTCTCGGCAGTAACGGATTCGTCACCATGCAAGTTTTCTAATCCGTAAATCTCTGTTATGCAGCCCTCTCCTAACTGGTTCACCGTAATAGAGAACGAGGCATTGATCACATGTATTTTCACATGCGAACCTGCTTCCTGATCGATTTGCAGATTGACTTCCTCGTTGACGAAGACACGTTCAAATATTTCGCCTTTAGATATTCTCATATCCATGTTCTTCGAGTTCGAGGGCGAGGGATTTATCGCCTGTTTTGACGATCTTGCCATCCGCAAGGACGTGTACAAAATCCGGGACGATGTAGTCCAGAAGCCGCTGGTAGTGGGTAATGACGATGGATGCGTTCTGCGGCGTTTTGAGTTTGTTGACGCCTTCTGCCACAATGCGGAGTGCGTCGATATCAAGACCGGAATCTGTCTCATCGAGGATCGCGAGACACGGCTCCAACATCGCCATCTGGAAGATCTCGTTTTTCTTCTTCTCACCACCGGAGAAACCTTCGTTCACCGAGCGGTTATTGAGTTTGTCAGGCAGTTCCAAGAGTTTCTTTTTCTCGCGCATGAGAGAGAGGAACTCTTTCGGTGAGATGGGTTCTTTTCCTTCGTAGTCGCGTTTGGCATTGATGGCGGCGCGCATGAAGTTGGTCATACTGACACCGGGTATCTCTACGGGATATTGAAAAGAAAGGAACACGCCCGCACGTGCGCGTACCTCCGCAGGCATAGAGAGAAGGTCTTGACCTTTGAGATAGACTTCTCCGGAAGTCACCTCGTACGCAGGATTGCCCGTAAGGACCGCAGAGAGGGTCGATTTTCCGGCTCCGTTCGGTCCCATGATTGCGTGTACCTCGCCTTCGTTGATGACGAGGTTAACACCTTTGAGAATCTCCTTTCCGCCGATAGAGGCATGAAGATCTTTTATTTCTAATAATTTACTCATTTCTTAAAAATAGTACATTTTGGGGCTCATTGATGTATAGTTCGAAACCTTTACTTAAGTCTTACTAAACCCTTATTTAAGTCTTACGTAGTACTTACCGGCTTACATCTTAAAGATCGTACACTTTTTCAGAGTTGGCTCATGACCACTTCGCCGACAGCTTGGAGGGTTGATTTGGAAATATTATCCATATTGTCGTTTCGGGTGTGCCACCAGTGCGGGAAACCCGTAGCGTTGCGGATGTCGTAGTGGATGACATCTACGCAGGGAATGCCGGCAATATAATTGATGTAATAATGGTCATCGGTAATGGGGTACGACTGTTGTTTGGAAAACATTGCTCCGTAGCCCAACTGCTCTGCAGCGCGCCAGATCTGGTGTTGGTAGTTCGACGCGTACTGGGTAGAATACATCTCCAAAGGGAAGACTGCATCGGGTGCTCCGACCATGTCGAGGATTATTCCGAAGGAATAGACCGCTGCGCTGTTTTTGGCGTAGTTGGTAGCCCATAGTTGGGAGCCGAGGCACCAAGTGTCTTCGCGCTCTGCGCCGGTATAGATACGCGGCGTACCCATATCTTCGCAGTCAAAGAAGATGATATCCACAGGAGCGGAAAGACCGCCCTTCGGGCTGACAGACCGCTCCGCTGACAGATCGGCTTCGCCTGACAGACCGCTGTCGCTGACAGACATTCTTAGTCCGAGTTGTCGCGCTACTTCAAGGAGAACGCCGACACCGGAAGCGCCATCGTTGGCGCCGGGGACGTTATAGAAACGCTCGGAGTAATCCTCTTCTTCGTCGCACCAGGGGCGTGTGTCGTAGTGCGCACCTAAGAGGATACGCGCACTCGTGCGCGAAGAACTATCCCGCTGTACGGGCGTAAAATGTCCGATGATGTTATAGATCTGCTGGTTATCGCCTTTGTAGTCGGGCATGAATCCTTTTTGCAGTTCCACTTCGGCTCCAAACGCCTTCAGTTGCTCAATGAGCCACACGGCACATTGCATGTGGGCATTGCTGTTTGGCACACGGGGTCCGAAAGCCATCTGTCGTTCGATATACGCGTACGCGCTATCCGAAGAGAAGGACGGCCGGGTAGCGACGGCTTGCTTTTTTCCGCAAGCGGAAAGGAGGCAGGCGATGCCTGCCACCATTCCTATTATCCAACTCTTTGTTCTCAAGTGATTGATCATTGTGTGTTTGCTTCGCTTACAGAAGTATGATTTTGTATAGCACTAATGGTTGCAGCAATCGATTTGGCAAGGCTCACTACGTTCAGTTTCGAGCAACGAGCGGGATCTATCGGAAGCGAATCCGTGCAAACGACTTCTTCGAGAACCGACTCCTCTATCCGCTGGCAAGCGCTACCGCTAAGAACTGCGTGAGAGACTACTGCACGTACAGACTTAGCGCCACCTTCTTTCATTATTTCTGCGGCCTTGCAGAGTGTACCTGCGGTGTCCACCATGTCATCAAAGATGACCACGTCTTTGCCGTATATATCTCCCAAGATGCGCATTTCGGATACCTGATTGAACTCCGGGCGATGCTTGTAGCAAATCACCATCGGCACTTCACGATCGGTCATGACATGCAGTTTCTTCGCGAAATTAGAAGCTCTCTTCGAGCCCCCGACATCCGGCGAAGCGACAATCAGTTTCTTCAGGTTCAGCGAAGCCACATACGGAGCCAGCACATTCGAACCAAAAATATGATCCACGGGGATGTCGAAGAAGCCCTGGATCTGGTCGGCGTGCAGATCCACGGTAATGACGCGGTCTGCTCCAGCCGTCTGTAGCATGTTCGCTACCAGTTTGGCTCCAATAGAGACACGGGGTTTGTCCTTACGGTCCTGGCGCGCCCATCCGAAATAGGGGATGACAGCAATCACTTTGTACGCACTTGCGCGCTTCGCCGCATCAATCATCAGCAGCAACTCCATGAGATTGTCGCTGGTAGGGCAGGTTGATTGTACGAGATAAACAGACTTTCCGCGAACTGATTCCTCAAAATAGGTGCAGAACTCACCATCTGAGAAACGATCGACATGCACAGCGCCGAGTTGGCAACCCAGCTCTTCGCAAATACCTTTTGCCAACGCCATGCCTTTAGAGCCGGCGAAGATTTTGAACTGATTAGACGATTCCATTATTTATTTTTCTTTTTTTTGGATCCGTTGTTGGATGCTCCCGGCTGTGCAAAGAGTTGATTGAAAGCCTCTGAGTCACACTTCAGCGCTCCTTTGGAGAGAAAGAGAATGTCTTCTTTCACACGTCCGATACCCGACTCCTGGTCTCTATTCCACACCAAGTTCCGCTGCCGCATACATTGTGCGATATAAATCTCCAGCGCATCGCGCTCTTTTCCCTCCGGCAGGGTCGCTGTGTAAGCAATCATATCCTGCACGATGCGTCCGTAGTTACGCATCCTAATGGGGGTGGTATTCCTGTTCAATTGAGAAGTCATGTCATTTACAATTTGGTCATTTACCATTTGTTATTTCCTGCGGATGAGATAAATCATTGTGGGATAGTGGTCTGCGTAGCCATTCTGCCAAACGCCACTTTTATGGGTACGGAAGGGAGTACCTTTTTCCTTGCCTTCCTGGACGGTCAAGAAAGGCTTGTTGAAGACCTGCGCCTTCCAGTAGGTCCATTTGCCGGATTCTATTTTCTCGTTCATCAGCGGCTCGCTGATGATGATCTGGTCGAAGAGGTTCCAGGAGCCGTTGTACGCCAGCGAACCGATACCGCGGTCGAGCATCTGCCACATGGTATTGAAATACCCCTGCGGCTCTACTTCCTCACGGTGCTTGCGCGCTTTGAGCACATCTTTGCAGCTGTGGTTATACGGATCATCGTTCAAGTCACCCATAATGATGATTTTTGCTTTAGGCTCCTTGAAGTAGATGGAGTCACAGATGGACTTACAGAGCATAGCGGCGGTGTCACGTCCGGGACGACTTGACAACTCGCCTCCATAACGGCTCGGCCAGTGGTTCACAATGACATGAATCTTCTCCGGCTTGCCGTCTCCCATGAGGTAACCCGACACACAGAGTTGCAGACGGGTCTTGATCTCGCCGCCGTCCGCATAGTGCGCTTTGAGTTCGAAGCCGTTTGCCTTGGTGGGCTTGAAGAGCACGGTGTCATAGAGGAATCCCACATCCACTCCACGGCGGTCTGGTCCTTCTATCAAAATCGGTTTGAGGCGACGACCGTATTTGCTGTTTGCCTCTGCGCAGAGATCATACAGACAACCTATATTCTCCACCTCCGCTACACCGATACATGCTGCGCCGCGGGGATCATAATCGGTTCCGAGTTGCGAAACGGCATAGGCCATATTCTTCACCTTGCTCTCGTACTTGAGTCCGTTCCACTTCATACCACCGTCCGGCAAATACTCGTAGTCATTCTTGCCCTCGTCATGGATGGTATCGAAGAGGTTCTCCAGGTTGTAGAACGCAACACAACGAACGAATTGTGCGTTCGTCTCCTCCTGTGCTTTCGCAAAGATGCTAACCGTCAACATCAGTGCTGCAACGTAAACAAATGTGTGTTTCATTGTATGTATTTTTGCGATATTTACAAAATCGGCTACAAAATTAGTAAAATATTTTGATATGTGCAAATTTTTTTGTAACTTTGCACTCGCAAAACGTAAAAAAGCTTGTTATGCCCACAAAAACGCCGGAACAAATAGCACTTGAGAAACAGCGGGACCGTCTCACCAAACGGTTTCATAAAGCCTGCGCAGACTATGGTCTGATTGCAGACGGAGACCATATCCTAATCGGTCTGAGCGGCGGAAAAGACAGTCTGGCGTTGGTGGAACTGCTGGGCCGGAGAGCCAAGATCTACAAACCGCGTTTTCAGGTCACGGCTTTGCATGTGCGGGTTAAAGAGCGGGCATATATCTCGGACCTGAGTTATCTACAGCGGTTCTGCGACGAAGCAGGTGTGCCGCTGATTGTGAGGGATGTAAGCTTACCCCCGGCCCCTCCCTTAAGGGAAGGGAGAACACCGCGCGAGATCGACAATCCGTGTTTCCTCTGTGCATGGTACAGGAGAAAGGAGCTTTTCAACGTCGCGCAGGAGTTAGGTTGCAATAAGATTGCCTTCGGGCATCACAAGGATGATATTATCGAGACACTGCTGATGAATCAGATTTTTCAGGGCGCCTATGCCACAATGCCGCCTATTTTGCAGTTAGAGAAGATGCCTTTGCAGATCATCCGGCCGTTAGCGTTGATTGAAGAAGCAGATCTGATTCGCTATGCCGAGATGCGAAGATACGAGAAACAGAAACAGTTATGCCCATTCGAGCATGTTTCTTCGCGGGCGAAAGTGAAAGATCTGGTGGCGCAAATCAAGGCACTTAATCCCGAAGCGATGGACTCGATGTACTCCGCTATGACGAATATTAAAAAAGAATATCTACCGCAAATATAACTTCTATGAATGCTTTATATACTATATTGTTATTATTAGCGTCGAACGTCTTCATGACGCTGGCGTGGTATGGCCATTTGAAGTTGCAGAACATGGGGATTGTCTCCAACGCAACACCTTTGATTGTGGTTATTTTGCTCTCCTGGGGCATTGCTTTTTTTGAGTATTGCCTGCAAGTTCCCGCTAACCGAATGGGTTTTGACGGCAACGGCGGACCGTTCACATTGATGCAGCTAAAGGTCATTCAGGAGGTGATCACACTTGTGGTTTTTGTGGTTTTCTCCGCGATTGCTTTTGGCATGCCGCTCCGATGGAACCATTTCGTAGCATGCCTGCTGCTGATTGCCGCCGTGTATTTCGTCTTTGGATTCAAATAAGTGTTTCACTCCTAAAATAAAAGGATATGAGTAAGAAAATCGTGGTCTTCACCGGCGCCGGAGTAAGCGCTGAGAGTGGTCTGGGTACGTTCCGCGACTCAGACGGGTTATGGGAGCATTACCGCATCGAAGATGTGTGTACCCACGAGGCATGGTTGCGTAATCCACAGTTGTGCGTAGATTTTTACAACGCCCGCAGAAAAGACACTCTGGCGGCTCAGCCGAATGCTGCGCATGTGGCGATTGCCAAGTTGCAGGAGGCGTTGCCCGAGACACGCATCATCACCCAGAATATCGATGATCTGCATGAGCGGGCAGGTGCTAAGAATGTGGTACATCTGCATGGTGAGATCACCAAACTGCGGTCCGAGAACAACGAGACGGCTACGGTGCCTCTGGAAGGATGGGAACAACACTACGGCGACCGTCATCCGGACGGTTCGTTGCTACGGCCGTATATCGTTTTCTTCGGTGAAGGAGTACCGTATTTCGATGAGGCATGCCGCATTGCGTCGGAGGCAGAAATCATGGTCGTTGTAGGAACCAGTCTGAACGTCTATCCGGCAGCCAGTCTGATTCATTACGCGCCGAAAAACTGCCCTATTTATTTCGTGGATCCGGGTCAGCCGGAGTTCGGTATGTGGGCAGACCGAATCACTCATATCCGCAAGAAAGCCACCGAAGGTGTACCGGAATTAGTAGAGCAATTATTGAAGGAAAACAAGTAGTATTTTCATGAATCCGTATATTCAATCCTTGCGTCTAAGGACGCTGCCTCTCTCCGTTTCGGGAATCATTCTCGGAACGGGTATGGCATGGAAGATTTCCCCTGATTTGATACACGAATGGAGGGGAATTATTGTTTTTTGTCTGGCTATTCTGACAACGCTGAGCTTGCAGATCTTAAGCAACCTCAGTAATGAGTTGGGGGATGCCATAAAAGGAACGGACCAAGAGCAGCATGGACGCAAAGCGTACGGCTTGCAGGCAGGGAAGATCACAGAACAGCAAATGAAAGGCATGATTTGGCTGTTTTTTGGGCTCTGTGTAGTGTTCGGTATCTTATTGATATACAGCGCTTTTGGTACATTGTTCTGTGTGCAAAGTCTAGGATTCCTCTTACTGGGTGCTTTTGCGATAGTGGGTGCAGTCACATATACCCTTGGGAAGCACAGTTATGGGTACATCGGGCTGGGTGATGTAGGGGTGTTTTTGTTCTTCGGGTTGTTAAGTACGGTCGGCGGCTATTATTTGCAGGTGCAAAATTTGACGGCGGAGATTTTCTGGTGCGGTGCAGCGATCGGATTACCATGCGTGGGAGTGTTGAATCTGAATAATATCCGCGATATGCAAAATGACCGCGCTCACGGCAAACGCACTTTTGCGAGCCTCTTGGGCGAGCAGGGCGGACGAGTGTATCAGACGCTTTTGCTGATTGGCTGTCTGACGATTTTTTGCGTATATGGACACTGGTTGGTTTTGTGTATTATTCCGGTATGGGGATGGCACCTCTGGTACGTCTGGAGTCATACTGAGAAATTAGACAAACAGATGCCTGTTTTGATGTTCAGCACACTCATTGTGGCGATTTTAGCACTTTTTTGATAAAAAATACACATTTAATGTGTAAAAATTTCCACATCCCTTGCGTATGTGGAATTTTTGTTGTACCTTTGCGCTCGC
The DNA here is from genome assembly GCA_945828585.1 of uncultured Bacteroidales bacterium. Lineage (GTDB taxonomy): Bacteria > Bacteroidota > Bacteroidia > Bacteroidales > Paludibacteraceae > Colicola. The sequence continues at coordinate 68 of CALZRN010000067.1, read as the reverse complement.
AAAATGTATAAGTAAATTACGAACTATAATCAAAAAATGATATTTTTATGATAAATTAGCGTAAAAAG
>CALZRN010000066.1 GCA_945828585.1 uncultured Bacteroidales bacterium | reverse complement strand
ACGAAAATGCTCAATACTATTGCGTATTTCAAAAAAAAACAGTAATTTTGCACGAAAAAGGGATAAAATGAAATAATATGCCCTCTAATCACGACACATGGCATTGGCAAGAGCCGGGAACGGCATGGAAAGGCATCGGCATTTATCATGTCACGCTGACTATACCATCGCGTGAGCCGTTATTGGGCAAACTAGTTATCCCTAATAACGACCCTAAACAAGCGAGGGTAGAGAGGACGGAGTTGGGGAATAAAATCAGAGATTGTGTAGAAGATATACCCCGCTTACATACTGAGGTTAAAATAATCCAACAAAAGATGATGCCGGACCATTTGCATGTCATCTTGTATGTAACGCGCCCAATGGATGTTAGTATAAAGATGGTTGTGCGCGGCTTATGGCAAGGGGCGAAGAAACATAGCAGAGATTATACAGCGTCTGTTAGACCGCATAATATGCGGGGCAATGAACGCTCCTACTCAGACTCCATCTTCACGGAGAAGCCCTTTATACGTCCAATGTCTCATAAAGGTCAGCTCCAAACGATGATTCATTACGTCCAGATGAATCCCCAGCGCCTTGCTACCAAACACCTCTTCCCACACTTGTTTTGTGTGCAAGAGGATATAGAGATTGCAGGACGTAACTATCGCGGCGTTGGTAATGCTGCTTTGTTACAAGCCGCAAAATACGCGCCCGTTCACGTCCGAAGGACGATGATAGATGAGGCAATACACGGCGATGATAAGCGGCTACGCGAATATATGAACAACTGCGTACTGGCGGCTCGTCAAGGAACCGTGATGGTCTCGCCCTTTATCAGCAAGCAAGAACAAGCCGTAATGGCGGTATTGCTCAAAGAAAAACTACCATTCATCTATCTTGCGGATAATGGCTTTAGGGATTATTACAAGCCGCATGATAGTCTCTTTGACGCTGTGGCTGAAAAGGAGGTACTCATTCTTTCTCCATGGGAGTATGACCCCAATAAGAAGCACATTAGTCGTGCTGATTGTGTGGCTCTAAATAACATGGCGGAGGAGATTTGTGATCAGCAGACCATGCGCTGACAGGCTATCTATTATCGCGAAATGAAATTTCGCCAAGCAAAAAATTCACTGAAAAATTTGCGTATGTGCAATTTTTGTTGTACCTTTGCATCGTTTTTGTAAACGATGAAGCGAAACGCAGGAATATTCATAGGGCTGGGCGTGCTTCTGGCGCTCTTTTTTTGTCTGGATATATGTAGCGGCAGCATTTGGCTGTGGCCGTTTGACACATTGAGTGTCATGGAAGGCAATATCCTGCACGCCATCCGTATCCCGAAAGCGATCACGGCGGTTCTTGCCGGCGCGGCGCTGTCTGTCTCGGGACTGATCATGCAGACCCTCTTCCGCAACCCTCTTGCCGGGCCTTACACCTTAGGCGTCTCGTCCGGCGCGAGTCTGGGCGTAGCGTTCCTGACGATGTGCTCTGCGACGATGGTGATGATGCTGCCGATCGCCGCTTGCATCGGCGCGACAGCAGTCTTACTGCTGGTCTTGGCGGTCAGCCGACGCGTGACGGGTAATGTCAGCCTGCTGATTGTGGGAATGATGTTCGGCTCCATCGCCGGTGCGTTAGTGAGCCTGCTGCAGAACTTCGCCAACCCCGATGCGCTGAAGCTCTTCGTCGTCTGGACCCTCGGTTCGCTCAGTAGCGTCAGTTGGGCAGACATGCGGCTCTTGCTCCCTATCCTGCTCCTCGGCACGCTCTTTGTCATCCTGGCGATGAAGCCGCTGAACGGTCTGCTCTTAGGCGAAGACTACGCCCGCGGACTGGGCATTAACGTGCAACGAACGAGGCTGTATATCGTCCTCGCGACCGGTCTCTTAGCCGGCGGCGTGACGGCTTTCTGCGGTCCTATCGCCTTCATCGGCGTAGCGGTTCCGCATATCGCCCGGGGGATCTTTCAGACCTCCAACCACCGCATCACCATCCCTGCGTGCGCCCTCATCGGCGCCGGGCTGCTGCTGATTTGCGATGTGCTGTGTTCGCTCTTTGTCTATCCGCTGCCGATATCCACTATCAGTGCCTTGTTCGGAGCGCCGATAATTATCTGGATCATTCTAAAAAACAAATAAACAATGTCTGTACATGTACAAAATAGCCGAATGACGACTTCCAAACTGCGTCAGATGAAGGCTAACGGCGAGAAGATCGCCATGCTAACAAGTTATGATTTTACCCTTGCCTCTCTCATCGATGAGGCAGGGATTGAGATGATTTTAGTGGGCGACAGCGCCAGCAATGTTGTTTGCGGCAACCAATACACGCTGCCCATCACGGTAGATGAGATGATCTTCCTCACCAAAGGAGTTGTCCGCGCGGCGCAGCACTCGCTCGTCGTTTGCGACATGCCTTTCGGCAGTTATCAGGTGAGCGAAGAGGAAGCCGTGCGCAACGCCATCAAGATCATGAAAGAGAGCGGTTGCGATGCCGTCAAACTTGAGGGCGGCGAAGAGATCCTTCCTTCTATCCGCCACATGATCCAAGCCGGCGTACCCGTCATGGGACACCTCGGTCTGACACCGCAAAGCGTCAATCAGTTCGGCGGCTACGGCCTGCGCGCCAAAGAAGAGGCAGAGGCTGCCAAACTGCTCCGCGACGCCAAGCTCTTGGACGAAGCCGGCTGTTTCTCCATCGTCCTGGAGAAGATTCCTGCGGCTCTCGCAGAGAAAGTAACGAAAGCCGTCTCCTGCCCGGTTATCGGTATCGGCGCCGGCAACGGTTGCGACGGACAAGTCCTCGTCCTCCACGACATGTTAGGCCTCAACCAAGGCTTCAAACCCAAGTTCCTCCGCCATTTTGCAAACCTCGCTCAGGACGTCAAATCCGCCGTAAGCGAATACATCAACGCAGTCAAAGACAGCTCCTTCCCCTCTTCGGAAGAATCCTACTAATCGTACATATGCACGATATACACAAAAAAGAGGCTCTCGAGCCTCTTTTTTTTTATGGTATGTAACTATGTATTACGGGATGAGTTTCTGAATCTTCGTAGCGATCTCATCCATGTACTTGTTTCCGGTCTCCGGGTTGATCGGCAGCGCACCGAAATCCAGGGTAATAAACGGATACGTACTATTGGAGGTCACGAGCTTCAGGTCCTTACGACCCATACGCACCTCCATGATCTCCGAGAACGGAATAACGATTCCCTGAGCGTACAAGAGCCCCAACTCCCGGTTCGCGAGGATATTTCTGCCGGTGAGAATATCATGCTGGTACCAAACCTCATAATCATCGCCCAGCTTCTCCTTGATGAGCGCCTCCGCTTGCGGATTGAGAGTAGCTGCCTCACGTCTCCACTGCTCGCGTTGCTGTTCACGAGCCGCCGCTGCCTCACGCACGTGTTCCTCATTGGCGTTCACATAATCGTCTATGCTGGCTTTGTAAGAATTCGCGCGGGAACGCAGGCCGATAAGAAGGAGAATATCTGCCACTATAACTACTGCCGGATAAACGAGCATGCTATAATAATCGTGCAACAGCAAAGGAATCTGGATAAAACCGATAGCCAACACTAACTCAACGTAGAGCAGGATACGGCATTTATTATGCGCATGACGGATGGCATGAAGCGTTTGCTCTCGGGTGGTCTCACGTACCACTTTGAGCCGATCATGTGCGTCAAACCACTTCCATATAAGGAAGAAGGACACCAACATCAATCCAATGAGGATAAACAATAAGGAATAGAGTAAAAATTCGAGTTTCATACGCTTATAGATTTGAGGGTTAAATTAAGTCTATTTTCTAAACTTGCCACAAAGATACAACATTTTTTTAAAATATGCAAATAAAAATAGTATTTTTTACGTTTTTTACGAAATATACAAAAAAATAGGCGCGCCGAAGCACGCCTATTTGTTAATGAATCAACAAAGTTGATTATTTCAGGTTCTCAGCGATGTTAATCTCAATATCTTCTGTGATACCAGTGATGTCTTTCGTTTGAGCGCCATCGCCATTGCTGAAGATAACCTTCATCGGCACATTAACTTGCTTGAAAGTTTTGGTAACTTTACCGCCGTCGATGGTCAGTTCTTCACCCGGCCATTGACCGCCAGTATAGTTCTCGTCTTTTTCACCGCCCCATGCCCAGATGTAGCATTTTGTCCATCCTTCAGGAACGATACCGGTAACAGTAACGTCTTTAACCTCAAACTGAGGACGCTCACCAGCCTGCAAGAGTTTGATAGAGAGTTTACCAACGTTCATCTTCTCAGACACGAAAGTAACACAAACGCTGTCACCAGCTTTCGGGCCGTCAATGAGTTCAGGATTTTCATAATAAACATCAGCACCATTTTCGGTCTCAGCAATGTTAATACCATTGCCACCCCAACGAGTGTTCAGCTCGAATACGCCGTCACCCTTAGCGGTCATTTCTTTCCAATACCAGTCGCCACCGTCCCAAGAACTCTTAGCCCAGCAGGTCTCGAGTTTCTTAGCCTCGATAATCGGAGAAGCTTTCCAGTTCTTAACCCAAACGTAAACTACGGCATCGTTAGCAACCTTTGTCAGCTTAACCTCGCAGTTATTCTCAGATACCAATGTGCCAGCACCAGCCAACACCTTAGTGTCCTCTACATCCTCTGCTACTGCAGGACTCGGATGGTTTGCATCATAAACCAAACCCCACTGATATGACCAGTTATAAGCGACTTCCTCATCCGACGGACGTGCGATAGCTTTAACGGCCAGATCATCTGCATAATCAATCGTTACAGCATACCAGTGCTCTGCATTCGGAACTGCTTCAAATGCTGCAGCATCGTCATCAATTTTGTTTTCTTGGAAGGTACCTACGAGATAAGCACCACGCGGGCAAACCTCAGCGTAGATAGCGATCGTAGTCTTACCTGCACCCGGAGCATCGATAACCGGGCACTCAGGAACTACTTCTTCATCATCCGGAGTCGGGATAACCGGAGTCGGTTCATCCTTCTTACAACTTACCATTGCCAGAGTTGCAAAAGCAACAGCAGCGAAAAATAATTTGTTGAATTTCATAATTAAAAAAATTTGTTAGTTAATTAATGTTGATTTTTATAAATTCACTTTCGTGAAATTATTCGTTATTACATATCGGTTTCGTAACCCGAGTTTTGCGTCCACATACCGCCAGAAGTCTCAATCATCTTACGCGGGATAGGGAACCAATCCCAGTGGTTATCAGCAGCTTTTTTCTTAAACTGCCAAGCACCCTGCGAATACTTATTGAAGCGGATGAGGTCACGACGTCGAACCATCTCCCAAGCGAACTCACGGCCACGCTCATCGAGCAGCTCATCGAGGTCGAGAGTCGAGTATGCAGGCATGTTAACACGCGTACGGATCTTCATGAAGTCCTCATCAGCCAACAACGTGTTGGCATAACTGTCTCCCAGACGATAAGCAGCCTCGTATGCCATGTAGAGCACGTCCGCATAACGCATCAGCACGAAATCGTTATCGCAATATTTGTTCACGCCGTTCTTCGCTACCTCGTATTTGAGCAGACGAGCTCCGTCGTTATGGGTAGCGTTATCCAAGGAAGCTATCGTAGTACGCATAACGGCTTTGAGGTTACCCTTATCGGTCATAACGAGGGTATCCATGCTGGTCTCATCTTTATAAACCGGACCGAGGAACCAACCCCAACCGTCGCAACCGTGTGTACCGAGCGTAGAATCGCAAGGACCACGGAGGTCTTTGCCGTACTCATACTTAGCCAAGAAGTCCGTCGGAGCACAGAAGCCGTTCCACGGTTTCTCCTTGAGACCCCAGCACTGCTGGTGAGCATAGTTAAGGGTCAACATAGTGATACGGAGTTTGTTGGAGAGTTTACCAGCTACGTCACGATAGTCGAAGGAAGCGTTACCATCCTCAACGATGACGAAGATATTCTCGCGCGAGTTCTCGTTGTTGATCTTGAAGTTAGCGAAGAAATCATCCTCGATGGTATACGAATCGCTGTCGATCACTTTCTTACAAGCGTCCAGCGCTTTCTGATAGAAATCATTCTCGGTGCTGATACCTTCGATGCCGCAGTTAGCCGGTGTCACGCCGAACGAAAGAGCGTTCAGATAGAGACGAGCGAGCAGTGCGTACGCAAAACCTTGCGAGCAACGTCCGTAGTTCTCAGCGCGGTTTTCATCAGTGATTACCGGGAGATGAGGAGCCTCGGCCTCGAGCGTAGAGACGAGTTTGTTCCACACGGTCCAAGTCTCCGATTGCGGAACACGATCAGCGGAATAGTCCTCCTGATAAGGAATGCGTCCGAAAGCGTCGAAGAGGGTGTAGTAGTAATAGCAGCGGAGCACCTTGAGCTCACCCGTGAAGCGGGCATAGACAGCGGGCTCCATGGAGTTCTGGATGCCGGCGAGCTGGCTCAGGATCTTGTTACAGAGCACGGCTCCGGCGTTAGAGTACTGCCAAACGAACTCAAAAGACAGGTCGTTAGCGGTCCAGGAATGGTCGTTGAAGCCTTTCCAGTAACCATCATCGTTCCAGTCGTTACCCGGAACACGAACGGGGTTAACGCACTCGTCGGAAGAGATCGTGTTGATGCCCCAGTATCCCCAGTGGTCGTGGAGCCATTTTACTTCCGAATAAGCTTGCCCGACTACTTTAGCCACGTTCTGTTCGTTGCCCAGCAGTTCTTCAGCCGTAGGTTGGCCGAAAACCTCCTCGTCGAGCATGTGACAACCGCTTGCCAGAATGGCTACTGCGGTTAATACAAGTATTAATGACTTTTTCATAATTGTTATCTTCATTTAAGTTTGTATTAAAGGGTGAGGTTAAGACCAACCAGCACATTGGTAACCGAAGGATAGAATCCGGAGTTATCGATACCGGCAGCATCCACACTCATCGTGTTCACCTCAGGATCGATACCCGAGTACTTGGAGATGGTGAATACGTTCTCGGCTGTACCGTAGAGACGGCAAGACTGGATGTATTTGTTGTCTTTGAAATGCCAAGTATAACCCACGGTGATGTTATCCAACTTGAGGTACGAACCGTCCTCGAGGTAGTAGTCGGAGAAAACACCCTGACGATAAGCAGCGGTACCGTTTGCCAAGCCCTCTACGTCTTTCATGAATACGTTCAGACCTTGCGACTTCTGCGGACCGTAAGCCCAACGTTTTACGTTCAGCACGTCGTTGCCGACAACGCCACGGAAGAAGAGCGAGATATCCAGCGATTTCCAGCGGATGGTGTTGTTCCAGCCGTAGGTCATGATAGGCTGTGCGTTACCGATCTTCTGCAGTTTGTTCTTACCGTTCTCGTCTTTCTCATAGACGAGGTTACCCTTTTCGGAGATACCGATGCAGTGGTAGCCGTAGAAAGTACCGATGGACTCGCCCTCGACGATCTTCTGCGTGTTCACACCCATCAAACCGTTCTCACCTACACCACCGACGAGTTTCTCGCTGTATTGAAGTTCATACTCATGACCTTCCCACATTACGGTACCGGAGAGTTTCTTAATCTTGTTGTTGTTGAACGCCATGGTCCAAGTCGAACTCCACTCCCAGTCTTTCGTGCGAACGGGAACACCGGTCAACGCGAGCTCAAGACCCTTCGAAACGACCTCACCGCAGTTAGCGGTCATCGAACCGAACAAGAACGGAGGAGTCGGAACATCGTAGTCCCAGAGCAGGTCTTTCGTGTCACGATAGTACAGATCCAAACTACCCGACAAACGGTTCTGGAGGAACGAGAAGTCGATACCGACGTTGTACTCATATTTCTTCTCCCAGCGCAGATCCGGGTTCGCATTACGTGCTACACCGTAGGTAGCGATCCATGCACCGTTGTACCAGAACGTACCACCTTGCGTGAGCAACTGCTTCGAAAGCAGGTTACCACCGGCGTTGTTACCCGTGATACCGAAACCGGCACGGAGCTTGAGGTCATTACACCAGTCCTGACCCTTCATGAAGTTCTCACCCGAGATACGCCAACCGGCGCTGACTGCAGGGAACCATCCCCATTTGTGGTTGTCACCGAAACGGCTCGAACCCTCAGCACGGAGAGAAACGGAGAGCAGGTAACGCTCGTCGTAGTTATAGTTGATACGACCGAAAGCGGAAGCCAGCGTATTACTATTACGATAGGTACCAACAGTCAGTTTCGATTTGTCGGTCAGACCGTCCCCCAAGGAATAATACTTGTAGTTATCCGTCGGGAAACCGGAGTTAGTAATATCACTTATACCATCATAGAGTTCGTGCTGATAGGAGAAACCAGCCAGAGCGGTCAGGTTGTGACCATTCCACGAACCTACGTAGTCGATCGTTCCTTCGTACAGTTGTTTGAACGAGTTATGGCTCTCGCGATGTGCCATACCGGCAGACTCTTTGTCATGATATTTCTGCGAGTTGTACCACATGCTGACGTTGTCGCCCTCTTCCAAAGCAGCCAATACGTTCACTTTCAGGCCTTCAACCGGCTTGATGTTAACAGTAGCTTTTACCGAACCACGGAAGTAGTTTCCGTATGCGTTCGACTCTTTGAGGTTCGTAGCCTCGATCGGGTTCGATTGACCCGAACCGTTCGGCTCGAAATAGCCCGATTCATTGTTCTTATCGTAGATAGGATACGTCGGGTTCAGGGTAGCTGCTTGCTTGAAGTCACCGCAGTCGAAGTTGTTCTTGTAGTGCATGTACGAGAAGTCGTATTGCAGTTGGAGCCAACCTTGCAATGCTTTCTGGTCAGCAGCGAACTTAGCGATGATCTCGTTACGGTCGGTGTTGAGCGCGAGACCTTCAGCATACTTGTAGTTCAGCGAACCGCGGTAGCTGAAGTTCTTTGCTACGCCCGAGAGTGCAACGTTATGATTGGTGATCACTGCTGCCGGCTTCATAGCTGCCTGCATCCAGTTGGTGTTATAGCTCTCGCCGTTCGCGTCGGTGTAGATAACCGGTTTGATCTTACCGCCCGAGAGGGTCTCGAGGTTACGATACTGCTCCGGAGTAGCAAAACCTGTGTTGGTGCGCGGAGCGGAAACGGATACATATCCGCTGTACTCTACGTTCAGCTTCGGAGCGTCACCGCCGTCGGCTGCACCACGCTTGGTCGTGATCAGGATGACACCGTTGTTACCACGCGTACCGTAGATAGCAGCTGCCGAACCGTCCTTGAGGACATCCATCGATGCGATGTCTTCCGGCGCTACGTTATCGATATTGTCCGTCGGGATACCATCGACGATGTACAACGGTTTGTTAGCCGAACCGCTCAGGGTCGAGAAACCACGGATCTGAATATTGTAACCGGTAGAAGTCGGGTCAGAGGTCGTACGGCTGATGTTCAGACCGGCAACTTTACCTTGGATCAAACCGACTGCATTCGGTTTTGCACCGACGTTGAAGTCCTCTGCTTTCACAGAAGCTACCGAACCGGTGATCTCTTTTTTCTTCTGGGATCCATAGCCAATGGCTACCACCTCCTGCAGCACATGCGTGTCCTCTACGAGACGGATCACCATGCCTTTCTTGGCAACAGCGGTCTGTGTCTTGAAGCCCATGTAGCTGATCTGCAGCTCGGTACCTTCCGGAACATTGAGTTCGAAGTTACCGTCGAAATCTGTAATCACACCATTGGTTGTACCGATCTGAAGGATGCTGGCGCCGATAGCCGGATCGCCCGACGGCTCCAAAACGGTACCCGTAATCTGCGCCTGCATGGCTACGCTGAACAGCAGCGCAAATGCCATCAGACTGAGGGAAAGTGCTTTGTTTTTCATAATGATTGTTAGTTATTTTGTGTTTGTTACTCTTTTTCTTTGATCAAGAAGACGGAAGCGGCACCGAGGATGAGGAGGACACCTGCGACCACAAGCATTCCGGCTTGCACGTGCGCGCATATATATTTAAGGAGAATACCTCCGCAGAGCGCAGCGACAATCTGCGGAACGCAGATCGTACAGTTGAACAAACCGAGGTAATATCCCATATTTCCGCCCTTAATAGCGTTCGTCACAATCGTGAACGGCAACGCCAGCATAGCGGCCCAAGCGGCACCAATAAGCGCGTAGCTGAGCCAGAGCACATACGGATTTGTAATGAACCAGATGGAGATGAATCCGGCAGCTCCGACAAGCAACGAGATAGCGTAAGCTCCCTTGTTGCCGGTCATCTTCTCCAGCATCGGCAGAATCATTGCCCAGAGGAGCGAACCGACTGCCTGAACAGCAAATACCACGCCCACCCAGTTTCCTGCGGTCTGGAAGGCTTCGTCTGCTGCGCTCACACCGTCCCAACCGTAGCAGTTGGCAGCGATAGCGCCGTTGGAGTAGGTCCACATATACATAAACGCCGCCCAGCAGAAGAACTGCACGAGACCAACCGTCCAAAAGGCAGAAGGAGCCTTGCGGAGTAAGGTTATGAAACCTTCCTCCGATTGGTTATTTGACATTTGAGATTTGTCATTTTCTTTGATGCCGTGGAACTCTGCGTACTCCTCGGGGTTAAGCTCCTTGACGGTAGCGAACGTGTAAAGCGAGCAAAGAATCAAAATCGCCGCTCCGCAGTAGAACGACCATTTCACGGAATCCGGAATGACGCCTTCAGGAGCGGTATTGGCGATACCGATCCATGTGAAGAAAATCGGGAAGATGTATCCCGCGAGCGAGCCCGCGTTACAAAGCGCCGACTGAATCGCATAAGCCGTTCCCTTCTGCTCCTCGTTTACCATATCACCCACCATCATCTTGAACGGCTGCATGGCGATATTGATACTCGTATCCAGAAACATCAGACTAAAGAGTCCGAACCACATCGCCGCGTTCAAGCCAAGGAAAGCAGCCTGCGTAAAAGTGAAATTACCTGCATTCGGCAGCAACAACATTACCGCGACCGCGATGAGCGCGCCCACGAGTAAATATGGTTTGCGACGGCCCAGACGATTCCAGGTCTTGTCCGAATACTTACCCACTAACGGCTGCACAATCATACCCATCAACGGCGGAAGAATCCAAAAGAAACTCAGCGTGTGAGGGTCTGCGCCCAAGGTAGCAAAAATACGGGAGATATTTGCGCTCTGAAGAGCATAAGCTATTTGC
>CALZRN010000065.1 GCA_945828585.1 uncultured Bacteroidales bacterium | reverse complement strand
AGGAACCATGTTTGCTGAAAAAGTCCAAATCGGCGATTTGTATTACAACCTCGATGCTACCAATCAGACGGCAGAGGTAACGAGTCAAAACAGTGATTATCCGTATTGGTCAACAAGTATCACAACTGCCAATATCCCCGCTTCTGTGACTTACAACTCAGTATCGTATAGTGTCACAAGCATTGGAGTGTTTGCTTTCTCTGGATGCAGCGGTTTGACCTCTGTGACGATTGGCAATAGCGTCACAAGCATTGAATATTGTGCTTTCGAAGGTTGCGGTTTGACCTCTGTAACGATTCCCAATAGCGTCACAAGAATTGGAGATTATGTTTTCTATTTTTGCGACAATTTGACCTCTGTGACGATTGAAGCAGAAACACCACCTGCATTGGGATCTGCAGCATTTTATGGTCTAACTAGAAATTACCCGTTTTATATTCCGTGTGGGACATTGGATACTTATAAAACGGCATGGTCGGATTATGCGTCTCGAATAAAATATGCTCCATTACCGTACAAAATATCCACTCAAGCAGAAAATGGCAGTATTTCAATAACAAGTATGGAAAATTATACAATTTGTGATGAGCAGCCATATTATTATACCCTAACGGTCGTCCCGAATTACGGCTATCATTTCACTCAATGGTCGGACGAAAATACCGATAACCCGCGAACAATCGTTTTGACTCAAGACACTACCTTCACGGCAGAGTTTGCAAAGAATACATATACAATTACTACTCAATCGAACAATCCCGAATGGGGAACAACGGCAGGCGATACTATGGCATTGTATATGGATGTGGTAGAGATTTCGGCTATCCCGAATTATGGCTATCATTTTGTAAAATGGAGCGACGGCAATAGATCCCAACAGCGTTCTTTTATCTTATCCCAAAATACAACCTTTACTGCTACTTTTGCAAAGAATGTATATTCCATTACCAAGGATGCGGAGCATGGTACAATCTCCGGCAATAGTTCTGCGGAGTATTTGGATGAAGTAACACTGACCGTTACGCCTGATTATGGCTATCATTTCACACAATGGTCGGACGGCCTAAAAGACAATCCGCGTATCGCGCAGATAACCCAAGACACCACCTTTACGGCAGAGTTTGCGTATGACCGCGTGGGAACTTGCGGAAAAGACTTGGCTTTGGTATGGTCTTATGACCCGACAAACAAAGTACTGACCATCGGCAATGCCGGTTCGTTTACGGAAAATATGCAGTTTGGCGCGGAAGCACCGGGTGAAATGGAGGAACTCGTTATTGGCAATTCCGTCACCGCCATCGGCGAAAACGCTTTTGCGGGCATTGAGACGCTGAAGAAAGTGTCTATCGGCGAGTCCGTGAAGACAATCCACAACAACGCATTCTATAACTGCGTGAACCTCGAAACAATCTTCAACTACCGTCCGACGCCGACTAACACTTATAGCACCGCTTTTGACGGAGTGGATAAGTTTGAATGCAAACTGTACGTTCTGCCCAGTTCGATAGATATGTACAAAGCTGCTGCTGTTTGGCGTGACTTCTATTACACGTACGCCATCGGCGCCGTAGAAACTACCGTGACTACGAATGATGTAACGGTAGAGCCGCAGGACAATGCTGCCACCGTTACATGGCCGACAAACGATAATGCCGCATCTTATACCATCCAGATCACGAAGGACGGCGAAGTATTCTGCACGTTGATTTTCAATGCCAATGGACAGTTAACCGGCATTGCTTTTGCGCCTTCTCGCGACGGACAGTCACATGCTCCTGCGGCTATCATGACCGCAAACGGCTTGCAGTTCACAGTCACAGGTCTGGATAGTGGTACTCAATACGGCTATAACTTGACGGCCAAGGATGCCAATGATCAAGCCGTCGCTACTTATTCCGGTAGCTTCACCACGACAAGCGAAGGTACTGCGACTGGTGTTGAGGATGTACAAGGGAACAATGTACAATGTACAAAGGTTGTTCGTAACGGCCAGATCTTCATCCTCCGCGGGGAGAAGGAATATACCCTCACGGGGCAAGAGGTAAGATAAGGAAGCGGGATATAATCCCGCGGAACGACCAAGAAAGGGAAGCGGTGAGGGTGACCTCGCCGCTTTTTTGTCGGCATAAAATGCCGGGGAATGGACATACGAGAGAAATCCGGAATAAAATTCCGGGGGAATGGACATACGAGAGAAAACCGGAATAAAATTCCGAGGGAATGGACATACGAGAGAAAACCGGAATAAAATTCCAGGCTAACGAACGAAGGTAAGCATCGTAAGCATCCATTAAATTGCATATTGTAGGATTTGTAAAAAAGTGGTAATGGCATTACCGTCACCGGAATGAAGTTATAACTTTGCGCGGAGGAGCAGATGAAGATCGGTTCTGGTAGGGAGCCTACCCCCTAAATTTGTTCTACGACCGTCCACCGGACGCTCGATCGGGCGTAGCCCTTCACCCTGAAAGGAGGGGTATTTTTGTATATACCAATCGCGCGCATAGATAGTCTCGGAGACGCGGAAGTATAGGGCGAGCTGCGGGATGATCTGCCATCTGAGGCACAGGTAAGCGCGACCGCCCAGACCATAAGTTGCCGGGATAGAAAAGGCGTACAGCACATCGTGCTCATAGGTGTAGATGCGGTTCGCCCATTCGCGGGCGTCGAAGCCCTGGAGGCGGAAGCGAAAGCTGAGAGGTGTATGGTGTACGGTGTAGGGCGTCAAATCAAAAGCTATATCCTGGTAGAGGGTGAAACCGTAGGTTAGTTGAGGGGTTAGAGGATTAGTGGTGAGGTTGGCTTCCGCGGTGGTACGCAGCGACCAGCTGCCTTGAGCCCAATCGAACTGCGCACGGGTGGAGTAGGTGGCATGACCTTTCTGCCGCGCCCTTAGGCGCAAGGAAAGCCGCCATTGGGGAATGACGGAATGAGCCGCTTCGCTGAATGATGAAATGGTGGAATGATGATACTGAATTTCTGCCATGGCATCGTATCCCAACGTCTTCACCGCATCCCCCAGACCGTACTTGTAGCCGCTGAAATAGAACACATCCCCGTAACCCGAGAGCCGCCAGTTGCGCCAGCGGGTGATCTCAAAACCCAAGTACCCGCCGTTCTCGTCGTTGATGCGCGAGGTCTCGGAGAAAGCGTAACCCAAGGCGTTATCGAAATACGGCGAGTAATAGCGGTACAGCGCCACAAGCGAGACGCCCTGCGTAGGATAGAACCGGCTGCCTATGAGAGCACCGAGGCCCCAATGGGGCGAGTTTACAGCTTCGCCGTTTATGGGGTTTATGGCTTCGCCGTTTAGTGCTTCTTCGAAGCGTTTATAGTTTTGCGTAGTAGAGACTTCTCCAAAGGCATCAAACCAGCCGTGGTTGTACCGGAACGAAGCGCCTATGACTGCCTGATTGCGGCCACGGAAATAATGACGGTTGTATTTGGCGTTGCGGTAGGGGCGAATACTGTCCGACCAGAGGTTCTCTATCGCCGTCAGCTGGACTTCCAGCCGTTTATGACGCAGCGTGAGGTTGGCGCCAATCAGGTGGTGCCATGTCGAGTCGTTTGCCCGGCGCATGGAGTAGAGTGCGGAGGCGTCCAGCCTCGTCTGCGAAGAGAAAGCGTGACGGATCGTTGCGCCGGCGCCGTGCAGCCCTTCGCCATCGACCGATGAGTAATAACGCAAGCCCTGCTGCTGCATGCCGACGGAAGAGACATACGAACTCTTGCCGGAATGAAAGACCGGCGCGAGCACCAGTCCTTGCCCGAAAGAGGCCTGGAAATTGCCGCCGACGACCGTGTGCAGATGGGGCGTTATGTCGCGTAGTTACAGGTACGCGCCGTATTGCAGGTCCTTCGCTACTCCTCCCACCGGCCTTCTCAACTGCGCACCGAAAGTGACCTTCCTTTGGTAGTCAAACCGATAGCGTCCCTGCACGTACATCGGGTCCGTGCCTTCCACTCCTTCTATATTACGCGCATCCACGCGCGTGATGATCTCATGCGTCGCGTGGGCAAAGACCTCGCGGGGATACAATTTTTGATTTATGATTTCTGATTTATGATTTCTGATTTGGACGAACGGCAACAGGTCGCGGATCTCGTACTCCGTCAGCGATGGGATGAGCCGTAACTCATACAGCGATTCGAACGGGTGTCTGCCGGCGTAAGCGAGGATATCATCAATCTGCTGCGGCGAGAGAAAATAGAGTTGCGAGAGTTCTTCGTCCGAAGTGTTATTCAGGTCTATCGGCGCGTCATGCAGTGCGTACAGATCTGTCTGCAGCTGCTCGTAATCCACTTCGCCGAACTCCGTCACGGCATTGTAGATGTCCAATACGACTTCGTCTAAGGTGAACGTTGAAGGAAGAAGATTGAAAGGGGCATCCTCGGCCCTTCCCTGAAAGGAAGTGAGGAGGAATAAAATGATTATTATGACTCGTATTTGTCGTTTCACGGCACAAAAGTACAAAATATTTTGCATTAATGCAAAATTTTTCGTAACTTTGCAGCGTTTTTATGAACAAAAAGACGCTTTATCATATTATCGAATGGGCCGTGGCGCTGGTGGCATGCGCATTTCTGGGCTATAAACTGGTCACGTTCGAGGACTATCCTGCCTTGTGGGAGAGTCTTCGTGGCATGGCATGGCAGCAGTATCTGGCGCTCGGCCTGTGTGTAGCGCTGATGCCGGTGAATATGGCGATCGAGGCATGGCGGTGGATGACTTTATGGAATGGTGACGCTTCGCTTAATGGTGCAAATGGTGAAGTGAACGAGTTAACGGATGAACGGTTAACGTTCAGGGAGGCGCAGCGGCAGGTTTATTATTCCAGACTCGCCGGACTGATCACTCCCTGGCGGCTCGGCGAGTATCCGGCAAGAGGGGTGTTGATGGAGGTACTAAGGGACCAAGTACCAGGTACAAAGGATATCATGCCCCGGGTGCTGGCGATGGGGGCGGTAGGAAGTGCCACGATGACAGCAGCGATCGTCATCGCCGGCGTGGTGGCGCTGGCGTTCTCTCCGGCAATCCGAACGCACTTAGGCAACAGTTATCTCTACGCCCTCGCGGCGGTTATTCTGCTCTTGGCGATTGCTTTTGCGTTGGCACCCAGAGCCTTGAAGAAATACGCTGAAGTGAACCAGAAGCTGCTCTTCCGCAGCTTAGGGCAGAGTTTCGTGCGCCTGCTCTGCTGGTGTGTACAGTTAGCCTTGGTGCTTTGGGCGTTAGGGGCAGTTACGGGTTATGGGTTACGAGTTATGGGTTACGGATTACTGATTTATTATCTGCTGGTGACCATCACGCCGAATGTGCCGATTGCGGAAGTAGGTGTTCGCGGCGTATGGGCGATCGTGGTTTTCGGATCGATGAATGCCGCCTTTGCCGGCGTCCTGCTGTGGGTCATAAACACCCTTCTTCCATGCATCGGATGGTTCTTTTTTAAAAAAGATATTATTTTATACAAGCATAAATAATTTTTTTTAGCAAAATCTTGTATAATTCGAAAAATTGTAGTAATTTTGTAGCCGAAATCCGAAGAAGACTTAAATAAAACACAATATCATGAACATTAATTTTCAGATTCATTATCGTGCCGAGTACGGTCAGAGTCTCTGCGTGATTGAGACGCAGGAGTCGATTTTGGGATGGACAGAGAAGGATCCGTTGGTGCTAAATTGCCAAGGGACCGATTTCTGGCAGGCTAATGTCCCTATCAGTGATTTTGTCGGCAGTATTCAGTACAAATATGCGATTCGTCTGCAGGACGGTCGGTATATCTATGAGGTAGGCGAACCGAGGAAACTTCATTTAGTAGAAAGTCCAAAGTCAAAAGTCGAAAGACAGATTGTGGTTCGCGACGCATGGCAGGCAAGCACCTATGAGGACAGTTTCTATACGACCGCTTTCCTCAAAGCACTTTTCAGTAGAAAGTCGAAAGACGAAAGACCGCTTCGCTCAAAGAAACAAGGCAATATTCGTTTCTCTATCGACCTGCCGCAGATCCTGCCGACGCAGGGTGTGGCGATTGTCGGTAACTGCCCGGAGTTAGGCGACTGGAATGTCGATAACAAGCTCGTTATGAGCGATGCGGAGTTCCCCGTTTGGAAAGCAGAGATAGAAGTAGAAAGTCAAAAGTCGAAAGTCGAAAGACCCGATATTATCGAGTATAAATATGTCGTTTATGACCTCAAGACAGGTGCGCAGGTAGATATGGAGTGGGGTGAGAACCGCCAGATCTGGGGCATCGAGAAGGGTATGGTCATCTGCCAGAACGACCGTGGTTTCCGCCGCACGCAACCGCGATGGAAAGGTGCCGGCGTAGCCGTTCCGGTCTTCTCGCTTCGTACGGAAGAAGGGTTCGGTATCGGTGAGTTCCAGGACCTCAAGAAGATGGCAGACTGGGCTGCGGCTACGGGTCAGAAGATGATCCAGACCCTGCCGATCAACGATACCACGCTCCGTCATAATAACCTCGACAGTTATCCTTACAACGCTGTTTCCGTCTTCGCGCTCCATCCGATATATATCAATATCGAGAAGATGGGTCGCCTGACGCCGGCGCAGAAGAAGAAATACGAAGCGCAGAAGGCGGAGTTCAACGCCCTCAAGATCGCTGATTACCAGAACGTCTATGACGCCAAGACCGTTTTCTTCAAGGCGCTCTTCAAGCAAGACAAGGATGCCCTCTTCTCCTCCGAGGAGTATAAGGCTTTCTTTGCGAAGAACCGTGAGTGGCTGGAGCCATACGCTGAGTTCCTTCATAAGCGCGACAAGCAGCCGAAGGAGTACTACTATTTCCTTCAGTTCCATGCCGACAAGCAGCTGGCGGACGCAGTGGCTTATGCTCACTCGATCGGCGTGGCGATGAAGGGAGATATACCTATCGGTATCAGTCCTGACTCTGTGGATGCAGCTGTTTATCCGGAGCTCTTTAACCTGGATGCATCTGCCGGCGCACCGCCCGATGACTTCTCTATCTCCGGTCAGAACTGGGGATTCCCGACCTATAACTGGGATAAGATGGCGGAGGATAACTTCGCTTGGTGGCAGAAACGGTTCCGTAAGATGCAGGACTATTTCGATGCTTACCGTGTAGATCATATCCTCGGTTTCTTCCGTATCTGGCAGATGCGCAAGACCGACGTGTGGGGGCTTTGCGGTCATTTCGTTCCGGCACTGCCGTACAGTTACGATGACCTCTGCGCGCAGGGTATTTGCCTCGACTGGGACCGTATGACCAAGCCTTATATCCGCTCGAATTTCTTAGGTGATGTCTTGGGTTATGATACCGAGTGGGCAAAGAAGAATGCCCTCCAGACCCGCGATGGATACGTCTATTGGTTCCGTCCGGAGTTTGATACCCAAGTCAAAGTGCAGGAGTGGTACGACCGCCTCATGGAGGACCCCAAGCAACTCAAAGCAGCTGGCTTGAGCAAAGAGGCTGCGAAGAATATCTGCAACGGCTTGATTTATCTCCATTGCGAGGTGCTGATGGTCGAGGATCAACGCCGTCCGGGATGGCTTCATCCGCGTATCTCGATCTACCAGAGCCACTCTTTCAACGAGCTCTATTCCGACCAGAAAGAGGTACTGATGCGAATCTATAACGAGTATTTCTATCGCCGTCATACGCAGTTCTGGCGTGACTCCGCGATGCGCAAACTGCCGACGCTTATCGGCTCAACGAAGATGCTCTGCTGCGGCGAGGACCTCGGCATGGTGCCCGCTTGCGTGCCCGATGTGATGCATGAGCTGCAGATCCTCAGCCTCGAGATCCAGCGAATGCCGAAAGATCCGACGGTTAAGTTCGCGCATCCTGCCGACGCTCCGTATCAGTCTGTTTGCACGACCGGCACGCACGACATGAACCCGCTGCGTGCATGGTGGGAAGAAGACCGCGCGGTAACGCAACAGTTCTACCACGACCAGATGGGTTGGTGGGGCGATGCACCCAAAGAGATGACGCCGGAGATCGCGGAGTTCATCATCAACCAGCATATGTATTCTCCAGCGATGTGGACCATCCTGCCGCTGCAGGACTGGCTCGCTATCGATGGCGACGTGCGTATCAAAGACCAGTTCGCGGACCGCATCAATGTGCCCGCTAACCCGCGTCATTTCTGGAACTACCGCATGCACCTGTCCATCGAACAGCTGCTGCAGGAAAAGAAACTGAATGAGAAGATAAAGAAACTCACGTCGGTGAGATAAATTTCGTAATCCCGTAATAACGTAATTACGACTGGTAAAAGTCCGTGAGTTGATCGCGGACTTTTTCCATTAGCCATAGCGGCGTGCTTGTTGCACCACAGATCCCGACTTTTAGAGTTGAAAGTTGAAAGTTGAAAGTTGAAAGTTTTTCTTCCAATTCGTCGGGGGTGGAAATGAAGATTGTGTTGGGGTTGACCTCAACACAATTTTTGTATAGTACTTTTGCGTTGGAACTCTTGCCTCCACCAACGAAGATCACGAGATCCTGCGCTTTCGCAAAGGCCTGTAACTGCGCCACGCGGTTTGCTACCGACCGGCAGATGGTGTCGTGATACTCGAACGGCGCGCTATAATCTTCTCGTGATGACGTAATTCCGTTATTACGTAATAACGAACGGCGCGCTTCAATCGCCTCTACGAGGCTCTGAAAGCCCTCCACGCTCTTCGTGGTCTGCGAGAAGAGGTATATCGGTCTCGAGAAATCCAGTTGGTCCAACTCCTCCTCGCGCTCGATGACGATGGCGGTGTTGTTCGTTTGGCCTTGCAGCCCGATGACCTCAGCATGGCCGCGTTTGCCGTAGATGACGATCTGCGGTGGGACGGCTTCGTCGTTCTTATGCAACTCGTAGCAGGCGCGGATACGGTCCTGTAGCTTCTTCACTACCGGACAGGTCGCGTCGATAACCTCTATCCCTCTTTGCTCGGCAATCCAGTAGGTGCTCGGCGGTTCGCCGTGAGCCCGCAGCAGCACGCGCGAGTGGGGTGGTAGTGAACGCAGGTCGTCGTTATCAATCGTCTGCAAGCCCAAACCCTCTAACCGCGCTACCTCCTGACCGTTATGCACGATGTCGCCCAAGCAACAAAGAGCCCCTTTTGGGAGCTCCTCTTCCGCTGTCTTTATGGCGCGCGTCACACCGAAGCAGAAACCGCTATTAGAGTCTATCGTACAGATCATAAATGACTTTCATCTGCTCATCCGGCGTCATGTCGCTGTTATCGACTACGATGGCATCTTCAGCCTGCCGTAACGGGCTCTCGGCGCGATGCGTGTCGCGGTAGTCGCGGTCGTTGACATCCGCCAATACCTCTTCATAGACAGGCTTCTCGCCTTTGGCTACCAACTCGTCGTACCGCCGTTGCGCACGTACCTCCGGTCGGGCCGTGAGGAACAACTTCAGATCAGCCTTCGGGAAGACTACCGTGCCGATGTCGCGGCCGTCCATGACGATGCTCTGGTTGGCACCCATCGCCTGTTGCTGCGCTACGAGGAAAGCACGGACCTCTTTGATCTGCGAGATCTCCGAAGCCCGGTTGCCGACCTCGAGTGTCCGTATCTGACCCTCCACATCTTCGCCGTTCAGCGTCACGTGCTGCGCATCGCCGACCCGCACAAAACCTACATTTATCTCCGGCAGCAGAGCGATGATCTCCTCGTCGCTCAGTCTTTCAACTTTCGACTTTCGACTTTCGACTAATACGTACAACGCAATAGCCCGGTACATAGCGCCGGTGTCCACATAGGTCGCGTGCGCATGCTTCGCCAGCGCCTTGGCTATCGTCGATTTCCCGCACGACGAATATCCGTCTATAGCAACAATGATCTTTTTCATTTTAGTAACGAGTTTATATCTAATGTCAGTCCGACCTGGTACGAGAAGTTGGACTTGGTCATCTGGCTGATCGCGAAATCCAGATGCACCTGCTTGATCCGTACGCCAAGACCTAATGCAAATCCTGCTAACGACCGCTGATCGGCGAGGTTCAACTCCGCGCGGCGGCGGTGGTTATATGAGAAAGCGATGTAGAACCGCTCTCGTTTATCGACTACCTCTACCGTCCATATCGTGTGGCGGAAGAGCATGTCGTACCATTTGACGTTATGGGGGATGATGTCGCCGGTCGTGGCATTCTTGTCCAGCCCCGTCCATTCGTAGTTCAGATACCAGGTCTGCAGGTTATGCGCCTGCATATGGAAGCGCAACGGCGCGTGCTTCACGCGATACGTCAGTCCTAACTGCAGGTTCAGCGGAAGCATCTCATGATTCGTACCGCCTTCCTCCGAGTAGAAGCCCTTCAACTGCCATCCTATGTTCTGCAGCACCAGACCCATCTGGAAGGTCGAGTCGGGGCTTTGGAAATGCGCTCCTACGTCCGCGCCCAACGCAAACGAACTGTAACTCTCGTAGATCGAATAAACCGGTTTGAGCGTCACGCCGACCTTGAACATCCGTCCTAACTGCCGCGCGTACATCACGTCTATCAAGATGTCCCGAGCACCAAATGAACCACCGGTCTTGTTGCCGTCTTTGTCTGCGTAGTACATCTTTCCGTAGTCCAAGTAATGAATACCTACTGCGAAGTAATTATGCCCGAAATTATGCCCATACAACACGCTGCCGAACATCGTTCCCGGCAGGTAGTAGCTGTAGTTGAGTTGCAGCATCATGTGGCTGTTAGCATGCAGCAACGCCGGGTTGCACATGCCCATCGCGATATCCCCGTCGCTGAGCGAGACGTTCGACCCGCCCAAGGCGTTGATACGTGATGATACCGGCAGCCCCATAAACGAGAATACCGACCGCCCTGCATTCGACACCTGACCAAAGGTGCAGAGGGGCAATGTACAAAGCACAAGGGTTACTATTTTTTTTCTTATAGCCACACTATGGCATTTTAAATTCGGCTACAAAATTACTGCTTTTTTTTGATATACGCAAGCGCACACACGTTTTTTGCCTTTTTTTCTTGCGTATGTCATTTTTTTTTAGTAATTTTGCAGCCGAAATACGAATCATCATTAATTAACAATAATATTTATCTAAAAACACAAACAATTCTATGTGGTTAAAAGATTCTTCTATTGGCCGTAAGTTCGTCATGGCGCTTAGTGGAGCAGCGTTGGTTTTCTTCCTGCTTTTCCACGGCTGCATGAACCTTGCGCTG
>CALZRN010000064.1 GCA_945828585.1 uncultured Bacteroidales bacterium | reverse complement strand
TTAGTGGCAATTTGTACAAGGAGCAACGGCTCCTAAAGCACTCAAAGGGTTTTGTTGGTTTTTGTTGTATTTTTAGTAGACACTATTGTTTTTAATTTTTAATTTTGACTTTCTTCTTTATCGGCCAGTACCATCCTAAATTGATACTCAGATCCATCGGACTGGCCATGTTATATTTGTCGGTCACGTTTGTTCCTACTATGCCTCCGAAGGAGTAATCAAACCGCACTTCCAATTCGTACGCACCGGCGTTCTTTGTGCGGACGTATAAACCTGTCCCTGCCGCTAATCCCCAGTCGAAAGGATGGGTGATAGCGTTGCTCTCGTCCCATACGCAGTAACCGATTTGTGGACCGAGGTTGAAGATCCACCGGCATACCTCGCTTCCGAAATTGAGGTGCATGAGGATCGGTAATTCGATGTAATGCAGGTTTCTGGCTATCCGTCCCTGCGCTTCGGTTTTGGTCGCCCATCCGCGGTGCATGTAGTTCAGCTCCATCTGGAAGTGGCAGTATTTATGTCCGGCAAAGCGGAACACAACTCCTGCATTGCCTCCCAAGACGCACGCGTCGGTAATGGGACTCATGCCTTCTACGGCAGGCTGGAACAGAACCGAACCGGCACTCACACCTCCGTGTGCTCCGACCCAGTACTCCGGCATTTTCATCCTCGGCTGCGCATGAGAGAGCGAGAGTTGTAAACTGAGAACAGAAACGATAACTATCCCCCACAGCTTCCTAATATGATTCCTTTCACTTTTCACTTTTCACCTTTGTCCTTTCTCCTCCCTTGAGCGGGTGAAGAGCTCTGCTCGATCGGACTGCCGGTGGCCGTCCGTAGAACTCCCCGGGTGGGGTTTCCTTTCACCTTACCACTACTTTCACTCCGGCATTCTGGTATCCGCCATTCTGTACTTTCACCCACCGGATCTCGGATTGCAATCCTTCGTGTGCCTCTTCCCCGTGTAACCGGGTCAAAGCAGCGGACATTAGATCGTATCCCAATAAGTCATACCGCGGCGCTTCGCTTGTGTGGTCGTTAACGTAGTAATCTGCCCATTGTGCATCATATATCTCCCATCCTTCCGAACGGGTGAAGACAGAGGTATATACCTGCGGCAGATCGATGGTCTCTTTCTGCCATGCAAACCGGCTCACCAGACGAATCCGGTAGCCCTCCGTCTGTAACTTATACAGATGGGACAGCAGCACACGAATATGTGGGAATCGGTCGGAATGCAGAATGACGAGGTTTTCCTTGTCTTTATCCAAAGCATAATAGGCGCTATCGTTCAGCAGGTCTTGCATCGTCAGTGTCTGATACTCGATACCTTGCTTACTCATGGTGCTTCGCAGCGTACGGATGGAGGACGACAGATCGCTCTCGTGCACGTCGATAGCTACGCAATGGATTGCTTCGCCTTTTGCTTTCATCCACTGGCAAAGGCTATCTGCCTCTTGGTCGGCTGTGGAGTTGAACTGCAAAGCAGAAGGATGTACCTCTAACTCCATATTGTCGCTAAACGGCAGAATCAGGGGTACTTCATGTTGGTCGCACCAGGTAGCCACCCGCTCTATCTGAATCGGATAAACGGGTCCGATGATGGCTTGTACGCTATTTAACTCTGTGCTGTCGCAGAGGGCATTCACTTTTCGCTCGCTGCGTTCGGTGTCATAGACGCGCAGACGGTATAAAGTGCTGTCGTTCTGCTTCTCGCTCAAGGCAATCAATGCTCCTTGGTAGAACTCCATCATCCGGTCGGCATTCACGCTCCGCTTCGTCTGCCGGCTCTCAAAAGGCAGCAGCAAAGCCAACTCCACTATCTTCCTTGTCTCCGGGAGAACGGAGTCTTCTTTCGTAATCACGGTATCTCGTAATCCCGTAATTACGGTATCCTGTATTTCCGTCTTTACGGTATCTGCCGGTTGCGGCTTTACCTGCGGTTGCCCAATTTCTTCACTACCAATACGTGTCTCCGTAATGATGGTCTGGACGACTTTGGCTTTGGTCTCTTTCACTACCGGCCTTTTGGTAGGAATCAGCAAGGTCTCGCCGTAGTGCAGGCCTCTCTCACGCAGTTGCGGATTGAGACGGATGATCTCGCTCTGGCTCACTCCGAAATTGACACCGATTCGGTAGAGCCCTATACTGCGCTCCACCTCATAGCGATATACTTCTTCGCCGTCAATGGTATCCAGCGGATAGTTCAGCAACTCTTGGGCCCGGATACTCGTCATGGCAACCAGAGCTGCTAAAATGAAAAAGATTCTTCTACTCCTCATATTGCTTTCTACTTTTGTCTTTCGACTTTCTACTTTCGACTTTCTGCTTTGAGCGGCTTTGCCGCGGTCTTTCTACTTTGAGCCCGTAGGGCGGTCTTTCTGCTATCTTTCGTATTTTCTCTTTCGTATCACAAATACTATGCCACCTATAAGTGCCAGGATGGCTATCGGGCTGATTGTGCTGACCAGCTGTACGTGCATCCTTTTGTCGTGTGCGCGTTTGTCGTTGAGTAATCGCAATGCCACACTCTTCTCCCGCAGGGCGATCAGTCCGTCGCCGTCCGTGAGCCAGAGTACAGCGTTTGTCGCAAAATCGCGGTTGGAGAACTGCATGCCGCTGTAGCGGTCATAACCCATCGGTAGCGCTTGGTTCTTCATCGTCTCGTTGATCATCACACTTCCGCTGCCGATGACCACTTGCCGGGTCTTTGCGCTGCTCTTCCTGATCGGCTCGTCTGTCTCAATACCTTCCGGTGTCATTCGGTGCGCAAAAGCGCTGGGGAAAGAACCTTCCATGGATACTGCTACCGGCACGTATTGGTAAGCAAAAGTGTTCATGTCGGGATTCAGATCGTTCAGATCCACTTCTCCCGGTGTTGCCGTCACGCGGCTGGCGGTAGAAGTTGCCAGCAGGACACGTTTCTCAATCCCGTCTTCGCCTCCCACAGCATCTATCGGGCTCACAAACGTACTCATCACTTGGCCTAAGTCCTTCGTGATCGGCGAACCTTGACTGGTAAGCAGCAGCGGCGCGTAGGTCCATGGCATCGGTTGCAGGTTCGGCTGTTCCGGGTCGCTGCTGACATTCACCGGAATCGGCAGGCATTGGATGTCTTGCACCAATGCAGGGTTGACGCGAACGCCGTAGCGGAAGAGCATGTCTGTCAGCCCTAAATCCAAGGGCAGGATAGGGGTGAATCCTTCGCGTTGCAGCACTTCTTCGCTCAGCTTCACGCCGTTAAGCGACCATAAGACCGCTCCACCGCGCATGATATATTGGTCGATGACGAACCGCTCTGCTTCGCTGAAGGCCGTCTGCGGATTCAGTACAATAATCGCTTTGTAGCCGTCTAATATATGGCTGTTAATCGGTCTTTGAGCGACTTCGTCGCGGTCTTTTGTCTTTGAGCGAAGCGGTCTTTCGACTATACTGCCTCTGTCAACCTGAAAGTACTTGCTTAGGGCACTCATTAGGTCGTACGTGTGCGCTTCATCGGGTTCGCCGTGTCCTTCGAGGATCGCTACGCGTGGCGTCTCGGTCTGCTGCAAGAGATGCAACGCTTCCATGAAGGTGAACTCCAACTGCTCGATGCTGGCATTCAGGTTCTCTTCGCCGCTGAGGCCTCTGGTGTTTTTTAAGAGTGTAACAACTGCGCGCTTTCCGTTGTACTCTATGATTGCGTAAGGATAGACGGTGGTCTGTGCGGTCTTGCCGTTCTGCTCGCGCTCATGAATGACGATCGGTCTAAGACCCAGCGAATCCATCAATCTGTTCTCTTGTGCGGCGCTCCATCCATCTTTCACGCGTATGTCTGCATAGACGGCGAGCTCCTCTAAGGTCTCTTCGGTGGCTTTCTTGAGACGCCGGAAACCCGCATTGAGATCTCCGCCCAAGAGCAGCGTAACCTCTGCTCTATGGTCTAAGATTGAAAGCGTCTTCTTGCTTGATTCACTCAAGCTATAGTGCTTGTCGTCCGTCAAGTCCCAACGAACGACCCATACATGAGACAACACTACTATTGCCGCCATGACACTTAACACTATAATAAGATTCCTCCAACGCATTATCGGTCTTTCTACTTTGAACGGCTTTGCCGCGGTCTTTACTTCTTTATTTTCTCCCAAACAGCCTCGTTGATGTCCACGGTGTATTTCTCGCGGAGAGTTTTGATCCATGCTGCCTCCAGGTAATCCTGGTAGTCGGTGGTCACTTTGCCTTTCTCGTCGCTCCATACCTCGGGTGCTTTGAGTTTCTTACCCACGCAAACGACTACCGGCATTTGCTCATTCGGCGTGAAGGATGCGTTCTTGTCCTTGAAGCCGAACTTATCTACTGCGCCGTTCTTGCCTTGCTCCCACAGACCGTGTTGCACTTTGACATAAGTCACGCTGTCGCAATTGACGCGGCGGGCAATATAACTCTGGATGGAGTCTGGCTCTGCGCTCTTGATGATGGCTTGTGCTGCTTTGGCGCTGGATTTGTCTTTTGCCTGGATGAGGTATCCTTTCCAGCGCGGAGCATCCCAGGTGTATTCTTTCTTGTGTGCTTTGAAGTATGCTTCGAGTCCTGCGGTATCTTTAGCGGCTTTGTCCCATACCTCGCGGAGCGAGACCTCGAAGAGAAGGATTCCGTCGTGGTACTCCTGTACCAGATGGCGCAACTCCGGATATTTCTCCTCCAGATGCGCGTCGGCATAAGCCTTCACCTCTTCGTCGCTCATCTCAGCCGGCAGGTGGTACTCTGCGCGGGCTTTGCGGGCAAAACTCTTATCTGCCTCAAGCGCACGCTCGTCACGCATCACTTGGCGTTGTACTTGTGAGCGGATACTGTCTAAAGGCTGAATACCGCGCTCGTCCTCCTTATAGAGAATATGCCATCCGTATTGGGTACGAACCGGAGCACTGATCTCGCCGGGCTTCATGTTGAAAGCGGCATTCTCGAACTCCTTGACCATCATACCTTTGCCGAACCATCCTAACTCACCGCCGCGGGCACTGCTGCCGCGGTCTTCACTCTCGCGTTTTGCCACCTCGGCAAAAATCTCCTTTGTACTCTGTACATGGTCCATTTGTGCCTTGGCAAGCTCGCTTGCGATACTGTCTATCTGGGCTTTCTTGATGGCGTCCAGGCTGTCTGCCGGAACCATCTTCATGATGTGGCTGGCTTTGACCTCCACATGGTCACGCTCCTCTTCTACCTTGACGATATGCCATCCGTATTGGGTGCGGAAAGGCTTGCTGATGCCGCCAACCGGGGTGTTATAAACGGCTTCCTCCAGCGGATAGACATACCTAAACGGCGTGATCCATCCTAACTCGCCACCGGTCTGCGCTACGTTCGGGTCGGTGCTCAACTCACGTGCTACGAACTCAAACGAGTCGGGTTTGCGAACCTTGCGGTTTCTGCCTCCGCGAACAGGTACCTCTTTGCCGACCGTCACGCGCAGGTAAGCATTATTGATCTTCTCCCATGCCTCTGCCTGTGCTGCACTGTCAGCATTCATCGGACACTGGATGGCGATATGCGCTGCACGGCGGTCTTTCGACAGATGCTGATAACTCATCTCAATCAGACTGTCCATGGCGGCTTCGTCCTGCAGGTATTTCGGCGTTGCTTGGGCGCGGTAGCCCTTCAGCTCTTTCTTGAAAGCTTCCGTGGTGTCAATACCTTGTGCCTCGGCTTCTGCTACTTTTAACTTGAAATTGATGAACATGTCCAGGTACTCGTCCATGGTCTTGGGATCCACGGCGCCGGCCTGGTTGTTTTTCTCGTAGATGTAGAGAAACTCCTCTGCACTCACTTCTTTACCATTGATAATCATCAGCGGTTTTTCTGCCCAAAGACTCAGGCTCATCGCCGCTGCGGCTACAAATAAAATTGTCTTTTTCATTGTTTCAAATAGTTCTTATAGGTGTTTTCAAATAATTTTACTGCTTGTTCGAGGCTTCCGAAGAGTTCTCCTCCGGAGGCGTTCATGTGACCGCCGCCGTGGAATACTTCGCTTGCCCAGATATTCACGGGTCGGTCTCCTTGCGAGCGGAAGGAGATACGGATCCGCGGTTTGGGAGTGCCGGGTTTGGGACGTTCCTCCCGCATGAAGACGGAGTAGAAGACGTCGCCGATCTGCAACGGCATATTCACCAGACCCTCGCAATCGCCCTGCTTGTAGTGGTATTGCTCTAACTCCGAGGCAGTCAGAGTGATGAGCGCCAAGTGGTGCTCCGGGAAGATGCGCATCTTGCGGTACAAAGCGTAGCCTGTAAGCCGCATGCGGTCCGTCGAGTACTGGTTGAACACGCGGTCGTATATCTCATCTTTCTTTGCGCCCGCGCGTAAAAGAGAAGCGACCATCTCGTATATCTCCGGGTTTTTGGAGTTATAACTGAAATTCCCCGTATCCGTCATCAGACCGGTGTACAAACAAGTCGCTATCTCCTCCGTCAAACCTTCATTCGTTAACAGCCGGTATACGATCTCGCACGCGGAACTCGCCTCGGGGTGGGAGTGTACCTCCGTCCAGAACCCGTCAACGGGGCGGTCCATCAAGTGATGATCTATCAGCACTTTTGGGCAGGGGTTTGCTATCATCTTCTCGCCCATCGGTCCGATACGTTTCGGGTCATTGAAATCCGTGCAGATGATCAAATCCGCTTCAGCAATCAGCCTGTCGCATTCCTGCGCCTTCTGCTCGTAGATCCGTATCTCTTCTGCGCCCGGCATCCATCCTAAGAACGCCGGAAAAGCGTTCGGCACAATCACCGTCACGCTTTCGTCTTTCGACTTTCGACTTTCGACTTTTGACTTGCACCAATGCCACATAGCCAACGCCGATCCCATGGCATCTCCGTCTGGCGCCATGTGGGTAAAAATAACGATATGTTGTGCGTTGTTAATTAACTCTTTCATACTACATCACGAAAAATCGCGCAAAGATACTAAAAAAAAATGATATATACAAATAATTCGAAAAAAATGAGCAAATGTTTGCATATATGCAATTTTTTTTGTACCTTTGCAGGCTGAATTGGTAATATGGAGGAAAACGGACTTATATTCAGATGTTTTGCGAGCGGTAGCAGTGGAAACTGCTACTATCTCGGTACGCGTCAACGGGGTGTTCTCATTGATGCGGGCATCTCTGCGCGGCAGATACAGAAGTGTCTGCGCGAGATGGGTCTGGATTTTCCGAATATCATGGGTGTCCTCGTGACGCACGATCATGCGGATCACATTCGCGCGGTCGGTACGCTGGGCGAGCGCGTGCATCTGCCTATTTATACGACCGCGAAGATCCACGACGGTATAGACCGCAACTACGGCGTGCGAGAGAAACTGCGTACCAGCCGTCGCTATTTTGAACTCGGCAAGGAGTGGGAACTCTTTGATATGAAGATCAATACCTTCCATATCGAGCATGACTCGACGGATTGTCTGGGGTACTGCATTGATTATATGGACCAGCGTTTTGTGCTCATGACCGATTGCGGTTCTATCAACGAAGAGATGGAGGCGTATATCCGCACAGCGAACCACCTGGTGATCGAGGCGAACCACGACGAGCACATGCTGCTCAACGGTCCTTATCCGACCTATCTGAAGCAGCGTATCCTCTCGCCCCGCGGGCATCAGAGCAATGATGTATGCGGCGAGTTGCTGGAACGCAACTGGCATCCCGAGCTGCGTAACGTCTGGTTATGCCACCTCTCGCTGGAGAACAACGACCCGCAGGTGGCGTTCGATACGGTCTCGTCGTATCTGGAAGAGATAGAGATCCTGCCGGGAAACGATATCTTCCTCAAAGCACTCGAGCGGCTTTCGCCCAGTCCCGTCTATGAGCTCAACGACAAAATGATTACCGAAAACTGAATACCCTATGATAGAACGATTAGTAATTATTCCGACTTACAACGAGAAAGAGAACATTGAGGCAATCATCACCGCCGTCCTGGAGTTACCGATCCTGTTTCAGGTGCTGGTTATCGATGACGGTTCGCCTGATGGCACTGCCGACATCGTCAAGAAGATGATGAAAGGGAAGTACAAAGGCTGTATTGAACTTATCGAACGCGAAGGGAAACAGGGCTTAGGTACCGCCTATATTGTCGGTTTCCGGTGGGCTATCGAGCATAAAGCGAACTATATCTTCGAGATGGACGCGGATTTCAGCCATAACCCGCAGGACCTGCTCAAACTCTACGACGCGTGCGCCGTACATGGCGCTGATCTGGCTATCGGTAGCCGTTACGTCACCGGCGTCAATGTGGTGAACTGGCCTATGGGTCGCGTCCTGATGTCCTATTTCGCATCCAAATATGTGCGGTTCGTCCTCGGCGTGGATATCCATGACACGACCGCCGGATTCGTCTGCTACCGCCGTAAGACGCTGGAAACCATTGAGTTGGATAAGATTCGGTTCAAGGGGTATGCCTTCCAGATCGAGATGAAGTTCACTGCTTCCAAGTGCGGCGCAAAGATCATCGAAGTACCGATTATCTTTGTCAATCGCGTCTTAGGTTCGTCCAAGATGAGCGGAGGTATCTTCTCCGAGGCATTACTGGGCGTGATTCGGTTGAAAATAAGCAGCTGGTTTAGAAAATATCCCCAATTATAAATGGTAAATGACCAAATCGTAAATGGCTTTATGACTTTAGAACAACATATATCTTCATTGGCAAAGGCTGCAGTCCAAGCCCTCTATGGAGTGGAGGCAACCGATGGCCAGATTCAGTTACAAAAGACCCGTCCGGAGTTCGAGGGAAATATCACCCTCGTGGTCTTTCCGTTTGTCAAACTCGCTCGCAAAGCCCCTGCACAAGTGGCAACGGAGATCGGCGAATGGCTTAAGGCGAATGGCGAAGGGTTAGTGGATAAATTCAATGCCGTTCAGGGGTTCCTGAACCTCAGTATCTCTGATGCCTTCTGGATAGAGCAACTCAAGGCCATCGACGCCGATGCTAACTACGGGCGTTTCAATCGTCCGGATAATACTCCCGCCCCCTGTGGAGAGGGACGGGGAGGGGTTTCCCCCCTGATGATGGTTGAGTACTCTTCGCCGAATACCAACAAACCGCTGCACCTCGGACACGTGCGTAATAACCTTTTAGGTTATTCTATCGCTAAGATCCAGGAGGCAAACGGATGGAAAGTGGTGAAGACGAACATCGTCAACGACCGCGGTATTCATATCTGCAAATCCATGCTCGCATGGCTGAAGTTCGGCAACGGCGAGACGCCGGAGAGTTCCGGGAAGAAAGGTGACCACCTCATCGGAGACTACTACGTACGTTTTGATAAGGAGTACAAGGCGCAGGTAGCCGAACTCATGGCAGCCGGCAAGGACGAAGAGACCGCCAAACGCGAGGCACCGTTGATGCTGGAGGCGCAGGAGATGCTCCGTAAATGGGAAGCGAACGATCCCGAAGTACGTGCGCTGTGGGCGAAGATGAACGAGTGGGTCTATGCCGGTTTTGACGAGACCTACAAGCGCATGGGCGTCTCTTTTGATAAGATCTACTACGAGTCCAACACCTATCTGGAGGGCAAATCCGAAGTGGAGAAAGGTCTCGTTTCCGGCGCTTTCTACCGCCGCGAAGACGGTTCTGTCTGGGCAGATCTGACGAAAGACGGACTCGACGAGAAGCTGCTGCTGCGTTCCGACGGTACCTCTGTCTATATGACCCAGGATATAGGTACCGCCAAACTGCGGTTCCAGGACTACCCGATAGACAAGATGGTCTATGTGGTGGGCAACGAACAGGAGTATCACTTCAAGGTGCTCTCGATTCTTCTTGACCGCCTCGGATTCCCGTTTGGTAAGGAGTTAGTACACTTCTCGTACGGCATGGTCGAGCTCCCGAACGGTAAGATGAAATCCCGCGAGGGTACGGTTGTTGATGCCGACGATCTGATGGATAAGATGATCTCCGATGCCAAGGAGATCTACCTCCAGAAGTCTGTCAGTCCAAAGGACGGTCTGTCTTCTGTCAGCGATAGCGGTCAGTCAGGCGCAGCCGATCCTATGAACGAGATTGCCCGCAAAGTGGGTCTCGGTGCCTTGAAATACTTCATCCTCAAGGTTGATCCGCGTAAGAACATGCTTTTCAACCCTGCGGAGTCCATCGATTTCAACGGCAACACCGGTCCCTTCATCCAATATACGTACGCCCGTATTCAGTCTGTGCTGCGGAAATCTGTCAGTCCAAAGGACGGTCTGTCTTCTGTCAGCGATAGCGGTCTGTCAGCCGAAGGCGGTCTCGATGCCAAGGAATTGGCTCTCATCCAGTGCCTCTGCGAGTACCCAACGGTTGTACGTACCGCCGGTGAGGAGTTCTCGCCCGCGATCCTATGTAACTACGCGTACGCGCTGGCGTGTGACTTCAACTCCTTCTACCACGATCTCTCGATCCTCAACGAACCCGATGAGCAAAAGAAAACGCTACGTCTGCTTCTTTCTGCAAACGTAGCGAAGATCTTAAATTCCGCTTTCGGGCTCCTCGGTATCGAGATGCCCGAGCGGATGTAAGGATTTACTGTGAGGAGTAGTTCTTCGGAACTGCTCCTCTTCTTTTATTTTTTTATCTCACCAATGAATAAACTTGCTGTGTCCTTATCCCTGCGGGAACGATTATTTCTTATCCTTCGGAACGATTATTTCTTATCTCGCCTTGCTCGAACGATATTCTCGCCGCCGCTCAGGAAAACGCCCAGTGGCGTTACAAGAGCTACCTCCGCATGCTCGGCACTGCATGGTAATCCACATTGCCAACAATAATGAAAGAACGCGTGTACGTGTGTACGCGCGTTCTTTGTGTTTAATTTTATGTTAAAAATATTGAGCAGTTTAATATGAATAACTATATTTTCTTCCTCCTAAAGTAACACTGTTATCAGAAGAGTTATAAGTTCCTGTTTCATATAATGTGCCTCTTACTGAAGACTTCCAGTATGTACTGTTATCGTGATTTATGGTAATGTTATTGCCTTCGATACTCCATTTGAAATGATTGTATTTGTTATGTTCATAACCTGAATACGTTTTAGTCATGTAATCAATATCAAAGGATCCATTTGAAGCAAAGTGAATGTAGACCGATATAGAACCAATACTACTTCCTCCATAACTGGAATACGTGTGACCTGCAATAGGGTGATCAATATTACTTTCACATCCTGTAAATACGAATGCAAACAAGGTAGCAAGCAATAAAGATAGAAATTTACTTTTTATCATAGCATCTAAATTATTTTATTGTTAAAAATCATCATATACTGATATTTC
>CALZRN010000063.1 GCA_945828585.1 uncultured Bacteroidales bacterium | reverse complement strand
CTAGGACAACGGCCTCTCACGCCGTAAACCCCGGTTCGAGTCCGGGTAGCACTACGAAAAGCCTGCGATGTGCAGGCTTTTTTTATGTTGAAATTTTGCGTGATTTTGTGGAACTGCTTGCATATCTCAAAAAAAAGTTGTAAATTTGCAGCAGTTTTTGATAACATATGAACGCACGAACGAAAATAATTCTCCTTTTGGTTTTCGCATGGCTGATGGTACCGGGGTTGGTGATGGGCAAACAGAGAGAGCGTAAGAAGATCTGGTCAGACCGACCAAGTCCGAAGCATGGTCTATACACCGTGAAGAACTACTTCGTGTCCCATGGCGTGAATATCAACACCAACGCGTTGTATTATTTCGGGGACGTGGATAACGAGGGCGTGGCGTTCAACGGCGGGTTTAACTTAGACAACCTGAGTTTAGGCGGCAGTCTGCTATTTGCCTACAACCTGCCGGTGGGTAACCACTGCAACCTACGTTTTGCGCTGATGGGCGGAACGCTACGGGGCAATAACGAGTTGAAATTCAAGACGCTGACCCCTCCCCGTGATGATTTCCGGAAGTTCAGTTCGATACTGATTCAGCCTGCGGTGGGAGTGCAATACTATCCTTTCATTCGCGCCGGGTTCTACCTCTACGGCGGCGTTGCGTTCACGGCGAGTATCATCCGGAGTTATGAATTCTACTACAACAAGAAGATCTCGGGAAGTCAGAAAGAGCGACGGCTGCTACAAGGCAAGACCTTCGGTTTTCTGCCGATGGTGCAGCTCGGTTTAGGCTACAGCTGGCGGCTGACAGAGAGTTGGGTAATGAGCGCAGAGATCATGCTCCAAGAGGGGGTGATAGATACGCATTATCTGAACCTTGACGCCTGGCCTCTCGCTGCGTCGCAGAACAGCGATCAAGTCGAATTAGGCAGCAGTTTCGGTACATATACCGATCGCTACGGCAAGCAGCAGATCCACTGGAACGACGGATGGTTTCAGGTCGGTCTGACGGTGACGTACCAGTGGAACACCTGCGAGCACTGCCGGATACTGAATAACTACACAGGTTTGCGTTGAACCACGGTGCCGGTCTGCGGCACACTCGATGAGGTTCCCTAAACGCAGATAGGACGCGTCCGAAGGTGAGGGAATCATCACTTAGATCTCGTAATCGAGGCAGGTTCGTAACTCAGTGTTCGGCCGCACGACGCCATTTGCTACCGCTACATGGGCAGGGTGAACAGCGTAGCCTTTGAGCGCCTCTTCGGAGAGTAGCGTCGAATCGAGCATGATATCGGCGTTGCTGCTATCGAGAATGCCGTCAATCCGGACATGGATATCGACGAGTCCGGGTACTTGACCTTGGAGGGATTCCAGACCGGATTTGATGGCTTTCGCAGCCTCTTGTTTTTCGGAAGCACTCATCTCCGAGCGCAGTTTCCATAAGATAATGTGTTTGATCATAATGTCTGGGGTATTTATAGGTAGTTCTAGGTAATCCTAGATCTTCCTATTTTTTTGCTATATAAATCGTTGCGATGCCGAAGGTGAGGGTCTCGAAGCGGGCGTCTTGAAAACCCGCTTGGGTCAGATGACGCAGGAAGTCCTCACCCCAGCAGAACGATTTGACACTCTTGTTGAGGTAGGTATAAGCCGTCTTGTCATGACTGACGAGGCGTCCGACGAGAGGCAAGACATGCGAGAAATACAGATCGTATCCCCAGCGGATGAGTTTATTCGAAGGGTACGAGAACTCCAAGATCGTGACCTGTCCGCCAGGTCGCAGAACGCGGTACATCTCGCGAAGACCAGCATCGAGGTCGGAGAAGTTGCGGCAGCCGAAAGCGCAGGTGACGCCGTCAAAAGAGGCGTCGTCAAACGGCATGGATTGGGCGTTGGCGTAAACAAAGTTTACGGGTTTGGCACCGGGGGTGCTGGTTTGGGCTGCGCTTTGTTTGTGGGTTAGTTTCTCCTCGCCGATACGCATCATCTCGCGTGAGAGGTCGATGCCGGTGACGCGCTGCGCCTTGCCGGCACGGAGCATGGCGATCGTCAGATCCGCCGTGCCTATAGCTACATCGAGGACGTGCTCCGCAGGCGGCATGAGGGCAACGGTCTTGCGCCGCCAGAGCCGGTCAATATTGAGCGAGAGGCCGTGATTGAGCCCGTCGTAAGTCGGGGCTATGCGGTCAAAGAGGGAACCTATATGTTGTTTCTCGTCCGTCATACCAAGGCTTTGATATTTTGCTCGGTCGAACCGGGCAGGAGGTCAATAGGTCGCAGTTCGATCATGGTCTTCGCGCCGAACTCTCCATGGTCGCGCATACGCACCGCTGCACGGGCACAAGAGACCATGACCTGGCCTGTGAGGGCAGGGTTATTGATGGTCATATTAAACTCAAACCGCTGGTTATGGGTCTCTCCGGAGACGCCCGATCGAACGAGATTGACGCCGTGAGCGACGTTATTGAGGACATCGACGGAGTCCACAGGAATGACGTGGGTCTCGTCATGTGCAAAATAGTCATCGGCAAGGATAGCCGCCTCGACGGTCTTGAAATCTGCGCCGTCCTCCAGCTCGATATAGACCATGCGACGATGGATGCCGGTACCGAGCGGGATGGTCATGGAGAGGGCGTTCTTGACACCCTTGATGGCTTTCGCGGCGACCGTGTGTCCCATCGAGCGGCCGGGACCGAAATTGGTGTAGGTCAGCCCCTTGGGCGCCATCGCCATGAGTAGCGCTCGAACCATCGAGTCCGTACCGGGGTCCCATCCTGCGGAGAGGATAGAGACCGTATGATTAGCCTGACAAACGGCGTCGAGGGACGAACGGAGCGACCATATCTGTCCATGGATATCAAAACTGTCCACCGTGCAGATACCCCTTGCAGCAAGGAGCGTTGCAAACTTCTGCACCTCGCGCGTCGGCGTACAAACGAGGACGACATCGGCGTCGATGCAGTCCAGACAGTCGTTATGATGATAGATGCCGGCTAACTCCATATCAGGAGCAGCTTTGATGGCTTCTTCGGCAGCACGGCCTATATTGCCGTAGCCTAAAATTGCGATTTTCATATCGTTAAAAATTACGAATTACTATTGTTATTTTTAGAAAAAAAACTATAAAACCCCTCGTCGTTTGTAGTCCTACGGACTTATGTGTATTAGTTCGCTATGCCGCCCTGTGAGCAAGCTCCCCGTTCTACCTATCGACCTAATCCTCACTCCTTACGGAGTACAAACGCCTTCGGCGATAAACATAAAAAACAAAAATTATCTTTAATTTTGGACTTACTAAATCGAGACGGCTTAGCCTACGCATACTCATGTGCGCTTTTAGCGCACCAACTATTCAAAGGTGTTTTTTATGTTTTTTTCTAAAATAAATTATTCTACAGTTACTGATTTAGCTAAATTACGGGGTTGATCGACGTCGCAGCCTTTGACGACGGCGATATGGTAAGCGAGGAGCTGGAGGGGGATGACCGTCAGCAGCGGCGTGAGACACTCTTCGGTCTCGGGCACTTCAATGATATAATCGGCGATCTTCGAAACCACCTCATCCCCTTCGGTGACGATAGCGATGACGCGTCCTTTGCGGGCTTTGATCTCCTGGATATTCGACACGACCTTCTCGTAGGTGCCGCAATGAGGTGCGACGACGACCACCGGCATCTCCTGGGAGATGAGGGCGATAGGTCCGTGTTTCATCTCCGCTGCCGGGTAGCCCTCCGCGTGGATATAGGATATCTCCTTGAGTTTGAGGGCACCCTCCATCGCTACGGGGTAGTTATAGCCGCGACCGAGGTAGATGAAGTTCTGGGCGTACGTGAAGGTCTTGGAGAAATCCGCGATGCGTTTCTCTTGCTCGAGCACGCGGGAGATCTTATCGGGGATGCGGCCAAGCTCGCGTACGATTCGCAGGTACTGCTCTTCGCTCATCGTCCGTTTCTCCTTACCGATACAAAGGGCAAGCATGGTGAGCGCGGTCACCTGAGCGGTGAAGGCCTTGGTGGACGCGACGCCTATCTCCGGACCGACGTGGGTGTAACAACCGCTGTCGGAGACACGGGGGATGGACGCACCGATGACATTACAGATGGAGAAGATGAACGCGCCTTTGGATTTGGCGAGTTGAATCGCCGCGAGGGTGTCCGCCGTCTCGCCGGACTGGGAGATAGCGATAACGACATCGTCTTTGTTGATGACGGGTTTGCGATAGCGGAACTCAGACGAGTACTCCACCTCCACGGGTATCTGCGCAAACTCCTCGATGGCGTACATGGCGATCAAGCCGGCGTGCCAGGAAGTGCCGCAGGCGGTGATGATGATGCGTTTGGCATTGAGGAAACGCTCTTTGTTGTCGATGAATCCCGAGAGGGCAATGTTATCCTGCCGGACGTTCACACGACCGCGCATGGAGTCCGTCAGCGTACGCGGCTGCTCGAAGATCTCTTTGAGCATGAAATGCGGGTAACCACCTTTCTCTAATTGGCTAAGCGAGAGCTCCAGACGCTTGATCTCCGGCGTCTTGGCGACGTTATTGATGGTAGTAATATCGATTGAGCCTCCCCCCTGCCCTTCCCTAGAAGGAGGGGAGTTCGGATTCATAGAAATATACACTACCTCTTCATCCTCGATATAGATAACCTTATCCGTATATTCGACGATAGGGGTAGCGTCGGAGGCAAGGAAGTACTCATCCTCCCCGATCCCGACAACCAGCGGCGAGCCTTTGCGGGCAGCGATGAGTGTATCCGGATGGTCTTTGTCGAGGACGGCGATAGCGTAAGCGCCGATGACTTGCTGCAAGGCTAACTGCACGGCGGTCTTGAGATCAACATGCTCGTTGAGCTGCGTATATTCGATGAGCTGCACGAGCACCTCGGTGTCGGTCTCGGAGCGGAAGGTATACCCCTGCTCCATGAGTCCGGCTTTGAGGACGGCGTAGTTCTCGATGATGCCGTTATGGATGATCGCCAGGCGCTCGGACTCGGAGTAATGGGGGTGCGCATTAACGGTGCTGGGTTCGCCGTGGGTAGCCCAGCGCGTATGCGCGATACCGATCGTTCCGCGCGTGTCTTTGTCCGCGCAGAAAGCCTCGAGTTCGGCAACCTTGCCCTTGGCTTTGTAGATATTGAGTTGACCTTGCTCGTTGATGAGCGCCACGCCGGCACTGTCGTACCCGCGGTACTCCAGACGATGCAGACCCTTAATCAGTATAGGATAAGCGTTTCGCTTACCGATATATCCTACTATTCCACACATATTATCTAATAAACATCAGTTCTCTATATTTGGGGAGAGTCCAGAGCTCGTCATCGACGATCATCTCCAGGGCATCGGCATGCTCGCGGATGTCCGCCATGAGGGGCAGGACGTTATCGTGATAGGCGATGGCTTTGGACCGCTCGTCGGGCTGCCGGTTGGCTTTATGGCGCGCGTCGGTCATCGCCTCCACCCCTTTGAGGATCGCCCCGGCGTGGGACTCGATCTGGCGGATGATGGAGTAGTCCATCTCGTTGAGCGACTCAGTCTCGTCCGCGGAGAAGACCTGCTTGACGGTCATGACGTTTTTCAGGAGCATGGTCTGGTAGCGTTTGGCAGCCGGCAGGACGTGGTTGATGACGAGGTCACCGAGCACGCGGCTCTCTATCTGCAGCTTCTTGACGTATGTGTCCCATTTGACTTCGCACCGGCTTGTCAGCTCCGCCTTACTGAGGACGCCGGTCTTGGCGAACATCTCGATGGTCTGCGGCAGGAGATAGCGGTCGATGACGAGGGGCACGGAGGTCTCGCAGTCCAGACCGCGTTTGGCTGCCTCTTTGCGCCATTCGTCGCTGTAACCGTTACCGTCAAAGCGGATGGATTTGCACTCGACGATATAACTCTTGATGACGTCGAAGAGCACGCGCTCTTTGGCTTCGCCTTTCTCGATACGGGCATCCACTTCGGCCTTGAAGATCATCAGCTGCTCCGCCACCGCTGCATTGAGGGCGAGCATCGCCGCACCGCAGTTGGCACTCGAACCCACCGCACGGAACTCAAACCGGTTACCCGTGAAGGCGAACGGCGAGGTACGGTTGCGGTCGGTGTTATCCAATAATATCTCCGGGATATTGCCTACGCCGAGTTTCATCTCTTTCTTGGCATTGATGATGATGGCTTCCTCGGCAGACGCGTGCTCGAGCTTGTCAAGTACGCCGCTGATCTGCTTGCCTAAGAAGACGGAGATGATAGCGGGAGGCGCTTCGTTAGCACCCAGACGGTGCTCGTTGGTAGCCGAGACGATGGAGGCTTTCAAGAGCCCGTTATGCCGTTTGACAGCCATCAGGACGTTCACTAGGAAGGTGACGAACTGCAGGTTCTGATAGGGGTTCTTACCCGGTGCCAGAAGGTTCACGCCGGTGTTGGTGCCTAACGACCAGTTGCAGTGCTTGCCGCTACCATTGACCTTGGCGTACGGTTTCTCATGCAGCAGCACGCGGAAGTGATGGCGCTGCGCCACCCTGTCCATGATGCTCATGACGAGCAGGTTATGGTCGTTAGCGAGGTTGACGTTCTCGAAGATCGGCGCCATCTCAAACTGCATCGGCGCCACCTCGTTATGCCGCGTGCGTACGGGGATGCCGGCGCAGAGCGATTCGTACTCGAGATCACGCATGAACGCTAACACGCGCTCGGGGATTGCTCCGAAATAATGGTCCTCGAGCTGCTGACTCTTCGCGCTCTCATGACCCATCAGCGTACGTCCCGTGAGCAATAGATCCGGCCGCGCATGGTACAACGCTTCGTCCACGAGGAAATACTCCTGCTCCCATCCTAAGTTCGCATGGACGTGCTTCACCTGCTTGTCGAAATACGCGCTCACCACGTCGCGCGCCGCGTGGCAGAGCGCAGCCGTGGAGCGGATGAGCGGGGTCTTATAATCCAGTGCCTCACCCGTATAAGCGACGAAGACCGTCGGGATACAGAGGGTGTCGCCGATGAGGAAGACGGGGCTCGAAGGGTCCCATGCCGAGTAGCCGCGCGCCTCGAAGGTGTTACGGATACCTCCCGAAGGGAAGGAAGACGCGTCCGGCTCCTGCTGGTAGAGACTGTCTCCGCTGAACTCCTCCATCAGCGTACCGTCCTTGTCGAGCGTGAAGAACGCATCGTGCTTCTCCGCCGTACCGCCTGTCAGAGGCTGGAACCAGTGCGTATAATGCGTGGCCCCATGCTCCATTGCCCATTTGCGGATACCTATCGCCACGCTGCCGGCTATCTCCCGATGGATAGTACGACCGTTATCGACATCGTCGAATAACTGATCCAGGACATCCTCGGCGATGTATTCCTTCATGCGCTCACGCGTGAAGACATCGCGTGCAAAAAAGTCTTTAACTCTGCCTTCCGGCTTGATGGCTGGCACCGAAGTGTGCGATCTTGCCATTTTAACGGCTTCAAAACGAACATTTCCCATACTTTTGACGCTGTTTTTGATTTTTAATCGGATAATTTTTTAAAATCTGCGGCAAAAGTACTGCTTTTTTTTGATATATGCAAATAAAAATGCATTTTTATCAAAAAAAGTGAGCGCGAGGCTCACTTTTTTAGTATTAGGTCTACATAGGTCAACCGAGGTCAACCTAAGTTGAGCACCTTCTCTGTATGCCAGATTCCGTCGTAGAAGGTCTTGATGAAATAGATACCTACAGGCATTCCCATGGAGCGGAGTTGGGTCTTGAGAGAAGCGGTATCGCCCTCATAGATGGTCAGCAGCTTGCCGCTGATATCGATGACGTAATGGATGCCCTCGCCGTGCGGGATCGTCGGATCAGCCGCTACCTCTTCTGCGCTGAACGGGTTAGGAAGGAACTGCGGATCTACCATCTCCCCAGTAAGCGAAGCGTCACCATCCATCACTTCGTCATTGCAAATCGGCATGGCGGAGAACTCGACGATGGTGCGCACCATCATGTCGTTGAGGTGCTCTACCTTGAGGGAGTCGGTGGTGGGTTGGAGATGGGGGTTACCGATACCCGAGTCGTCGGTGAGGAAGAAGGAGGTGCCGTTCGTCGCCAAGGCGATGGAGCGAACCAGCATTTCCCCGCTCTCGCCTATACCGCTGCATACGACCGGCACGATGCGTACGCCTAACGCCGCGGCATTCAGCACCTGCTCATTCATGAGAGCGACCGTAAGAGAGTCCCTGTGGCAGGGGGCATCTAATATAAGGAACGCGATGCGCGCACGCGCGTTGGAGTCCCATCCGGCACTGTTCAGCGCTGCCATCAGCGCTTCCGGTACTGCCTCCGGATAATCGCCGCCGTTGTAAGCCTGCTGCTTGTCGATGAAGGTCTGCGTTGTCTTGATATCGTCCGTCAGACGGGAGATACGCGTCAGGTATTCGTCCTGATGATCGCGATAGACGACTGCACCCGTACGGATCTGCAGACCGCCCGTAGCTTCCTTGGCACGCGCGATGACGTCTTTCATCTCCGCCTGCAAATACAGTAACTCGTCGCCCATCGAACCCGTGGCGTCAAAAATAAAGAAGACATCGACGTTCTCCTCCGCCTCGCAGGGTTCGTCCAGAACGAAGGTGTTCATCCCTTCCGACCACTGTTTGGCTACCTGCTTCTGGTCATCGACGAGCATCATCAATCCCCCATTCAGCGAAGCGTCACCATTACTCAATCCACCATTACTCATCCGGTACCATAGCTCCGCCTTTCCGGTGTTATCCGTCACGGCCTGGAAGAGCGTGTTGCCGCTCTGATCCAAGAGACTCACCGCTTTTGAGGCAATGGGGTAACCGGCTTTGTTCACCACCTGAGCGGTATAACGATGACGCAGAGAGAGGTTCCATACCTCCGCATACTGCTTATGCGAGCCGTCCAGAACACTCGGCCAGAAGTACCACTTCGTGAAGTCGTTCACTTCGCCGGCGGTCAGCAGTCCGGCAGCTACGTTACCGTTCGTTCCGCCGGGCATCTCATCCGCTTCTTCCGCAAAGTCTAACATCACTGCATCCGCCGTCGGCGTAGCGGGTTTGGAGTAAAAGACCACCTCGCCGC
Source organism: uncultured Bacteroidales bacterium (assembly GCA_945828585.1). Classification (GTDB taxonomy): domain Bacteria; phylum Bacteroidota; class Bacteroidia; order Bacteroidales; family Paludibacteraceae; genus Colicola. The sequence goes on along the minus strand of CALZRN010000063.1, from coordinate 2,256 downwards.
CTGAACCGATAGCACGCCGCCGTCCGGTGCCGCAGGGCATGACCGGCTCGTTGTCCTTCGGTTGCTTCTTCGCATTAGGAAGAAGCTGAACGATCAGCACCGGCTCGTCCTTGACTATCACATGCGCAGGTTTATAGCCCTTGCAGGAGACGAAGAAGGTAGTGGAAGTCACTTGCTCGGGTTGGAGCACCACGCGTCCGTCGAAAGAGGTGGTATAGATATCTTTCCGCACCTTCACTTCGGCGTTCGCTAACAACGCCTGGGTCGTGTCCATGACGATCACCGTCAGCGGCTGATCCCCTCTAAGCGCTACCCCGCTAACCTTCTTCATACACGCACTCGCCGTGCCTACGCACAGCGTCAAAGCCATAAAAAGAGAAAAAGTCTGTCTCATATACATTCGTTTTTTGCCGATATAGCACAAAAAGCGTGCCAATAATGCAATTTTTTCTTTTGCCCCCTTTTTTTTGCCATTCTACTTTCGACTTTCGACTTTCTACTTTCGACTTTCGACTAAAAATCTCCGATTTTCCTTGCATATGTCAAAAAAAAGTAGTAATTTTGCACCCGCAAAAGTGAAACGGATATTTTTCATAGGGCTTCTTCTCGTTTGTTGGACGATGGGTTCAGCCAAAGAGCGTGTGCTGGAGCGCGTTGTGCTCTACCCTTCTCATGACCAGTATGGAGACACCTTGACCCTTTCCGGCAAGTTATGCGTGCCGCAGGACAGAAAGCCCAAAGGTATTATTCTGCTGCCGCATTGGACCATCAGCGATGCCGAAGAAGCGCCTTCCCGCAAAGTGACAGGCGAAGCCAAGTATTTCATCAAAGACTACGTACTCGTCATGCCCGACTATATCGGTTACGGTGTTACCGGCGAGCGCATGCATCCTTATCTGCACGGCGAGCTGACCGCGCGGAACACAGTAGATATGATGCTTTATTGCCGGCAAATCTTAGACAGCATGGCACTGGGCATACCAACAGACAGTATCTTCATCGTCGGTTACTCCCAAGGCGGAGCAACGGCGCTCTGGACACTTAAGCTAATCGAGGAGCAATACGCTGAGAGTATTCATGTACGGAAATGTTTTGCAGGCGGGTCGCCATGCGACGTAGCGAGCATCTACGACGAGGCGGTGCGGCACAACGCCGTCAGCGTGCCGCCGGAGATACCGATGCTGGTACTGGGGACAAGTGCATCATACGGGTTGAACCTGAAGAGCGAAGACTTCTTCACTCCCGCCATGATACGCGCCTACGACAAGTATATAGCACCGAAGAAGAAAAGTCTCATTCAACTTTATTTCCTGATGCCGAACCATAAGCTGACTCATTGGATGACCCCGGAAGGTATGGATAAGACACAGCCGGAGACAAAGCGTTTCTACGACGCGATGCTGCGTTCGAGCCTCGTACATTATGACCTCGATGGCGGGGAGGCGGACATCATCTGCCCGGAATGGAAGCCGAAAGCTCCGCTGTATGTGTTTCAATCGAAGAACGACCGCCTGGTGAGTTATATGAACGGCGCGCACTTACGCCGGTGTCTAGGAGAGCGGGCGAACATAAGCTGGGACTTCGGCCGATACGGCGACCACATGCCCGCATTGCACGTCTTCTTGAGCAAAGTGAAGAAGATGATAGGTAACTGAATAATTTCGATAAAAGATATATAAATATGGCACAAACACAAGAAGAAACATTCAAGAAAATCGTAGCGCACTGCAAGGAGTACGGATTCGTCTTCCCTTCCAGCGAGATCTACGATGGTCTGGGCGCCGTCTATGACTACGGTCAGAACGGCGTGGAGTTGAAGAACAACATCAAGCGTTACTGGTGGGATTCGATGACACTGCTGCATGAGAATATCGTCGGCATCGATGCGGCGATCTTCATGCACCCGACGACCTGGAAAGCGTCCGGTCACGTCGATGCGTTCAACGATCCGCTGATCGACAACCGCGACTCGAAGAAGCGCTACCGCGCAGACGTGCTGATCGAGGACCAGATCGCCAAATACGACGACAAGATCGCCAAAGAGGTAGAGAAAGCCCGCAAGCGTTTCGGCGAGAGTTTTGATGAGGAACTTTTCAAACAAACAAACGAACGAGTGCATGAGCACATCGTCAAACGCGAAGCACTCCATGAGCGTTTTGCCAAGGCGATGAACGACAATAACCTCGACGAGCTGAAGCAGATCATCCTCGACGAGGAGATCGTTTGCCCGATCAGCGGCACGCGTAACTGGACGGA
>CALZRN010000062.1 GCA_945828585.1 uncultured Bacteroidales bacterium | reverse complement strand
TTTCCGAAAATATTGATACTATTGAATCATGTGCTTTTCAATCTTGCATCGATTTGGCAGATGTATATATAAATGCCCCTCAACCTCCATACCTCGGATGGGATTCTCCTTTTCCGTCTAATCCAGCCATCCACCTTGCATGTGGTGTAAATTATACTGCTTACCAAAATTCTACTTGGTCTAACTATAATCTTGAATACCCAGAAGCAAACTATACCCTTACTCTTTCGTCTGACGAAACACAAGGAACGATTCAAACTCTCCGTACTTTAGCCTGCAATAACGACACCGCAGTAATTTATGCACAAGCACAGGCAGACTACCATTTCACCTCTTGGAGTGACGGCAACACTGACAATCCGCGTACAATCATTATGACGCAGGATAAGACGTTACATGCCAATTTTGCGGTATCTCTCTATAATTTTACCGTACAATCGGAAGACGCGTCGAAAGGAACAGTAACGGGGAATAATGGTTCCTACCAATATGGGGCAGAACTAACCATAACCGCTACACCATCTGAGCATTATACGTTTGACCATTGGAAAATAGAACAGGAAAGAATACCTGAAGGTAGTATTGTAGCCAAGTTCTCCATTCCTGCTTCATGGACAGATCCGCAAGCTTGGGTTTGGGAAACTGGAGAATATGGACACTGGGAACAACTAAGTAAAGAAGGAGAATGGTATGTGTATCGAACCAATGATGATAATATGCACATTTTGTTAGCAAAGGATCAATCTTATACAGGCAAAACAGAAGATATTGATTTGGCCGAAAGTGCCTGCTATATAATAGGCGGTGACGGAAGTACATCTTTTTCCCCTGTTACCAAGAGTTACGGATGTATAACGCCAGAGGATTACGCTCCTTATAAAGATACAATCAAATCTACAATATACGAAAATCCTTATACATTCTCTATTTCCACGAATACAAAAGCAACAGCTATCTTTGCAAAAGAACAATATCAATTCTGCTATTCCTGTATAAATGGCTATGGAAATACGGATTACAGCGGATCATGGAATTATGGTTGTGCAAGTGTTGAGGATGGGCAAACAATAACTGTAACTATTACTCCATATAGCGGATATGTATTCCAACAGTGGGCGGATGGTAATACAGATAACCCACGCATTTTTACTATTACAGAGAATATGAGTGTAGAGGCTATCTGTATTCGTGACCAAAGTGTTCTAACTTTGAATACTTCGGATGATGAGGCAGGAAGAGTATTCGGAGCAGGTTCGTATGACAAATATTCGTCCGTACAGATATTTGCCATTCCAAATTCTGGCTATGATTTTGCGGGTTGGAGTGATGGCAATTATATGAATCCCCGCTATCTGTATTTGGATGAAGCAGAAAAGACATTAACGGCTAACTTTGAGATAACATCCGCAGCGCAATATGTGGTTAATGTATCTGCGCAAAATCCCGCATTGGGGTCAGCTGCTGCTACCAATTATGTTCGTTTAGATGCCGCTCCATTTGATGGCTGTACGTTTGTCCGTTGGAGTGATGGAAATACCGACAATCCACGGTATATGGCATTAAATGCAGATATTGAATTGCAAGCTATATTTGAAGGAATACCATCTAATGTAGAAAGTACATCTTCTGCTACACAAAATAGTGTCCATAAAATAATTGTCAACGACCAAATCTTCAATCTTCGTTGAGGGAAGGTCTATACATTGCAAGGTCAAGAGGTTAAATAGTTTTTTCTATTCAATATCGGGGCTATTTGCAAACTGCAACGCGACACAGATAGTGCCGCGTTGTTTCATGAATACATCTTTATGTGTGAATCAGTGAATCTTAACACCTAACCTTTCTTGTGCCATGTCTGATAGTGGCGCGAGAGTGGCTTGGGAGTGGCTGATTGACAGCTATTATATTGATATGTGTTCAATACCTTATTCTTAACAATCGTATACCTTTCAATCTCGTTCCAAAATCGATTCAAATAGCAGAAACTGGTAATTGTACATCAAAATTGCACACTCGAACGAACAAAAATACATAAAAATTGCTCACTCTATTGCGCAATTCAAAAAAATGTTGTAACTTTGCAGCGATTTTTAAAAGTGCAACACTATGGAAGAACTGGTATTGTCATTCAGAGACTTAATTGACAGAGTAGATACGCGCTTCGTTCGCTATCTGCACAACGAAATCGACTGGAAGAGCCGCTTGATTGCCATTTTAGGTACGCGAGGAGTGGGAAAAACTACCTTGCTTCTACAGCACATCAAACTGACCGATGCCATCACATCCTCATTGTATGTGACCGCTGACGATTTGTATTTTTCGCGAAACACCTTAGCCGGTTTGGCGCAACAATTCTACCAACAGGGCGGCAAATATCTCTACATTGACGAAATCCATAAATACAAAGGATGGTCACAGGAAATCAAGAATATCTATGATAAGTTCCCTGAACTGCACGTGGTCTATACCGGCTCTTCAATCTTGGACTTGGAGAAGGGCGGAGCGGATTTATCACGCAGAAAAATAGAGTACAAACTGCCCGGACTTTCGTTTCGTGAGTATGTCAACATTTCTCAAGGTCTGAATCTTCCGGCATATAGTTTGGAAGATATTTTGGCAGGCAAAGTGCAGTTCCCTTACAAAGATCTACGTCCGCTGCAATTATTCTCGCAGTATTTGCATGAAGGCTATTTCCCGTTCTTCCAAGAGGATCATTATAACCTCAGATTACAAGGAATAATCAAACAAACGATGGAAGTGGACATCCCTGTTTTTGCCGAGATGGAGATTGCTTCGGTGCAAAAATTGCGTAAACTGATGTATGTGCTCTCGCAAAGTGTGCCCTTCAAACCTAACTACTCTAAGTTATCGGCAGATCTGGATATTCGGCGTAATACCTTACCTCAATACATGTTGTATTTGGAGAAGGCAGGACTGATTTCTACCTTACGCGAGAAGGCGGCAGGTATGAAGATATTAGAGAAAGTAGAGAAAATATACCTGCAAAATCCTAATTTCGCTTATGCACTCTCGCCCAAGAACGCAGATATAGGCAATATTCGCGAAACGATTTTCTTTGCGTGGATGCAAGAAAGATATTTTATATCTTCTTCCAAAGTAGCTGATTTTGAGGTGGAAGAATATGTCTTTGAGGTGGGCGGTCGGAAAAAGGGGCAAGCACAAATCGCCTCGGTTCCGCAAGGGAAAGGATTTATCGTGAAGGATGATGTGGAGCGTGCCGTCGGCAATATAGTTCCGTTATGGATGTTTGGTTTTGTCTATTAGGCTGAGGCGGGTAGAATGACCAAATCTTAATAATCGGCAATTATGGATTACTTAAGCCAGTCTTTTGGCGTAAGTTTGGTGCCATCGGGTAGAATGGGTTTCCTCAGAACGGAGATCCATCTTGGTCTGCCTACGGACTTGTCCTGAGAGCGGTACTCGTAACTGTTGGGGCAGGCATTCTCGGGGTTGAAGCCTTCTTTGTTTTTTACAAGACCGGTGGACCATCCTTCGGGATTGAGGATGCCTTTCTCCCAAGTGGTATATGCCCAGACCGTCTCGCCCCACCAACGCCAAGGACGGGCAAGATAGACCGCTTCCAGGTTGACCTCAGAATACAGACCGGCTGCGCCTGACAGACCGTCCTTCGGACTGACAGACCGATTTACTAACTCCTCTTCGGTAGCCAAACGGATGTGGCATTTGTAAAAGAGCAGGCCGCGACATTTACCATTTGGACATGTACCATTTACCATTTCTCCCGAGCGGCCGGCGGCGATGTAACATTTGTCGTTCTTCTCGCCGTTGATATTAGCGACAATCGTGGCACGATCGACTGCCATAGTCATACCGCCGAAGATAAAATCCACTCCGCCGGCAAGGATTCCTCCTTCCCAATAAATAGAGGCTCCCTGATCGCCGTAGAGCACGTCCTGACGGCCGCACGCACGGCAGTTCTTGAGGTGCGCATTTGTGGCGGTCTCTGTAAAAGAGATAACTGCGGCGCGCTCGCGGTAGCGTTTGAGTTGCACTTCCGTCGAACCCGCTTCTTTTGGTCGCACCGGCATGATTTTCTTCGGCCGCTCTTTGGCGGTCCAAGGCATGTCAGATTGCGAGATATCGACTAAGCTGTCTGCGGCTTCGAGGTCGCATACATAGAGGTTGAAAGAGTTCTCGAAGATGATGTTCTCCGCATAGAAATCCGGTGCGGTGACGAGTGTCGAAGCGTTCCATCGGCGCTCGCGGCTACCGCCGTAATTGACGCGGTCGCCCATGGAGCGGTATTGGTAGCCGTGACCGTAGTACCAAGTCAGCCGCACGGCGTTCTTATCGGCATCCACGCCGCCGTTATGCAGGGCGATGGAGGGATTCTTCGCGGCATTGATAAGCCGTATTCCGGGTACATCTATCGTCAGTTCCTCACGGTACGTACCGGGTTCGATGAGGATCGTCGTGCGCTCCCCACGCGCGGTATAGACACTCCGCGCGCTGTCTAAAGCGGCGTTGAGGCTCTCGCCCGAGTGCACCGTCAGAACCAACGATAGAATGAATCCGAACATAGTTTATTTCTTCAATGCTTTGATAGCCTCTTCGAGGGACGCGATACGTGCCTCGGCATCTGATTTCTTCTTCTGCTCAAGGGCTACGATCTCCGGTTTGGCGTTCTGTACAAAGCGCTCGTTGGAGAGTTTCGCCATGACGCCGCGGAGGAATCCCTGCTGGTGGGCCAAATCCGCTTCGAGTTTCTTGAGCTCTTCCTCGACATTGATGAACTGATCCATCGGGATTGCGAACTCGGTTGTGCCAACAAGGAATTTGGAGGATGTGGAAACCCCACCTCGGTCCTCCCCACAAGGGAGGAGGGAAGGTGTAACGTTAGCCAATTTTTCAAGAAGCGAAGCATACTCGTAAGTATCTGCTCCTTCGAAATAGAGGGTCAGACGCTCCTTCTGCGGAATGTTCTTCGATGCACGCACATTTCGTACTCCGGAGACAATCTCTTTCAGCGTTTCAATGGCTGCAAGTATGCCGTCGTTTTCGTCTCGTTTTCGTCTCGTTTTCGACTCGTTGTCGTGTTTGGAAGCAATCATAATGCTTTCGCCTTGCTTTCTCTCATAGAGGTTTTGCCAGAGTTCCTCGGTGATGAACGGCATGAAGGGGTGGAGGAGTACGAGCAAGCGGTCGAAGAAAGCGAGGGTTGCTTCGTACGTAGCGCGGTCGATGGGCTGCTGATAAGCCGGTTTGATCATCTCCAAGTACCAGCCGCTGAACTCGTCGCAGTAGAGTTTGTAGATCTCCATAAGCGCCTCGGAGAGACGGTATTTGGAGAAGAGGTCTGCTATCTCTGCGGCGGTCTCGTCCAGCTTGGCGTCGAACCATTCGATGGCGTATTTGGATGTCTCGGGCTGCGGGATGTCGGCGATCTCCAGACCTTTGACCATACGGAAACAGTTCCAGATCTTGTTGCAGAAGTTACGTCCCTGCTCGCAGAGGGAGTCATCGTAGAGGATGTCGTTTCCGGCAGGCGCAGAGAGCAGGATTCCCATACGTACACCATCGGCACCAAAACGCGCGATGAGGTCTAACGGGTCGGGGCTGTTACCAAGGGATTTGGACATCTTACGACCGAGTTTGTCGCGGACGATACCCGTGAAATAGACGTGCTTGAACGGCATTTTGCCTTGGTACTCATAGCCCGCCATGATCATTCGTGCTACCCAGAAGAAGATGATATCCGGACCCGTTACGAGGTCTGCGGTGGGGTAGTAATAGTTGATCTCTTTGTTGTCCGGGTTCTCAATACCGTCGAACAAAGAAATAGGCCAGAGCCAGGAGCTGAACCAAGTGTCCAAAGCGCCTTCGTCCTGAACATAGTTGCCTTCGGGCTTCGTCTCCGAAACGATAATCTTGTCGTCCGGGTAGTTCTCGAGACCGGTCTGAGCGAGCAGGTCGGCGTCGTAGTATGCCGGGATGCGATGACCCCACCAGAGTTGGCGGGAAATACACCAGTCTTTGATGTTCTCGAGCCAGTTGCGGTAGGTGTTTTTGTATTTGGCGGGGTAGAAGACGATGTCGTCGTTCATTACCGGCGGGAGTGCGATGTCTGCAAAATGCTGCATCTTCACGAACCACTGGAGCGACAACCGCGGCTCGATGGGCACGTTCGTACGCTCGGAGTAACCGACTTTATTGTCGTAGTCTTCGATCTTCTCCACGAGGTTGAGCGCTTTGAGATCTTCGATGATGGCTTTGCGGCAATCGAAACGGTCCATGCCGTGGTACTTGCGTACGTTCGGTTGCAACTCTTCCTCTACGGTGTCCATGTTGAGGTGAGCATCCGGCGTGAAGATGTCGATGGTCTTCAGGTTGTATTTCTGACCAAGGGCGTAGTCGTTGACGTCGTGCGCAGGGGTCACTTTGAGGCAACCGGTACCGAAACCGATTTCTACGTAGCGGTCTTCGATGATGGGGATCACACGACCGACACCCGGTACGATGACGTGCTTGCCTTTGAGCCACTGATTCTTTTCCTCTTTGGGGTTGATGCAGACCGCAATGTCGCCGAAGATGGTCTCCGGACGCGTGGTTGCTACGATAGCGTATTTGCCCGGCTCTTCCGCTACTTCGTAGCGCAGGTAGTAGAACTTATTATGCTCGTCGTGGTAGATCACCTCCTCGTCGGAGAGGGCTGTCTGACGCTCGGGATCCCAGTTGACCATACGCAGACCGCGGTAGATGAGACCTTTCTTATAGAGGTCGCAGAAGACGTGAATGACGGCTTTGGAGCGGGTCTCGTCCATGGTGAAGGACGTACGGTCCCAGTCGCAGGAGCAACCGAGTTTGCGGAGCTGCTTGAGGATGATTCCTCCGTGTTCGTCCGTCCAGTCCCAGGCGTGTTTGAGGAACTGCTCACGGGTCAGGTCGGACTTATTGATACCTTGCTCTTTGAGGCGTTTGATGACCTTGGCTTCGGTAGCGATAGAGGCATGGTCAGTACCGGGCACCCAGCACGCGTTCTTGCCTTCGAGACGCGCACGACGAACGAGGATATCCTGAATCGTCTCGTTGAGGACGTGTCCCATGTGCAGCACACCCGTTACGTTGGGCGGCGGGATGACGATGGTATAAGGTTCGCGGCCGTCCGGCTCGGAGTGAAACAGCTTGTTGTCCAGCCAGTATTGGTACCAGCGAGCTTCAATGTCTGTAGGATTGTATTTTGTTTCCATATCTGTTTTTGTTGTTTATTATGCCAAAATGATCCACGTGGCGATGCTGTATTTCGTCATTTCGGGTACAAAATTACTGCTTTTTTTTGACATACGCAAATTTTTTTTTCACATGTCGCAAAATTGTTGAACCTTTGCACAATATCTTTGATTACTACTGTATCATACACTGATTGCAGGTAAGCATTGACCATATGTTTTGTGCGGTCAGTTCTGAGGAATGGAGAAACGGATGGTTAAACCATGAGGTTTGGTAAGTTCTGCGGAACAAGTGCCGCCATGCAGGGAAACGGCGTTTTTGACGATTGCCAGGCCTAATCCCGTGCCGCCCATGTCACGGCTACGGCCTTTGTCCACGCGATAGAAACGCTCAAACAAATGCGGCAGATGCTTCTCCTCTATGCCCGTTCCATCATCCGTAATGGCAAATTCATACTGCGTATTGCCGGTGACGGAAATCTTTGTGCATCCGCTGTACAATATAGAATTATCGAGAATATTGCGGTAAACGGTATATAGCAGATTATAATCGCCCTGCATAGGCAGTTTCGGCGGCATGTCCAAAGCGATGGCAATCTGTTTTTGATCCAGCATTGGGCGCACATCCTCTATAGCCTGACGCGCAATTTCCACCATGTCCACCGCTTGCTTTTCCGTCAACGCCGTTTGCATATTGTCCAGACGCGTGAGTGTGGACATGTCGCTTAGCAAGGCGGTCATCCGCTGCGCCTGCGACATACATTTTCCGAGGAACTGTTGCCGTTGTTCCAAAGAAAGATCCGGATGAGCAGCCAGCGTCTCCAGATAACCGTTAATACTGGCAAGAGGCGTCTTGAGTTCGTGCGCCGTGTTCTGGGTCAGGGCATGTTTGATCCGCATTTTCTCTTCTTCAGCCGTGCGGACTTGTTGACGATAATCTTCTATCGTGCTGTCCACATGCCGCCCCACACGTCGCGTATAGAAAAATAACATCGCCGACAGCAGCAGAAAGATGACTACCGAAAGGGCAATATAGCCTTTGTTCGTTATAGGCACATCCGCCTTCTCGCCCGGATACGGAATCGCAGAACGGATGATCTGCCCGGTTTCCGGGAAGTATGTCGCCGAATAGAAATACCGCTCTCCGTCCGTCTCACTGGTCCGGCTAATATCAAATCCGTAGCCCTCATGGAGCGCCTGTTGCACCTCGTGCCGTTGCAGGTGGTTCGGCATGGTGTGAGGGTCTTTCTCCGTGTCCATGAGGACCACACCGTCCGTGTCGATGATCGTTACACGTACGCCTGCCAGTTCCTTTTTGTACTCGCGTTCGCGGTAAGCCTGATAGACGGCAAACACCAGTACGTACGCCAGAAAGAACACGCTGATAGCAAAGAAAAGCGTCAGCCCGAAGTTCTTATTTTTCCCAATAATATCCATATCCTGTCTTGGCTTTCAAATGTTCACGATAAGTGCCTATTTTCTTCCGTAACCGATTGACGGTCACGTCCACCGTGCGTTCCAGCACCAAACCATCATTGGGCCATACATAGCGCAGGATTTCCGCACGCGAATAGATTTTGCCGGGGTGTTGAAGCAGGAATGCCAACAGTTCATATTCCATACGCGTCAGCGACACGGCTACACCGGCAAGGGTGGCTGTCTTCATGGAATCATACAGCACGAGGTCTTCGTACACTATGGTGTTTTCCGTCGGTTCGGAGGACACATCTACGGAACTATGCCTACGTATGACCGCTGCCACGCGTGCTAACACTTGTTTTAAAGAAAAAGGCTTGTGGATATAATCGTCCGCGCCTAATTCAAAACCGCGCAATACATCCTCTTCCTCTCCCAAGGCAGTCAGAAAAATAAGTGCCGGACTGTTCTCCTCTTTCTGCCACACTTCCGCCACTTCCAGACCGGACATGTTCGGCATCATAATATCCAGTAACACCAAATCCACATGTTCATCCTTGACCATGCACAATGCCTCCTGTCCGCAGCTTGCTTGCAAACAGCGGTAACCCTCCTGTTCCAAGTTAAAGACAAGAATCTCTCGAATATCCGGTTCGTCATCGACAACCAGAATCGTTCTGTTTTTCATTTCCATACATCTAATCACTACAAATCTTGTGCCAATATTCCTACAAAACCGATTACAAATCAATAACAAATGTGGCAAATAAGCGAAATAAGACGAATTATTAAGGAGGGAAAGAGAAAAGGAGTGGAAAGGATGTCTAGATCATTTAGACGCAAGAAACAAAGAAATAGAGCGGCAAATGGCATTTGCCTGTAACTGCCAAGAAGAATCCCGACGAAGCCGTTGCTGACCTCACCGCTTATCAGGTCGAAATGTTTGAATACAGGCGGAGTCGGCGAAAGTTTTTCCAAATAGGTTCTTCTTTCTTCTTTCGGGGGAAAAGGTCAATAAGTCAAAGATCGCGAGTGAAACGAACACCTTATGGGGGAAAAGCAAAAAAATCAAAAGAAAAGAATCAAGACAAAAAGTTGTGTGAAAGTGTGAGTTTGTGAAAAGAGAAAAAACGCGGCACTTGTGGTGTCGCGTTGGGGTGTTTACCAATCTTCATCGCTATTGTCAGCGGCTTTGTAGTTTTCATTAAGATATACCATGTACCAACTTGCATAAGATATAGTCTTAGACAAAAGATTTATCATGGCTTTTGCTTCAACATCTCTTTCATTGCGGTTGTAGTGTTTGTAGTGCATAAAAGGATCAAGCCTTTGTAATTTCTGAGAGAATCTATTGGCACCTACATGATATACAAAGTCAGGTACTCTCACAGTAAACTTGATTCTGTCCTCTTTGAATTTTATATCAAAAATAATGTCGGAGGTGTAGTAATAAACAGCACCCAGCCCCGTTTGCAAATACGCATACTTGCTTAAATAGCCTTGGAAGAACACAGACTTTTCCGTACTACCTTGTACTAAGTTTGCACGTGCATCATTGCCGATTTTGAAATAGTATTGGATATAATCTATAGTGACCTCTTTAAGTTTTGCGAAATCAAGCGTATCAGAAGCCTTAATAATAAACGTGTATTCTACATCGCCTTTATCATTAACACTATACAATCCACTGTCAGCAACAGCCTTTGCCCATGCTATTTCATTAGGATAATTCTTAGAGAACGCATTCCACTCATTAAGAGTTTCTGTGAGTTTTTCAGACGTAAATTCAACAGCATAAGTGGAAACCCATGCACAAATCGCAAATAATAATACAAATGTCTTTCTCATATTCCAAAAGTTTGATATTGTCAAATAAATTTACTCGCTGCGGTAGAGGTCATCGAGTGACTGACCGGCATCGTTGATCCAATGAATCCAACCGTTGCAACTACGCCCGGAACAATAGCTTGCAGCCGTGCTTGGGCTATTAACTACATAATCACGCTGCAACTCCCAGAAACCGTCTTTGGTCGGTTTGGATATCGCTGCAATAATCGCATTGCGCTTTTCTCCGTCTCTATAAGAAGGTACGGTGCTTTGCGGTAATAAACTGCCTTTCAAGATACGGAGCGAATGATCTGTTTCGTTGTAGATAGCATGAGCGTCACAATCGCGCACTTTGATATGGAACAAGTTTTCGCCCTTCTTCAGTTTGGTCATTTCCTGTTTCTCAAAGATAGGACAACCAATAAAGGAAGCAAGGAGTTTGACATCATCGAAAAACTCTTCCATAATATCTATTTGATATTTAGACAAAGAGATTTCCGTGCCGGATTGCTCGTTGATGACACCAAAATGGGCGCAATCAGTTGCCAGTTTGATAGCTTGACGCTCCAAGTATTGCACATCTGCTTTGTTGATACTATCATCTTTGGCAATAAACATCAGGCACTTATTCCAAAAGAGTTTGTGGCTCTTATGGTTGTATATTCGTTTGATGCCGTTGGCACTTTCTCCGATATATGCTTGCGCAATACCGTTTTCGTCCTCGCCCAATAAGATATATAGTGCAGGTCTTGCGCTTTCGTCCATCTTGCTTACCTCACCAAACTCAGATTTCGGAAACACAATCATTTCACAAATCTTGTTGCTGATGAACACGGTGCGAATACTGTTTGGATCACCATTCAGCAAATGTGTTGTTATTACTTTACCTCTTGCCATATATTAGAAATTTGAATCCTTATAACTATACGGGTCGTATTCCCACGCCCAATCTAATTCTTCCTCCGCTTTTATCTCCGCAAAATGACCGTTACCCAGACGAGCTAATGCTTTTGTCTCATCAAAATTCCGAGAAACCATTTCTTTTAATTCTGGTGTAATGTCTATATCCTTTATGACGCTATTAAAAATGAAGCAAAATTGTTTCCATTCTTTACGAATATGCTCAGCCGTGTATGGTGGTAGTTTTAACGCTTCGCGACGATGTA
>CALZRN010000061.1 GCA_945828585.1 uncultured Bacteroidales bacterium | reverse complement strand
AAATATGATTAAAAAGTACTATTTTACAAAAAAAGTGCTAAAAAATTTGGTCATGTCAAAAAAAAGTAGTAATTTTGCACCCGCTTTTCGCCAAATGATCAAATCGTAAATGACCAAATGGTAAATGGTTTTGTCCACTCGTATATCGGTATTACACCGGATTTTGGTTCCGAGAAGCGAGGTTCGACTCCTCGGTGGACAACAAAGGGAATAACCCCACCCTGCCCTCCCCACAAGGGAGGGAATTTAATGAAACGGGGTTCGTGTGATGGGATACGGGCAGCGTCACAAAGAAGCCTAACCCCGACCCTTCCCTAAAAGAAAGGGAGGAAAAGGCAGAAAACTATTGCCCCATATTGAGTAACACAGCCGAAGTGACAACGTGACTATGTACGAAGTACGAAGGAACGAAGTGACGAGGCACAAAGAACAATTTTATGAAAGAATTTGCACTTGTAGGTACTCCTCGCAGCGAGTACGGCAAGAAAGCCGCTAAGGCTCTCCGCGCAGAGGAGTTGGTTCCCTGCAACATCTATGGCTGTGGTCTGAACTGCACGTTCACCGTTGCTGCAGCTGACGTACGTAAACTGATTTACAGCCCTGACACGCAGATCGTTGACCTCACCATCGGTGACACCAAGACGAAAGCGATCGTTAAGGAGCTCCAGTTCCACCCGATTGACGGCAAGACGCTGCATATCGATTTCCTCGCCGTTGACGAGAAGAAGCCGGTAGTAGTTGAGATTCCTGTTCAGTTGAACGGTCTCGCTGAGGGTGTTAAAGCCGGTGGTAAGCTGGTTCAGGATATGCGTAAGTTGAAAGTACAGGGTATCTACACCGCTTTCCCGGATCGCATCAATATCGATGTAACCGAGCTCGGTTTGGGCAAGAAGATCGCTGTAGCTGACGTGAAGATCGAGGGTCTGAAATTCGTCAACCCGGCAGACGCTTGCGTAGCTGAAGTGAAGGCTACCCGCCAGAGCAAACAAGCCTAATGAAGCAATCGTGCCTTAATGGCTAAGAAGTTTCTCATCGTTGGACTTGGTAACATCGGCTCCGAGTATCAGGAGACGAGGCATAACATCGGCTTTAAAATAGTCGATGTTTTTGCTAATAGCGTAGGGGCTCAGTGGGAGGACAAGCGGTACGGGTTCGTCGCCAGATGCAGGGTGAAGAACGCCGAGATGGTCTTGCTGAAGCCCTCTACCTATATGAACCTCAGCGGCAACGCCGTGCGGTACTGGCTGCAACAGGAGAAGATTCCCATCGAGAACATGCTCGTGCTGGTGGATGACCTGAACCTGCCGTTCGGCACCATCCGAATCCGCAAGCAGGGCTCGAACGGCGGCCACAACGGGCTGGGGAATATACAATCTGTATTAGGAACGGACGCGTACGCACGCGTGCGGTTCGGCATCGGCAATGCATACACCCGCGGCGCACAAATCAATTTCGTGCTGGGCGAGTGGACCGAAGAGGAGAAGAAACAGATTGACGAGCGGCTGAAAGTGACGACAGAGATCATTCCGTCTTTCTGCCTCGCGGGCATCGACCGCACGATGAATCAGTTCAATAATAAATGACAGACAAGGTCAAATATCACCCTTGGGTAGTGGCCGTCAGCAATTGGCTGTTGGTGATGGCTATCTTTTCGGTTTCCCGCCTCTTCTACTACCTGACGAACATGAGTTCGTATCCGGACGTCAGCGCAGTTCATCTCTTGTCGATGCTTTATGGCGGTATCCGGTTTGATATGACGGCCTTGCTCTATCTCAACAGCGTCTATCTTCTGATGGAGCTGCTGCCACTCCGATTGCGCGGCAACGCCACCTACCAGCAGGTAGCGCGATGGTTCTACTGGATTCCAAACGGTCTTGCCATCGTGGTTAACTGCGTTGATATGGTCTATATGCAGTTCACCGGCAGGAGGACAACCATCACCTTCTTTACGGAGTTTCAGAACGATAATAACTTAGCGCAAATCTTCTTCACCTCGGCGCTGCAGTATTGGTACGTCACCCTCTTTGGATTGGCGATGCTGGCGCTGATGGTACTGCTCACGCGGCGAACGATACATACGGATGACAGCCGTCGTCCGGCGATGTATTACTGCTCCGAATCGGTACTTTTCGCCCTTTCGGTCTATTTCATCGTCATCGGTATCCGCGGAGGTTTTGGGGCGTTCACTAGACCCATCGCTCTCAGTAACGCACTTCAATACACCAACCACCCCAACGAAACGAACATCGTGCTGAATACACCTTTTGCATTGATGCGATCGTCCGAAGGACAGGTTTTTCCTACACTTCATTATTTCGAAGAGGAGGAGTTGGAGAAGATCATGAGCCCTGTCCATCAGCCGTCAGCCTATCGTGTTCTGCAGAAGAAAAACATAGTGGTCTTTATCCTGGAGAGCTTCTCCAAAGAGTACATCGGCTATTTTAACCGGGATCTGGACAACGGCACCTACCGGGGCTACACTCCTTTCTTGGATTCGTTGTCTGCGCATTCTCTGACTTTCCCTTTGACACTGGCTACCGGGCGCAAATCCATCGATGCCATGCCCTCCGTGCTATCCTCCATTCCTATGATCATCTCTCCTTACATCCTGACACCTTATTCCACGGATAATGTAGCCTCCCTGGCCTCTTATTTAGGAGAAAAGGGCTGGCAGACGGGCTTCTTCCACGGAGCACCAAACGGCAGCATGGGCTTTTTGGCCTATTCGCGGTCCTGCGGTTTTGAGGCGTATTATGGCAAAGATGAATATAATAATGATGCGGACTATGATGGCTATTGGGCTATATGGGACGAGGAGTTCATGCAGTTCTTCGGGCGCACGATGAGCACCATGAGAGAGCCGTTTATGACCGCCCTTTTTACTGCAAGCAGCCACCATCCTTTCCAGGTTCCCGAGCGGTATGAAGGGGTCTTCCCGGAAGGCACCCATCCGCTACATCGATGCATCGGATACTCAGACCACGCTTTGCGCCGGTTCTTCGAATTTGCCCGGACACAGCCATGGTACGAGAACACTTTGTTTGTCATCACCGCCGACCACACCAACGTGCTCACGCATCCGGAATATACCACCGATAAAGGGCGGTATGAAGTGCCCATCATCTTTTTTGACCCGCAGATGGACGAGGCTCTGCGCACGCGTGAGAGGAATTTTCCGGTTGCGCAAACGGATATACTCCCCTCCGTACTGGAATACATCGGGTACGACGAGCCCTATTTTGCATTTGGCCAAGACGCCATTATGTCCGACAAAAAAGTGCCGTACGTAGTGAACTACAATAACCCTGTCTATCAGATTTTCTCTGACAGCCTGATGATGCAGTTTGACGGAAAAGAAGTCATCGGATTGTATAATTTTCAGGAGGACCGGTTGTTGCAGCACAACATCCTATCGCGCATCAATGAGCCGGCTCCCCAAGAGATGTTAGGCTACCTGCAAGCGACTATCCAACAATACGTCACCCGCATAAAAGAGAATCGTTTAACCATAGAGTAAGATGGAAGTAAGAGTAGATAAATACCTCTGGGCGATGCGGATCTACAAGACGCGGTCGATCGCTGCGGACGCCTGCAAGAACGGGCGTATCACTATGGGTGGCGTACAAATCAAGCCCAGCCGGACTTTCAAGATCGGCGATCAGTTCTCCGTGCGCAAGGGACCCATCACGTACACCTATCAGGTGCTGCAACTGAGCGAGAACCGCTTGGGGGCAAAACTTGTGCCGGAATACATGCGCGACTGCACGGATCCTAAGCAGCTGGAACTGCTGGAGTTAGCCCGTATGGCAGGTAACGGCGTACGCGACAGAGGTCTGGGACGCCCGACAAAGAAAGACCGCCGAGACATTGAGACCTTCATGAGTGACAGTTACCTCGACGAAATAGATTGGGACGATGAAGAGTAAAAAGGACAATATCGCCGAATATATCCTTTACCTATGGCAGATGGAGGATTTTTTGCGCGCCTTCCCCGCTCAGGCGGAGGGTAATGAGGAGTTGCGCGAGCTGAAAGAGATGATGCACCGCGAAGGAATCATGGAGCGGGGTCATCTGCAGTTGGCGAAGAACGCATTAGAGGAGTTGGAGGAGTTGCATGCCTCGCTCCTTGACGAAGACGCCATGTACCGCGCCGCCATCATCCGTCTGAAACCCTCGTTGAACCTCCTCAAAGCCAAGACCGACCGCCCGACGATGAGCGACATAGAGGCGTGTCTTATTCTGCTGTACCAGGTGATGCTGCTGCGGTTACAGAAACGCGAGATCTCCCCGGAGACCGCGTCCGTACAAGAGCAGGCAACGCAGTTGTTGCGGTTTTTAAGCCGCGCTTACCGCGACGTTAAATAGTTAAAGTGTTAAGATGGTTTTGCTTGACAGCAAAAGGTTAAACAATGAGCGACATGACGACTAAACAACGATTTGAACATATCCTCGCGTGGTTCGAGGCGAACATGCCGGTTGCGGAGAGCGAACTGAACTACCGCAACCCGTACGAGTTGCTGGTTGCCGTGATGCTGTCCGCGCAGTGTACCGACAAGCGCGTCAATATGGTTACGCCGGCGCTTTTTGAAGCCTACCCCACGCCGGAGTTATTGGCGAAGGCGACGAGCGATGAGGTGTTCGAATACGTAAAGAGCGTCAGTTATCCCAGATCGAAAGCCGAACACTTAGTCGCCATGGCGCAGCGGCTGGTGGAGGTCTATCATGGTGAAGTACCGGACACGATTGAAGAACTGCAGACGATGCAAGGCGTCGGGCGCAAGACCGCTAATGTCGTATGTGCGGTCATCTGGAACCAACCGACTATGGCGGTCGACACCCATATCTTCCGCGTGAGCGAACGCATCGGACTGACAACAGGAAGCAAGAACCCCTTGCAGACCGAGTGCCAGCTTGTCAAACACATCCCCGCGGAGCTTATCCCGAAGGCACATCACTGGCTGCTACTGCACGGACGGTATGTCTGCCAGGCCCGCAAACCCAAATGCGAACAATGCGGGATTGCCGAATTTTGTAGATTTTTTGAGAAAAATTGACATACGTTTGCGTATGTCGTTTTTTTTTCGTACCTTTGCAGGCGAAATAACGGTATATCGATATTTCGGCATTACGAAACAATAAAAAACATCAATATTATGGCAGAAAAACAAGGACCATCGGCAGACAAACTGAAAGCGCTGCAAAACGCGATGGCAAAGATTGACAAAGACTTCGGCAAGGGCGCCATCATGCGTCTGGGTGATGAGAAGATAGAGGACGTTCCCGTGATTCCGACGGGTAGTCTGGGTTTGAACTACGCTTTGGGCGTAGGCGGTTATCCGAAAGGACGAATCATCGAGATCTACGGTCCGGAGTCGTCCGGTAAGACGACCCTCGCTATCCACGCGATGGCAGAGGTGCAGAAAGCCGGCGGTATTGCGGCAATCATCGATGCCGAGCATGCTTTCGACCGCTTCTACGCAGAGAAATTAGGCGTGAACATCAACGATATGCTGATTGCACAGCCGGACAGCGGCGAGCAGGCGCTGGAGATTGCTGACGAGTTGATCCGTTCGGCGGCAGTCGATCTCATCGTTATTGACTCCGTAGCTGCGCTGACCCCGAAAGCGGAGATTGACGGCGACATGGGCGACAACAAGGTAGGCCTGCAGGCACGACTGATGTCCCAGGCACTGCGTAAGATGACCGCGTCCGTCAACAAGACCGGCACGACCGTCATCTTCATCAACCAGCTGCGCGAGAAGATCGGTGTGATGTTCGGCAGCCCGGAGACCACCACCGGCGGTAACGCCCTGAAGTTCTACGCCTCCGTACGTCTGGATATCCGCCGCACGGGACAAATCAAAGACGGTGACAATATCAAGGGTAACCAAGTGCGCGTCAAAGTGGTGAAGAACAAAGTGGCACCTCCGTTCAAGAAAGCGGAGTTCGACCTCATGTTCAACGAGGGCATCTCCAAGATCGGTGAGATCCTCGATTTCGCAGTAGCTACCGAGGTCATCAAGAAAAGCGGTTCGTTCTTCTCCTACGGCGACACCAAGCTCGGTCAGGGACGCGACAAGGTGAAAGATGTACTGGCGGAGAACCCCGACCTGTGCGATGAGCTCGAAGGCAAGATCAGCGAGAAAATCAAAGAACTCGGTCTCGAGGCCGTTTTAGCAAAGATTGGAAAATAAGCAATTTATATTATCTCCAAAAGAAGCGCACGAAGCCGAACAGAAATGGCGGGTCGTGAAGCGTAGTGTAGATGCACGTCAGCGCGAGCTGAAGGTGCATCTTACTGTTTTAGTTGACGAGAAAGGGAAGCCCATCGCAAAGGAAGCACCTATCCCGTTATACACGCCGCCGGTCTTCCAAAATGTGCATAACGCGGAGAGAGAGGTAGTGATTATCGGTGCCGGACCGGCAGGGTTGTTTGCAGCGCTGACGCTCATCGAGCACGGCATCAAGCCCATCATCTACGAGCGCGGCAAAGAAGTCAGCGAGCGCAAAAGAGACATCGCTCTCCTCAACCGAAACGAAGGACTCAACCCCGAGTCGAACTACTGTTTCGGAGAAGGAGGCGCAGGCACGTTCTCCGACGGCAAACTCTTCTCCCGCTCCAAGAAACGGGGTAACATGCAACGCGTCATGGAGCTCTTCCATTTCTTCGGGGCACCGGACACTGTCCTCTACGAAGCCCACGCGCATATCGGTTCCGACAAACTGCCGACGATCATCAAGAACATGCGCGAGTGCATCCTCAGCCACGGCGGTGAGATACACTTTGAGACGAAAGTAGAGAGCCTCAAACCCCACCTAACCTCCCCACAAGGGGAGGAAAAAGGTAAAACTGTAACTCCTGTCATTTTGGCGATCGGGCATTCGGCGCATGATACGTATCGGATGTTAGCCGCCGAAGGCGTTAAGTTGGAGACGAAGGGCTTTGCGATGGGCGTCCGCGCCGAACACCCGCAGGCACTCATCAATCGGCTGATGTATCATCTGACAAAACCCCACCTAACCTCCCCACAAGGGAGGAACACTCCCCTTGAGGGGGAGAAGGAGGGGGTTATCAAATACCTTGGCAATGCCTCCTACAGCCTCGTGACTCAGGTGGACGGCCGAGGGGTATATTCCTTCTGTATGTGTCCGGGCGGACATATCGTACCGGCGGGAAGTACCGCAGACACCTGTGTTGTCAACGGCATGTCTGCCTCTCACCGCAACTCGCCTTTTGCCAACTCCGGCATGGTGGTTCAGATCAATCCGGAGGACATCCCCGGAGATGATCCCCTCCGCGGTCTCGAGTACCAGGAAGCCTTGGAACGCGAAGCGTTCAAGCAAGGACAGGCCCCCCTCAATTCCCCCATAGAGGGGGGAAGAAGTAGTGCTCCGGCGCAACGCTTGCGCGATTTTGTAGAAGGAAAAGCGAGCAAGGATCTGCCGAAATGCAGTTACCTGCCGGGCATCGTTCCTTCGCGCCTCGATCAGTGGCTGCCGCCACATATCGGCAAGCGGCTCCAACAAGGCTTTCGGGATTTTGACAAGAAATATCCGGGATTCTTGACCAACGACGCCGTGATTCTCGGTGTCGAGAGCCGCAGCAGTAGTGCGGTGCGTATCCCGCGAGACCCGGAGACCCTGCAATCGGTCTCCACGCCGGGTCTCTACCCCTGCGGCGAAGGAGCCGGATACGCCGGAGGCATCACCTCCTCCGCACTCGACGGCATCAATGCCGCGCTGAAAATCGCCGATTTGGCATGATAATTGCAAAGAAATCACGTAATTACGTAATCCCGTAATCCCGAAAATAAACAAATATACTATCATGAAAAAAATCTTCTTTTCAGCCCTTCTGTTGGGCGCGGCGCTGAGCCTCAGCGCGCAAAGCAAGTATGACCACTACTACGCGGATCTGCCTATCGAGATTGAGCACGTACAGGAAGTCAAATTCCCCGCCACCTCGGTCAACATCGCTCAGTATGGCGCTGTGCCGGACGGCAAAACCGATTGTACCGAGGCGTTCAACAAAGCTATCAAAGAGCTCTCCAAAAAGGGAGGTGGACATGTCATCGTTCCGCGCGGCGTGTGGAAAACCGGACCTATCCAGCTCCGCAGTAACATCGACCTCCATCTCAGCAAAGGTGCTACGATCCTGGGCTCCGAGAACAAAGAGTTGTACGTCCAGAAAGACGACTCGCTGCGCGACGGTAGCAAGAAATGCTACGCGCTCATTCGCGGTTCCAAACTGGAAAACGTAGGTATCACCGGTAAGGGTGTGATTGACGGTCAGGGCTTCATCTGGCGCCCGATCAAAGAGAAGAAAGTTGTTCGCGACGGCAAGCTCCCTGAGGTTTGGGAAGAGGCGCTGGCGCTCGGCGGCACCCTCAAACAGGACGACAAGACCTATCGCCTCTGGTATCCGTTTAACCTCAACAAGGAGTTGGGCATCCCCAATATCGCAGCTACCGCGGAGATCCAGGAGAAGATGCGTCCGCACTTGGTTAATATCACCGACTCCAAGAACGTCGTAGTCGAGGGTGTGACCCTCCGCAACAGTCCGAAATTCCACCTCGTTCCGACCCGCATCCAGAATCTCATCATCGAGAATGTGACCGTTGACTGCCCGTGGTGGGCGCAGAACGGCGATGCCATGGATCCGGGTAACGTACAAGTGGCGCTCATCGCCGGTTGTCACATCAGCGCCGGTGACGATGGTATCTGTATGAAAGGCGGCGTGGGCGACAAAGGTGTGGCTGCCGGTCCCCAACGCGACTTCCTCATCACCAACGACACCGTCTATCGCGCACACGGCGGCTTCGTCATCGGTTCAGAGTTCTGCGGCGGTATGCAACGCCTGATTGTCAAGGATTGTATGTTCGACGGCACAGATATCGGCTGCCGTTTCAAATCCGCTCCCGGTCGTGGCGGCTGGTGCGAAGACATCTACTGCTATAACATCACGATGAAGAATATCCGCGAAGCGGCTGTCCTCTTCCAGTCCGGATACGCAGACCGTTCGGCCGGAGGCCGCGGTGCCACGGACACGGACGACAAGAGCAAGTTCTACCCCGAATGGAGCAATTTCACTTTCCGCAACATCACTTGCGTCAACGCCCGCAAGGCAGTAGACATGACCGGTCTGAAAGGCCTTCCCGTGCATAACATTCTCTTCGACGGCGTCAGCTTCTACGGCGTCCGCGAGGGTATGAGTATCGATTATGCAGAGGACATCACCTTCCAGAACTGCATCATCACTCCGCAGAAAGAGCACGAGATCAAGCACGCCAAGAACATCAAGTTCAACGGCAATCCGCTGGAGTAAAGTATCGTGCATTAATGCACGATCAACCCCAAAATGCCACACCCTAAGCACTATAAAACGCCAGACGGACACTGGAAGAGCGAGAGAAATCTCGCTCTTCAGCATCGTGCATTAATGCACGATTACCAATCCCGGGGCGTCTATATGATCACGCTCACCACCAACAACCGCAAACCCCTCTTCGGGACTTTAGACATAGCATCTGCCACTATTCACCCCTCTGATCTGGGAAACCTCATCTCACAAGAATGGAACGCTATACCTTCCCATGTTCCGCAAATCAAAACGCTGGATTTTCAACTGATGCCGGATCACTTACATGGTTTATTACGCGTAACCGCCCATCTTGACAAACCGATCGGTCAAATCATCCGCCAATACAAAATGCGCTGCACATCCCTGCATCGTGCATTAATGCACGATCAAACGCCCCTCCCTTCGGTCTTACCCGGCAAGGCGAGTCTAACCATCGAGCAGCGCAAACAGATAGCCTCGTTCTCTCTTTGGGAGCCCAACTACAATGACCGTATTGCTTATAGTAAACAGCGTCTGGAAACACTCCGCGCCTATATACATGATAACCCGCGACGCTTAGCCGAAATGCGCAAACACCCCTCGTATTTTGCATTAATGCAAAATCTCACAATCCCCACCACAAACGGGCCATTATGGTTTAGAGCCATGGGAAACTTGGACCTTCTGAACGCTCCCCAAAAACAGGTCATCCAATGCTCCCGAAGTCTCACCGACGGCAACCACGACTCCGAGTATCGTGCATTAATGCACGATCTCCTCACCAAAGCCCAAAACGGCTTCGTCTCCCTCAGCGCAGCTATCTCAAAAGGAGAACAAATCATCTGTCGCACGATTAGAGAGCAGAAACTTCCGCTAATTATCCTGCTAAAAGATGGTTTTCCAAAACCCGAGGATCCGCATATAAAGTACTATAAACCGGGCGGCATGCTCTTTGAGGCATGCTCGCAAGGACGCTTGTTATTACTGGAACCCAAAATAGATGTCTTCGAAAGAGAAGATATAGAAAAGGTCGTTCATCGCAAATCCCCAATAGCCCCTATTGAAGGTGACCGCTATCGCTTCCTTGCCCTCAATGAAATAGCAAGGATGATCTGCCAAAGATAATATTATCTCTACTCATAATTACAATGCAAACAAACATATCGATCAACAAACATGCCTAAATAACAATGTACAAATTCACTACCACATTTAGGGCATTTTGTCGTTTCAATAGTTTCTGGAAGAATACTTGATGAGTCCATTTTAGATATACCTTTAATTATGCTGCGAAATTACAAATAATTTTTGATATATACAAATCCCCAACCCACCATCGACTACATCTCCTCCACCCGCCATTTTGTATAAATAGACTCTAACCCTACGTACAGGTCGCGGCCAGGTCGCGGGAATGGGCCGTAATTGGACCGTAATTAGGCTCACATAAGGCAAAGAAAAATGGCTCGCATGTGCGAGCCATTTTGTATATCAGCCATGTATGGCTGATGCATTTCTGATTAGCGCTTTGCGCCGGTCTTAATGACCGTTGGTGCTAATTACAATTTTGCGCCAAGAGCGTTGTACTCAACACCGTTTTTGCGGATGATGAGCTGACCATCGCGGTAGAACTTCTCAGCCTTAACAGCCTCAACATTGTCGATGCCCTGAGTTCCTCCAGCAGGAAGGATAGCCCCAATCTTCCATACGATCTTAGTGTTGGTATCTTCACCATTATCCGAACGAATAACGATAGCAGAACCACTTGCCTCAACTTCGAGATAAGCATCTTTAGCCTCTCCCCATGCTACAAGATCAATGGTAGTTGCGTCCTTTACACCCTCAACACCAAGTCCACTAACTGCATCCTGAGCATAGATACGAACTTTCTCACCAGCCTTAGTCGGAATCGTAATCAAGCGACGTGGACCGTTCGGAGAAATATAAGTACCAAATGTTTTGAATGCAACTTTACCAGGTTGTTGATCAGAATAAGAGAACTCTACTCCACCGATTTCGAAACCCATCTCACCGGCTTCTTTGTTTTTCAGTTCATACTTATGAGCAGTAGCGTCTGTCTCATTAAGTTCTGTGTTTACTGCGGTTGCCAATAGACCATTGTCGTGAATCTGGGTTCCAAGAGTACCATCACGGAAATCAAAACCAGTGAAAGAAGCGGCATTAAGAGCCATTGTAGCTGCAACGGCAGCTGCGAAGAGGAAAATTTTCTTCATAATGTTTTAGTTTTAAAAGTTAGTAATATTAGTTATTAGTAATCTTGTCAATCTAGTTTATCTAGTAGAACTAGAAATATGGTGCAAAGGTACTACAATTTTGGGAAATAAACAAGTATATATTGTCAAAAAATG
>CALZRN010000060.1 GCA_945828585.1 uncultured Bacteroidales bacterium | reverse complement strand
ACTATATTTCAATATTGTAGATAATTGGTTTTGGATTTTAATGGGACATAAGTGAATTAAGAATAAAAAAACACAAGGATATGAAAACGAATTATGAAGTACGGTATGCGTCGAATCCGACGGACGCGAAGAGTTATGACACTACTCGTCTCAGAAAAGATTTCCTGATCGAGAACGTGTTTGTGAAGAACGAAGTGAACATGGTGTATTCCATGTACGACCGCATGATCGTTGGCGGTGCGATGCCGGTTGGCGAGACCTTGTTGCTCGAAGCGATTGATCCGCTGAAAGCACCGTATTTCCTGACCCGCCGCGAGATGGGAATCTTCAATGTGGGCGGAAAAGGAAGAGTGATCGCAGGCGATGAGGTGTTTGAGTTAGATTACAAAGAGGCCTTGTATCTGGGCCGCGGAGACCGCGAGGTGAAGTTCGAGAGCTTGGATGCCAATAAGCCGGCGCTGTTCTATTTCAACTCCACTACGGCGCATTGCGCGTACCCGAACAAGAAGGTGACGAAGAAAGATGCGGTAGTAGCCCACATGGGAAGTCTGGAGATGAGTAACGAGCGCGACATCAACAAGATGCTCGTCAATCAGGTTCTGCCGACCTGCCAGTTGCAGATGGGCATGACCGAGTTGGCCCCGGGCAGCGTCTGGAACACCATGCCGGCACACGTTCACAGCCGCCGCATGGAGGCATATTTCTATTTCGAGGTGCCGGAAGAGCAGGCTGTATGCCATTTCATGGGCGAAGTAGAAGAGACCCGCCACATCTGGATGAAAGGCAATCAAGCCGTTCTGAGTCCGGAGTGGTCTATCCACAGCGCCGCAGCTACCCATAACTACACCTTTATCTGGGGTATGGGCGGCGAGAATCTGGATTACGGAGATCAGGATTTCAGTAAGATCACGGATTTGAAATAATCCCCAATAATTTCTGTACAGATACTATTTAAACAACATTCATATCGTCTAGGTATGGTCTAGCTATCGTCTAGCATACCCCCACAAAAATCAAGTCAAAAAACAAGACAATATACGGAGATGAACAGTTTATTCAGTTTGGAAGGCAAGAACGCCTGGGTGACAGGTGCTTGCTACGGAATAGGTTTCGCGATTGCGAAAGCGTTTGCTCAAGCAGGGGCAAAGACCATTATTTTCAATGCGCGTCATGAAGAAGGTGTCGCAAAGGCTATCGAAGATTACAAGGCGGCAGGCATTGAAAACGTCAAGGGATATGTATGCGACGTGACGGATGAGAAGGCCGTGAAGGAGCTGGTAGAGCGGATTCACAAAGAGGTGGGACAGATTGATATTCTTGTCAACAACGCCGGTATCATCAAACGTATCCCGATGCATGAGATGAAGCGTGAGGAGTTCCAGCAAGTGATTGATATTGACCTCGTGGCGCCATATATCGTGAGTGCGGCGGTTCTGCCGGAGATGATGGAGAGGCGCGAAGGAAAGATCATCAATATCTGCTCGATGATGAGTGAGTTGGGCCGCGAGACCGTGAGCGCATATGCTGCCGCAAAAGGCGGACTGAAGATGCTGACAAAGAACATCTGTTCGGAGTACGGCGAGTACAACATCCAGTGTAACGGTCTGGGACCGGGTTATATTGCCACGCCGCAGACCGCGCCGCTTCGTGAGCCGCAGGCAGACGGAAGCAAACATCCGTTCGACGCATTCATCTGCGCGAAGACTCCTGCGGGCAGATGGCTCGATGCAGATGAGTTAGGCGGAACGGCGGTATTCCTCGCGAGCCACGCATCGGACGCCGTCAACGGACAGATCATTTATGTCGATGGGGGTATTTTGGCATATATTGGTCGCCTGCCTAAGTAATTTTGATTTTTCAGAGGTATCTTTGGCTTTTTTGTGTATGAAGAAGATCATTTATATTGCTATTTTTACTTTGTGCTTGACGGCATGTCAGAAAGAAGCGGTTCAGCCGAAAGTGTACGGTCGTTTTGTGCCGGAGAGAAAGGATGATTTTGCGTGGGAGAACGAGTACGCAGCATTCCGCATGTACGGTCCTGCTCTGAAAGGAGAGAATCCGAGTAACGGTGTGGATCTATGGCTGAAGGCGAGTCCGGAGTTGATCGTGGATAGTTTCTACTACCGCGAACATGTGTTGGGCAAGCCGTACCATATCAATTACGGGAAAGGCCTGGATTGCTACAAAGTGGGGCATACCTGCGGATGCGGCGGATTGGTTGTTCTTGCCGATAACAAGACTTACGTCGGCGGTCCGTACGACCGATGGGAGATCGTGGAGCAGAGTCCTGAGAAATTTGTTTTCCGTCTGGAATACGATAGCCTGCAAGTAGGAGAAAAGGTACTGCAGGAGAGTATCACCATCACCGCAGAAGCCGGTACGGCGATGAACAAAGCTGAAGTGGTACTAAAAGGCGAATACGACGGTGAGTTGCTGGTCGGCGGCGGCATATACATGCACGACACGATTGACCATTTTGAAGTATATGAGAGCCTCGGCACCGTTTTCTATGAAGAAGACGCACTGAGCGACAAGACCGCAGCGCAGATGAATTATGAGTATAACGGCAGTACTTCGCAAGGGCGGATTTATATCACCGTCCAAGTACCGGAGGCGACGGTAACGGACTTGCAGGAAGGCAACCTGATCGCCGTAAAGCCGTACCAGTTGGGCGATACGTTAACTTATTACTTCGGGGCGACCTGGAGTGAATGGAAGGAATAGAAGATGAGATACCTGATCATTCGTTTGGCGACTTTGGGCAATGTGGCTATGACGGTTCCCGTTGTGGCATCGCTGAGCCGTCGCTATCCGAATGACCGGTTTGTGGTCGCCAGCAAGAAAGACTTAGGGGCGATGTTCGCCGCGATGCCGAATGTGCGATTTTGGGAGGTAGATAACCACCTGAGTTGGAAAGGCGTGTGGGCGTTATGGCGGGCGTTACGGGACCAAGTGGATGAAGTGATCGATTTGCAGGACGTCATGCGCACGCGTGCGTTGCGAACCTTATTATGGTTAAGCGGCAAGAAAGTGACGAGTGTTCGTTACGGGCGGTTCCGGAAACATCTGATCACGCTTTTTGGCTTTGGGCGGAGACCATTACCGACGGAGTTTGAGCGGTACGCCGACACTTTCCGTCGCGCAGGATTAGAGACCGACACAGAGTTCACGGCGCTACCGATGAACGAGGCCGCCGCCAAAACGATTGAAGAGAGATACGGAGAGAAAAAAGGCAGATGGATCGGTCTGGCACCTTTTGCCAAGAGCCGGTCGAATATGTTGCCATACCGCGTAACGAAAGATATTATCGAGCAGTTGAGTGCAGAGGCGGAGACACGGATATTTCTCTTTGGTGCCGGGACAATCGAATGCGAGATGTTAAGGCAATGGGCGAGCGTTTTTCCGCGAACAGAGAGTGTTGCCGGGATACTGAGTCTAAAAGAGGAGCTGGAGCTGATGCGGAAGCTAGACGTGATGATTTGCATGGACAGCGCGAACCAACACCTGTCGAGTCTGGTGGGATTGAGAGCCATCAGTGTCTGGTGCGCCACCGACCCGATCATCGGCTTTGCGGGATGGAAACAGAAACCGGAAGATATTATCCAACGCCATGAGTTACGATGCAGACCGTGCTCGTGCCACGGCACCAACCATTGCAGGTATGGCAATTACGCCTGCCGACAGATAGAAGCAGAAACAATAGTAAAACAGATATGAGTAAAATTATTTCATTAGCAAACCAAAAAGGCGGCGTCGGCAAGACGACGACCTCTATCAACTTAGCCGCAGCTTTGGCCAAACAAGGCAAGCATGTATTGCTGATAGACGCCGATCCGCAAGCGAACACCTCGTCAGGTTTGGGTATTGAGATCCGTGAGTTGGACAGCACTATTTACGAGTGCCTGGTGAACGGCATCGACCCTCACAAGGCGATTGTGGAGACGAGTATGAAGAACCTGAGCGTCATTCCGAGCCATATAGACCTGGTGGGCGCAGAGATAGAGATGCTGAACATGGAGCACCGCGAGCAACTTTTGAAGAAGATCATCGCCCAGGTGCGCGACGAGTACGACTACATCCTCATCGATTGCAGCCCGTCGTTGGGTCTGATTACCGTCAATGCGTTGACGGCGAGCGACAGCGTGATCATCCCTGTACAATGCGAGTTCTTTGCGTTGGAGGGCATCGCGAAACTGCTGAACACCATCAAGATCATCAAATCCAAGCTGAATCCGGCTCTGAAGATCGAGGGTTTCCTGCTGACGATGTTCGACAACCGTCTGAGGCTGAGCAATCAGGTGTATGAAGAGGTGAAACGGCATTTCGGCGACTTGGTTTTCAATACCGTCATTGCTCGTAACGTGCGTCTGAGCGAGGCACCGTCGCATGGTGTGTCGGTTCTGGAGTACGACCCGAGTTCCAAGGGAGCAAAGAATTATACGGCATTAGCAAAAGAACTTATTGCAAGAAACAAATGAAAAAGACTGGATTAGGGCGAGGATTGGATGCGTTAATCGACACCTCGCATGTAGATACGAATGGCGGCAGTTCAATCTCGGAGATCGAACTCAGCGCCATAGTAGCGAACCCGGATCAGCCGCGTCGGTCGTTTGACGAAGAGGCGCTGCAGGAGTTGTCGGATTCGATACGCGAGCACGGAGTGATCTCTCCGATTACGCTGCGGGACAATGGAGACGGGACGTATATGATCATCGCCGGTGAGCGTCGTTTCAGGGCCAGCAAGATGGCCGGTCTGGAGCGTATTCCTGCCTATATCCGCACGGCGAAAGACGAGCAGGTGATGGAATGGGCGCTGATTGAGAATATCCAGCGTGAGGACTTGGATGCCATAGAGATTGCGTTGGCCTACCAGAGGCTGATGGACGATTACGAGTTGACGCAAGAGCGGATGGCGGAGCGCGTGGGCAAGAAACGCGCGACGGTAGCGAACTACCTGCGGTTGCTGAAGCTGCCGGCAGAGATACAAGTGGGTATCAAAGAGAAGAAGATCGAGATGGGTCATGCCCGTGCGATTCTGGCTTCGCCATCGGCAGAGCATCAGCTGGCCTTGTATCAACGGATTCTGCGCGAGGGGCTGTCGGTACGCAAGGTTGAGGAACTGGCGCAAGAGGACAAGGGCACTGCGAAGCCGAAGAAAGAGAAAAGCGCTAATCCGTACAGCGAGTTGGAGAAAGAGCTGAGCGGCCGAATGGGGCTGAAAGTGAAGATCCAAGGCGGCAAAGTGTCGATTGCTTTTGGTAACGAGCAAGAGTTGGAAACGATCGTTCAGAGATTAGGTTGAAACGGTTGTGGATCATAGTATTGCTGATCCTGCCGATGCAGCTTTTTGCACAGCAGGACAGTGTGTTCTTCAAGAAACCGGACGCGAATAAAGCGGTCTGGCTGGGTGTCATTTTCCCCGGCGCAGGACAGATCTACAATAAGTCCTATTGGAAACTGCCGATTGTGTATGGCGCATTCATGGGATGCGGCTATGCGATTAACTGGACGAGTAACCGACATAGCAATTACAAGACGGCGTACCTGGATCTGTATAACGATATTCAGGCCGGGACGGTAAGTGAAGACCCAAGCAAGAGTTATATAGCCGTCATTCCTGATGGGTATAACTTAGAGCGCGTCGGCGGACAGGACAGATGGATGAACACGCTGAAGAATCAGCAGAACATCTACCGGCGATACAGGGATTACTCGATTTTGGCGACGGTTATAGTATATGCGCTGAGTCTGGTAGACGCGTATGTAGATGCGCAGTTATTTGACTACGACATCTCGCCGGACTTGACGCTGAACGTAGAGCCTCAGATATATTATGATTTGCAAAACCAGCAAAAGAGTGCAGAAATAAAATTAGCTATACAGTTTTGAAAAAGTTATTTTTGATAGTTATGCTTCTTGGCGCAACAGGTATGGTGTGCGCGCAGGAAGTGCAAAAAGTACAAGAAGTGCAAGCGTTTGCGAATGACAGCGTGGCGTCAGATAGCACGAGTGTGGAGTCGTTGGAGTTAGTGTCGATGATGGCGGCTGACTCGTTAGTGACGGAAGACACAGCGGTGGAAATCACGCCGTTGCAGCCGTTCTACACACTCTGGAACGACAGCGACCTGACGGATATCGAGTTGCGGTCTCTGGATTGGAGTCTGCAGTGGTTGGACACCACCGATTGCGTGGCGGTACACGATACCACTACCCTGCCCGACTCCGTGTATAAAGCGCGACTGCAGGCGTTGCCGTGCGTGATTGAGTTGCCGTATAACGAGCGCGTGCGCGCGTTTATTATAAGGTATGTGAAACGTAATCCGAAACAGGTGGCGCGATTGATGCGCATGAGCGAGTACTACTTCCCGATCTTTGAGGAGGCATTGGCACGCTATGACTTGCCGTACGAGTTGAAATACGTGCCGATCATCGAATCGGCGTTGAACCCGATGGCTCGTTCACACGCAGGAGCTGCAGGTCTTTGGCAGTTCATGCCGGCCACGGGAAAGCTTTTCGGTCTGGAGGTCAACTCCCTGGTCGATGAGCGAATGGATCCGATAAAGTCCACGGAGGCAGCATGCCGGTTCTTGAGCAGCATGTACTCCATCTACCGCGATTGGAACTTAGTCATCGCAGCCTATAACTGCGGCAGCGGCAATGTGAATAAGGCGATCCGGCGATCCGGCGGCAAGCGGGATTTCTGGTCTATCTATCCTTTCCTGCCTCGCGAGACAAGGAATTACGTACCGATTTTCATTGCCGCCAATTATGCAATGAACTACGGTCAGGAGCACGGTATATGCAAGGCTCCGATCGAGCAGAAAGTGCTGATTACCGATACTATTCGGACGACGCAGAGGTTGCATTTGCATCAGTTGAGCAAGAATCTGAACATCGAGATGGACGAGTTACGGCGGCTCAATCCGCAATACTCACGCGATATTCTGCCGGGCGGAAAGAGCTATGCGCTGTGTCTTCCGGCCGACAAGATGGGTCTGTATATCGACCGCGCAGACAGTATTGCGGCCTACAAGGCAGACAGTTTGATCAACAACCGCCGCGCGGAGATTGAGTTGGCGAAGATGACGTCAGTCAACGGGGCTTACCGCGTGAACGGCGTGACGTATTATACCATTAAAAGAGGCGATACGTTAGGCGGGATTGCGAAGAAATTCCATTGTACGGTTAAGCAGTTGAAGCAATGGAACGGACTGAAGAGCGATAATATCCGTGACGGCAAGAAGTTGAAGATTTGCAAGTAGTCGAAAGTCAAAAGTCGAAAGTAGAAAGACACTATGGATGGCGAAAAGAAATACTACTCGCTTCGCGAGACGGAGACGGAGACCGGCGTGCCGGCTTCCACGCTGCGGTATTGGGAGAAGCAGTTTGAGGAACTGAGCCCGCGGAAAGACGGTCATGGGAATCGGTATTATACGCGCGAGGATCAGGAGGTGATTAAACGGATTCGCTATATACGTGACGAACTCAAGATCACCCGTATTGAAGCCATCCGCAAAGAGCTCAAAGCCAATACCCGGCATTCCGATGAACGCCAATCGGCGATAGAAATTCTGATGCGAGTAAGGGATGAGTTATGTGAAATCCGAAAAATGATCAAATAATATGAAAATAGATTGGAAAAAAATCGCGCCTTATCTGGTGGCATTAGTAGTATTTATCGGCTTTGCCGTAATATATTGCAGCCCGTTATTGGAGGGAAAAGTGCTCCAGGCAGGTGATGTAAGCAGTTGGCAGGGAGCGTCGAACGAAGCACGCACATATAGACAGCAGACAGGCGAAACAACATGGTGGACAAACTCCATGTTTAGTGGCATGCCGACTTTTCAGATTACCGGCAATATGCCGTCCGGGGAAGTACGAAGTGGTATCCTTAAGGTACTTCATTTAGGATTTACTGACGGACTGGAATCTATTGGGCTGATTTTCGCTTATTTTTTCGGTTTCTTCCTAATGCTCCTCTGCTTTGGAGTCAATCCTTGGCTGAGTATTGTAGGAGGTATGGCGCTTGGGATGAGTAGTTATTTCTTCTTAATCATCCCCGCCGGTCACATGACCAAAGCCACCGCTATCGGTTTCCTGGCACCCATGATAGGTGGTTTCTATGCCACTATGCGTAAGAAATACTGGCTAGGTCTCCCACTTTTCCTACTATATGGTTTCTTAGGAATCACTTCGCACCCACAAATGAGTTATTATGTCGTTATGCTGGTTGGGGTGATGGTTTGCGCAGAACTGTATCTGCATATCAAGGATAAACAATGGAAAGATTTAGGAATATCAGTGGGGGCCCTGTTGCTGTGTAGTGCCTTGATTTTTGGTACTAAATACAGCTGGATCGACATGAATAGTTCCTATCTGAAAGAAACTATGCGCGGCGGACATAGCGAACTCACCAAACCGGCGCAGGATGCACCGGCAGAAGGTTTGGACATCAAATATGCGACCGATTGGAGTTACGGAAAGGGCGAAACGCTCACACTCCTGATTCCTAACTGGGAAGGCGGTGCCAGCGGATATAATATTGGCAAAGACTCGCAGTTATGCAAGACAATGCGCAGCAAAGGCGTGTCTAAACGCGATGCAGAACAGTTCTGCGAACATGTACCTACCTATCGTGGAGAAAAGATGTTCACCTCAGGTGCCGTTTACGTAGGCGCTGTTGTTTGTTTCCTTTTCGTTTTAGGTTTACTTATCGTACCGGGTGCATACAAATGGGCACTACTCTTTGCAACACTCATGTCCATCTTCCTTGCGTGGGGAAAGAACATGATGTGGCTCACGGAACTCTTCTTTAACTACTTCCCAATGTACAATAAGTTCCGCGCCGTAGAGTCTATTCTCGTGGTAGCAGAAATCACGATGCCGCTCTTAGGGTTCTTAGGGTTGCAGAAAATCATCAGCGGCGAAGTTGAGTGGAAGAAACTGCGTAATAGTCTATTTATTGCAGGCGGAATGACCGCAGGAATATGTTTGCTCGCAGGTATCTATGCCGGTAGCGCAGATATGACGAGTACGTTCGATGCACAATGGAAAACGCAAGTGCCTGATTGGTTGTATGATGCCATATTAGACGAACGCGTTGCCTTAGCTAAGGCAGATGCTTGGCGTTCGCTGCTCTTTGTAGTATTAGGCTTCGCACTTACTTTCTGGTATTCTTGGCAAAAAGCCAATAACCAAAAGCCAATAGCTAACAGCCTTTTCTTCGCCGGCTTGGCTGTGTTGATATTGTTAGACATGGTGCCGGTGGACAAGCGTTTCTTCAATAACGACAATTTCATTAAAACTAAGGATAACGAGGCGTATTTTAAAATGCAACCGTGGGAGGAACAGATTCTGCAAGACGAGAGCCTTGACTATCGCGTGCTGAACCTCAATACTAACACCTTCAATGACGCGCGTACAAGCTACCGCCTCAAATCAATCGGTGGTTACTCGGCTGTTAAGTTACGTCGCTACCAGGATCTTATTGATGAGCACATCAGTAAGATGAACTGGAATGTAATTAACATGCTTAACACCAAATATATCATCACGCGCCAAGGTGTTTATCCGAATCCAGATGCGATGGGCAATGCGTGGTTTGTGAACGAAGTGCAGTTTGTGCCGACGCCTGATGATGAGAGCGCCGCACTCAACTCCATTGATCTGCATAAGACGGCTGTAGCGGATGAGACATTCCGCGAAGTATTGACCTGTAAGGCGCAACCGAACGAGGCTGATGAGATTGTACTCACGCAGTACCAACCGAATGCGCTTACCTACTCTGCTAACATAGCCAGCGACCGCGTAGCGATCTTCTCGGAGATCTATTATCCCGAAGGATGGCATTTGTATATCGATGGTGAAGAGAAAGAAATCGGCCGCGTGAATTATGTACTCCGTGCAGCAATTATTCCTGCAGGTGAACACACAATCAAGATGGAGTTTGTTCCAAATACATTAATACTCGACAAGTGGAGTTATGCCTTCTCGATTCTATTATTGATCAT
The DNA here is from genome assembly GCA_945828585.1 of uncultured Bacteroidales bacterium. Lineage (GTDB taxonomy): Bacteria > Bacteroidota > Bacteroidia > Bacteroidales > Paludibacteraceae > Colicola. Next base: position 1,831 of record CALZRN010000060.1, on the reverse strand, counting down.
CGTCATCGGAGGCATCACATGGCCTATTTGGAAGCGTCATTTACCTACCAGAGCCAAATAATCCTCTTGTTACATTCGCACGGAATTGTACCAGTTTCCATCCTTTGGCAGGGTGGAAACTGATTGTATATATACATAGCAGAACAAGTGTTCCTGCCCATTTGACCAGTTCTGCACACAGGCGTTGGAGATATTTGCTCTTCCCTATTGCTAAAGTTCTTTGTCGCTCACTTGAACCGATTTGAAACGTTAAGCGGTTGAAATAGTCTGCCTCCAATTTGATTTGCGGAATAATATGATGTAACACCGGTGTCGGCAGATATAAAATCTGCATTTTAAGCGCGTGCATCTTATCAAATATATCTTTCTCTTCAGAAGCCATAAGGCTATTCCCTTTACGTCCCAATGCAGTATTGAACAGTCCTACTTGATCGAAGACGATCTTTCTAAATGCAGCATTTCCTCCACTCGGATAACGTCCTTTCGGATAAGTTCGAACTTGCTCTCCATAATTAACCCATGCCGTTAGCAAAGCTTTTGTATAAGGAGTAAACCAACTTGGTTCGGCGGTTTCATAAAGCGGCTCTACAGGTCCGCCGCAAGCCATAGTCTCAGGATGCGCGTCAAACCATTCTGCGTATGTACGCAAATAATGCGGGTCAACCAGCGCATCATCATCGATATACACAAGGATATCACCTTTTGCTTCCTTAATACCCTTATTGCGTGCCGCGGAGAGTCCTTGTTCCGACTCTACAACATAACGAAAGTTCACTTCCCGGTGTGCCATAGCAAACGCCTTGCAAACCTCACGAGTATTATCCGTGCAGTTGTTATCTACCAAAAGGATTTCGTATTCCTCTTTAGACAAATCGTTTGCAGCGATACTATCCAATAGAGGACCGATGTATTTTTCGCGATTATATGTACAAATTATAGCTGTTAACATATGATTATATTGTCTTCAAAACTTCATTTATTTTCCTAAACTCATCAGCTGCTGAATCAGCCGACGGTATAGGCTGCACATACGCAAGTGGCGGGATCTTCGTTTCATAAGTCCTGCATAATTGCTTCCACACGGCATCAAAATCCATCAGCAATGGAGACGCGCAATGTGGTTGTTTATTCCATCCTTTCGGGTGATCAAATGACTCCTGGTCATGTGCATACAATTCCCTGAACTCATTCTTAAACTGCTCTGACACTAAATATTCCCGGCACTCTGCGTCTTGCATCAGAAAATACAAATCATAAAAATGCCGAATCTTAGAAGCCAATTCCTCACTATCCTCCGCAAAAGAGAAACGGAGTAATGACACCGTTTTCTCCAACATCGTACGCCTCTTGTCCAATACATTGATAGTAAAAGGTTGCAGTTGGTACTCGTCTATAATAAAACGAGACGATTCTTTACTTTGAAGGAACTCCGCGAGGAATGATTGCATTTCGACCTTTACATAGGGATATGGATTAGCAAATGAATTTATTTCAAGAAGGACTTGTTCTTCACGGATAGGTAAATCTTCATAACTATCTATCAATGAATGATATGTATATAATTGTTTATAATATGCAGATGTTTTGCGAGTAATGGTACTCCCTTGCACCTCTTCCATACCTTCGCTCATACTATGCGCAACATGGTGAATCAGTCTCCTCAATTGTCCTTGAGAATAATGGTCTGCATTGATAACTGCCACATCAATATCTTCTGAAAACCGATGCGTCAACTCATATGCTTTACTTAGCGAAGTACCTCCTTTAAACACCATTTGTTCACTATATGGGCTGCGAGCCAATTGGGCAAGCGAACGAGTAATCCAATAAT
>CALZRN010000059.1 GCA_945828585.1 uncultured Bacteroidales bacterium | reverse complement strand
ATTGACAATTTTGGCGATATCGCCAATATCGCCACTTTCGCCAGTGCATTTTTTTTCTTTCGTTAATTGCGTCGGAATGTTATTCCGACATCTTTTTACTACGCCGCGCGAGGGACGAATCGTTAGTGATTCCTTGGAGATACCTTGGTGGTTCGTTGGATGTTACGCTACCCAATACGTACCCTAATAGGAGGCACTTGCCCTGCAGTACGCCCTGTTCTTCTCTTCTCCCTTTCTCCTAAAAATCAAATAAAAATGCACGCACACTTGCATATGTCAAAAAAAAGTAGTAACTTTGCAGCCGATTTGTGAAAACCATATTATTGAAAATAATAAAACAACAAATAAAATGGCAAAAAAGAAAGAAGAGTTCGTAAAACAGGACGAACAGTTAGAAGAAGTAAATGAGGCGCTGACCGGTGCCGGTAAATGGATTGAGGACAATGCAAACCTCATCAGTTGGATCGTTTGCGGCATCGCCGTTGTAGTGATGGGTATCATCGCTATCAACCAGTACGTGATCAAGCCGAAAGCTCTGGAGGCATCGAACGAAAACGCCAAGGCTGTGGCTTATTTCATGGCGGGCGATTTCGACAAGGCGCTGAACGGCGACGACGCTGAGTGCATCGGTTTTGAGGCAATCGCAGACGAGTACAGCCACTATCAGCAGGGCGAGTTGGCAGCATTGTATGCCGGCATCTGCTATTTCGAGAAGGGCGAGTACGAAGAGGCTGCCAAGTACCTCAAGAAATTTGACGCAGACGACGTGAACATCGATCCGGCCGCTCATCAGCTGCTCGGCGACGCGTATGTAGAGCTCCAAGAGTATGGCAAAGCTGCCAAGGCTTTTGAGGCTGCTGCAAAGTCCGGCAACAACGTGATTGCTCCGATGAGCCTGAAGAAAGCCGGTCTCGTATATCTGCACGAGGGCCAGAACGCAAAAGCGCTGAAGGCTTTTGAGACTATCAAGGCTGATTATCCGGCTTCTGCAGAGGCGCAGGATATCGACAAATACATTGCTATTTCTAAATAAATCGTACATGGTAAATGACCAAATGGTAAATTTCTATGACTACTGATTTGTCAAAATATGACGCTTCCCAACTGCCTAGCGCTGATGTCCTCGGACGTCAGCGCTATGCGATTGTAGTAGCGGATTGGAATAGCGAGATCACGTACGCTATGGCGCAAGGTGCCATTGACACCTTCCTGAAGCACGGGGTGGAGGAGGATAATATCGACGTCATCCATGTCCCCGGCGCAGTGGAGCTGACTTTCGGCGCTGCGCGTATCACGAAAGAGGAGCGCGTGGATGCCGTCATCGTCATCGGCTGCGTCATTCAGGGCGACACGCCGCATTTCGATTATGTGTGCCAATCCGTGACGCAGGGCGTAGCGACGTTGAACGCGCAAGGCAAAGTGCCGGTAATCTTCTCGGTGCTGACGACCCTGAATAAACAACAGGCACTGGACCGTTGTGGCGGCAAGTTGGGCAATAAAGGAATCGAAGGCGCCTATACAGCAATTCGCATGGCGAATCTCTGAATACTGAAAGCTGAATACTGATGGCTCAGGTTTATAAGTTTGGTGGGGCATCCGTGAAGAACGCAGAAGGCGTTCGGAACGTGGAGAAGATTGTTCGCATGGTAGAGGGCGATCTGATGGTCGTCGTGTCCGCTATGGGAAAGACCACCAACGCCTTGGAGCGCGTGGTAGAAGCTCTGGCGGCAGGGCAGGAAGAGAAAGCCTTGCAGCAATGGGTGGATATCATCGATTTTCACGTAGCGATCATGAAGGAGCTGGGTCTGCAGCCGGGAGTGGATATCCGTCTGCAAGGCGAGATCCCGTATGACCCAGCCAAATCGTTTGACGAGAACTACGACCAGATTGTCTCTTTGGGCGAGATCATGTCCACGCAGATTGTGGCGGTTTATCTCCTGAAACAAGGTCTTCCGGTCGAGTGGTGGAACATGCCGAAACTGCTCCGTACGGACGAGACCTGGCGCGAGGCGAGGGTAGATAACGAGACCAGCGCTTCGCTCATTCGTTCCGGCTGGAACCGGCGTCAGCGTCCTCGGATCGTGGTGGCGCAAGGCTTTATCGGCGGCACGGCTGACGGTCGTCGCACGACGTTGGGTCGCGAGGGCTCGGATTACACAGCTGCGCTGTTAGGTAACTATCTCGATGCCGAATCCGTGACAATCTGGAAAGACGTGCCGGGTATCCTGAATGCCGATCCGCGTATCGAGCCGAACACCGTTCTGATTCCTTCGTTGCGATACCAGGACGCTGTCGAGTTGAGTTATTCGGGTGCGCAAGTAATCCATCCGAAAACGATCCGCCCGCTTGAGAATAAGCAGATTCCTTTGTTCGTAAAGCCCTTCGGCGATCCGACAGCAGAGGGTTCGCGTATTGCGGAAGACGGCGTGGGACCGATTGATGTGCCGGTGTATATCTGGCGCAAGAACCAGATCCTCATTACCATGAGGGCCAAGGATTTTGCGTTTGCGTTAGAGGAGAGCCTGAGCGATATCTTCGAGATTATCAACCGTCACAGGCTCAAAGTGTCGCTGATTCAATCGTCGGCTGTGACGATCTCCGTCTGCGTGGACAACACGCGCTTTGTGCCGGAGGCGATTGCCGAGTTGCAGAAACATTTCAACGTGACATACAATGAAAACCTTTCGCTTCTGACCATCCGCGGCACCACGCCGGAGATATTGGAGAAAGCGAAAGACGGAAAAACAATCATGCTCAGCCAGACTACCCGCCGCACGGCGCGATTGGTAGTCGTTGAGCAAGCATAAACAACCATGGAAAACCATTTCAAACAGTATTTTACTGTAGCTTATTGGAGCGATTTACTCCATACATTTCTGCAGGCTATCAAGACGAAAAAGTTCTGGAGAGAACTGGTGATGATGACAGTGGGTATGAGTTTCGGCGCTATCGCTGTTTACTATTTCTTAATGCCCAGCCATCTGATCGTGGGTTCTATCTCCGGTCTTTCTATCGTACTCAATACCATGTTCGGCGGAACGGCCGATACCTTCTCCTACTGGGTAATGGGTATCAATGCCTTCCTGCTGTTGTTAGCGTTTATACTGATCGGTAATGAGTTCGGCGCCAAGACAGTCTATACGGCGATGATCTTGGGTCCGCTGACTCAGTTATGGGACCGCATCTATCCGAATACCAATTTTACGCATAAAGTGATTGAGGCGCCGGATATCCTCTCGCAACTTCAAGCCGGCCAGACCGTACTGGACGCAAACGGCAATCCGTATATCCTCAGCCGCTCAGGCGAAGTGATGGAGCGAGTGCGCGACAGCGTGATGAGCGGCGGTCTGGGACAAGGCGATGTGTGGTTTGACCTCATCTGCTTCGTCCTCCTGCTCTCCGCCTGCCAGGCCTTCCTCTTCCGCATCAACGCCTCTACCGGAGGTCTGGATATATTAGGAAAGATCGTCAACAAATACCTGCATTTCGACATCGGTACGTCGGTTGCGATCGGCGGCGTGATCATCTGCTGTACCTCGTTCCTGATCAATGACTTCCGCATGGTGGTAATCGGCATTATCGGTACGTGGATCAACGGCCTGGCGATTGACTACTTCACCGCTTCGCTTAATAGGCGCAAGCGCGTGTGTATCGTGTCCGCGGAATCCGAGCGCGTACGTAAATATATAGTGGAGGACCTCGTGCGCGGCTGCTCGTTGTACAAAGTGCAAGGCGGCTATAGCGGAGAAGAGCAGACGGAAATTCAGACGCTCCTGACGCAGGACGAGTTCTCGTCGGTTATGGCGTTCATCCGCAATAATCATATCAAGGCCTTCATCACCGCCGGAAACTGCTCGGAGGTCTATGGATTATGGTTCCGGCATAAGAAAAAAGACGGCAAAACAATCATCGTTAACGAATAACACGAACAAATATGCAACCAACATTATTTATCTTGGCAGCCGGAATGGGAAGCCGTTACGGCGGTCTCAAACAGATGGACGGTCTCGGTCCCAACGGCGAAGCCATCCTTGATTACAGTGTGTATGACGCTTTGCGCGCAGGATTCGGGAAGATTGTCTTTGTGATCCGTAAGGATTTTGAGGAGGATTTCCGCCGCGTCGTGCTGAGCAAATATGAGGGTAAGGTACAATGCGAACTCTGCTTCCAATCGGTGGACAAAGTGCCGGAGGGATGCACGTATAACCCCGAGCGCACGAAACCATGGGGTACCAACCACGCTGTGCTCATGGGGCGCGACTTGATCAAAGAGCCGTTTGCGGTCATCAATGCCGATGATTTCTACGGCAAAGAGTCCTACCAGGTTCTGGCAGATTTTCTGCGCTCGGTAGAGGGCAAGAAAGGCGAATACTGCATGGTCGGTTACCGCGTAGCCAACACCCTGAGCGAGAACGGATCGGTCAGCCGTGGCGTTTGTTCTACGGATGCTGAGGGCCATCTGACCGATGTGGTCGAGCGTACGCAGATAGAGGATAAGAACGGCACGATCGTCTTTACGGAAAACGGCGTGGACACGCCGCTGGATCCGCATACTCCTGTATCCATGAACATGTGGGGCTTCACGCCGGAGTATTTTGAATATAGCGAGGCGGCCTTCCGTGCTTTCCTGGCGCAGAAAGGGCAGGAACTGAAATCCGAGTTCTATATCCCGACGCTGGTGAACCAGCTTATCGGCGAAGGAAAAGCGACTTGCAAAGTGCTGGACACCCCGTCTAAATGGTTCGGCGTGACCTATTCGGAGGACAGACCGCAGGTGGTAATGAAGATCAATCAGTTAATCAAAGAGGGTGTTTACCCTAAGAAATTGTTCTAATATGGCACGTATTTTAGTAACCGGCGGAACCGGATATATAGGCTCGCATACGACTGTCGAACTGATGCAACAAGGCTACGACGTGACGATCGTCGATAACCTCAGTAATTCCTCCATCGATGTGCTGGACGGCATTACCGCCATCGTGGGAAAGAAACCGGATTTTGCCAATATCGACTGCGGCAACTTCATGGATCTGGATCATGTGTTCAAACAATATCCGGACATCGTTGGCGTCATCCATTTTGCAGCCAGCAAAGCGGTTGGTGAGTCGGTGGAGAAGCCGCTTCTTTACTACCGCAACAACCTCGGCAGCCTCGTTACGCTGTTGGAGGTGATGCGTCTGCATGAAGTGAAGAATATCGTTTTCTCCTCTTCTTGCACGGTGTATGGTCAGCCGGACGCCGACCATCTGCCGGTAGATGAGACTGCGCCAATCCAGAAAGCACTCTCGCCGTATGGCAATACCAAGCAGATCAACGAAGAGATCATCAACGATGAGGCGCATGCCGATAAAACGCTGTCTGCCACTATCTTACGTTACTTCAACCCGATTGGCGCACACCCGTCTGCTCTGATCGGAGAGCTCCCGAATGGCGTGCCGCAGAACCTCCTGCCGTTTATTACTCAGACGGCTATCGGCATGCGCCCGGAGCTGAAGGTCTTCGGAGATGATTATAACACACCCGATGGCTCTTGCATCCGCGATTATATCTACGTAGTAGATCTGGCAAAGGCGCACGTCAAAGCCATCGACCGCATGTTGAACGCCAAGGATCGCAAGCGCGTAGAGGTCTTCAACCTCGGTACCGGAAAGGGTCTGAGCGTGCTGACGCTTATCCGTGAGTTTGAGGCTGCGACGGGAGTCAAACTGCCTTATTCGATTGTCGGTCGCCGCGAAGGAGATATCGAGCAGGTTTGGGCAGACCCGAAGAAGGCTAACGAAGCGCTTGGCTGGGAAGCCGAAACACCCATTCGCGACGTACTTGCTTCTGCGTGGAAATGGGAGCAACACATCCGTAATAAGAAATAATATTTATGCTTTATCCTTTTAAATTCCAGGCTCAGCTATTCCATAAACTATGGGGCGGCCACACTATCGCGAAATGGTATGACCACGTTCCTGCGGACTATGAGAACGTCGGGGAGGCTTGGGTGATTTCAGATATAGAGAAATATCCGACTGAAGTAGCCAATGGCTCTCATGCCGGCGATTCGCTGCAGGATCTGCTGGAGGTCTATATGGACGAACTGGTGGGAGAGAAGGTTTATGAAACCTTCGGAAACCAATTCCCGCTGTTGATGAAGTTTATTGACGCCGTAGATGATCTCTCTATCCAGGTGCACCCGGATGATGAATACGCCATGGAGCATGAGCAGTCTCTCGGAAAGACGGAGATGTGGTATGTCCTTCCCTCACAGGGGAAAGGGTCTATTTATCTCGGATGGAATCAGACGATGAACGCCTCGCTTATTCATGCGGCTATAACGAATGGAACGCTGGCGCAATATCTGTGTCACATCCCTGTCGTAGAAGGAGATGTAGCATTTATTTCTGCCGGGACAGTACATGCCATGCAGCGGGACACCATCGTGGCGGAGATACAGGAAAATAGTGACATTACGTACCGCTTGTACGATTATAATCGGGTAGGAAATGACGGACGGATGCGTCCGCTGAAGCTGGATAAGGCGCTGGATGTAATGAATTTCTCTCCGGCAAAAGAAACGACTGCTGCTCATCCGCAGCCCGTTATGAACGGAGCGGTAAACCTCTGTAAATCGCCTTTCTTTACGACGAATCTGCTGACTTTTAACAGACCTGTACAACGCGATTATGCGCCGCTTGACTCATTTGTGGCATTTATGTGTGTCGGAGGAGAAGCATTACTCACGGCTCTGGATTGCGAGACGGAAGACCGCACAGTCTCTCTAAAAGAAGGAGAAGCCGTACTTGTTCCCGCTGCGCTCAATGACATTCGTATTGAGCCGAAAGGAGAATGCAAACTCTTGGAAATTTATATAGACTGAAAGAAACTGAAATGGACGCTACCGTAAGTACGCGTCTCTACATGCTGCGGGTGGCTGGTGAAATCGGTATCTTTACCGTGCTCGATGACCAGCCATCCGTTTTCTTTTAGTATCTCCTGCTTGAGAATCAGGTCGGGTAGAGCAGGCAGTTCCTCCAAGGCGTATGGAGGATCTGCAAAAATCAGATCGTATTTCGTACGGCAAGCACTCAGAAACTTGAATACATCGCCCCGGATGACGCTCAGATTGCGGATGCCTAATTGCTTGCAGCAACTGATAATCCAATTCTGCTGCACATGCGCAATCTCTACAGCCGTCACTTCCCGTGCGCCGCGGCTGACACACTCGAGTCCTATTCCTCCCGTACCGGCAAAGAGATCCAGTACATCAATCCCCTCAAAATCCATTCGGTTATTGAGCAGATTGAACAAGCTCTCTTTCGCAAAGTCCGTAGTGGGCCTCGCGGTGATATTTTTAGGGGGCGACAATCGCCGCCCCCCGTATGTGCCAGAGATTATTCGCATGGCTGTCTTGCTCCGGTTCTAAACCGGTTACTCCCAGTTACCTGCGTTGTTGTTCGGAGCGTAGATGTCGCCGACCTTCAAACCGGCATAGTGCTCTAACTTGGTCTCACGGTCAATGAGGTTCACCAACTCTTGCTCGTTCAGGTCGCTAAGATAGCTCTCAAACGGTGCACGAGCCTCGAACAGCGGCACGCGGATGCCTTGGCTGGTCTTGTAATCGTTGTTTACCTCCATCTCAAAACGCTTGCCCTCGCTGTAAGGAATCTCAACAATACGGTCGATGCTCTTCTCGTCGTACTCGCCTTTATAAAGCGCCTGCAGCATGTTCGACTCAATCGTGTCACGACGGAAACCTGCCAAACCATTGCTAACCACGTCTTTGTCCTTCTCCCAGATATAAGCGTACAACGCATCGTTGTCCTCAAACTGGTTCTTCTTCAGCGCTTTCTTCTTTGCCTCATTCAGGATCTTAACAGCTTTGTGCTCGGTCAGACCGGCCTCTAACTGCTTGTCCGTCAGACTTCCTTCCTTCAATACCTCTTTTTTCGGAGCGGTCTTCAGGAATAGAAGCAGGCTGTCCAAATTAGCCGTGAAACGACCGTTTTGGTGGTGATACTCCACTTCTGCTGTACGGAGATCTACCAGATTCTTAATCACTGCTACTTCGCGCTCTGCACGCGTGTTCTCAAACTTGATCGGCGTTGTTACGCTCGTTACGCAGAAATAAGCCATCACTACTGCGGCGATGCTTAATACGCAAATTACAATGTTTCTTGTTGTTTTCATTATCGGTTAAATTTATTATTTGCAAAAAATCGCTGCAAAGGTACAAAAAAATTTGCATATGTGCAAGAAAAATCGTAAATTTGCAGCGTTTTTTGAGATTAGCCTATATGGAAGATAGCAATAAAGTCCTATACACGATACTAACAGAGCGTCTTGAACTGCTTCGTCAGCTCGACGCGGAAGGGGATTCTGAGAAGCGCCGGCACATCGCTCGCGAGACCCAGAACTTGCATGCACCGTTGGCGCATAGGCTCGGTTTGTACCAGATCAAAACGGAGATGGAAGACCTGGCGTTGAAGTTTCTGGACTACGACACCTATAAATATATCGCGCACGCGTTAAATGCCAAAAAAGCGGAACGTGAGGCGTATATCGCTTCGTTTATCGCCCCGTTGGAGGAGAAACTCAAGGTGGAGGGTTTTAAATTTACCATCAAAGGTCGCCCGAAATCGATTCACTCCATCTATCATAAGATGCAGGCGCAGCATTGCGATGTGGACCGCATCTATGATCTGTTCGCTATCCGCATCATCTTGGATTCTCCGCTAGAGCGTGAGAAATCGGATTGCTGGCAGGTCTATTCGCTCATTACCGACATCTTCCCGCCGAACCCCAAACGTCTGCGAGACTGGCTTTCTGTACCCAAAGAGAACGGTTATGAATCGCTTCATACGACCGTTTTGGGACCTCAAAACAGATGGGTAGAAGTGCAAATTCGTACCCGCCGAATGGACGAAGTGGCGGAGCAGGGAGTCGCGGCACACTGGTCGTACAAAGGGGTGAAAAGCTCCATCTTGCAGCGCTCGGGAGACGTGTTTGTCTTCACGCCGACAGGCGATTTGAGACGTCTGCCGGAAGGGGCAACCGTATTGGATTTTGCGTACTCCATTCATAGCGAAGTAGGCGCACATTGTGTCGGAGGTACCATTCGGAATCAAAATGTATCCATCCGACAGAAGCTGCAAAACGGCGATCAGGTATCAATAATGACCTCGCCGAACCAGCATCCTAATGCCGATTGGCTTAATATCGTGGTCTCCACTAAAGCGAAGAATAAGATCCGCCAGGCGCTCAAAGAGATTGAGTACAAACAAGCGGCGGAAGGAAAGGAGATCATCGAGCGGAGGTTCAAGAACTGGAAACTCGAATATACAGAAGCGGACATCACCCGCATGGCGCTCAAATTGGGTTACAAAGAGGTGTCCGACATGTACCAATCCGTGGCAAACGGAAAGGAGGACATGCAGCATCTGCGTGACGTGCTCCTCATGCCCGAAGAGACACCAACGATCCGCGAGCATACAGAGTATGTCGATCGTTCCGAACTCAAAGGTTTGGCAATCGAGGTGGATATGAACGTGAAGAACGTGGATTATAACCTCTCGAAATGTTGCAACCCGCAACCGGGCGACCCGATTTTTGCCTTCGTCTCCGTTCTCAAAGGTATCCGTATCCACCGCATCGATTGCCCGAATGCGGCGAATATACGCGAGCGCTATCCCTATCGAATGATCCCTGCCAAATGGGCTAAGAAAAACTGATGTCTGATTACCCGAGTGTTATATTAGAGCAGGCCGTTAACCAGATGGCTTCGCTGCCCGGAGTGGGGCGGCGGACGGCGTTGCGCTTAGTGCTGCATCTGCTGCGTCAGCCCGAAGCAGACGTAGAGGCGTTCTCCAATGCTTTCACGCGACTGAAAAAAGAGGTGGTTTACTGCCGCGAGTGCCATAATATCTCCGATACGGAGATCTGTCCGATTTGCGGTTCTGTGAGGCGAGACCATGCCACGATCTGCGTCGTCGAGAACGTCCAGGACGTCATGTCCATCGAGAATACCGGACAGTACAACGGCGTTTATCATGTGCTGGGAGGCGTCATTTCACCCATGGAAGGCGTCGGTCCAAAGGATATAGAGATTGATTCGCTCATAGAGCGCGTGGCGAAAGGAAACGTGGATGAGATCATCCTCGCGCTGCCGACTACGATGGAAGGCGACACCACCAATTTCTACCTCTACCGCCGTCTGCAGAACGCCGGGCTGGAGGTGAAGATTTCCCAGATTGCACGCGGTGTAGCGGTCGGAAACCAACTCGAATACACCGATGAGATCACCCTCGGGCGGTCCATCGTCAACCGAATAGAATTTAAAGGATAAAAACAAAATGGAAGAGAAAATTATCAGAACCCTCAATGGCTACTACTACGGAGTCATGGTCTTCACGCTCATCATTCTCGGAGTGATGTATTACCTCACTTTGCAGCCGGATTTTGAGCCTCTGTCTCCGCTGGAGCAAGTCGGCATGATCCTTCAATACGTAGCGATTGGAGTAACGCTTGTTGCCATTCCGTTTGGCTTATACATGGTGAAATTGTTCAAGCCCGACACCCTGGAGAAATACAAGAAGATTGCCACCGGACGGATTCTTGTTGTCGGCCTGACGATGCCCATGAATATTGCGTTTTACTACCTCTTCGGCTGCTATAAATCGATGATGTGGCTGGCGGCGATGAGTGCTATCGCGTGGTATTTTACCAAACCCACCATCGGTAAGATGGATCAGGAAATGAAACCCCAAGACCCGAATCAAGAAACATATTAATATAATGACCTCTTACTGGCTAAGAGGGCTCTCCACCTCGGGACGTACGCTAACGTAGTGCGTGCGGACCGAAGAGCGAGGGCATCCGAGTAACTACCCATAAAACGCAGTTTTGTGGCGCTTACGAGGATAGCCAGCAGCGAATGATTATAGCTTGTGATTTTGATGGTACGATCGTGACCCACGAGTACCCGAAAATAGGCAAACCAATCCCGTTTGCCATCCAGACCTTGAAGAAACTGCAGGAAGAGGATCATCACCAGATTATCCTTTGGACCGTGCGTGAGGGCGCATTGCTTCAGGAGGCGGTAGATTACTGCAAGTCCAAAGGACTCGAGTTCTATGCCGTCAACTCCAACTATCCCGAGGAGGAACCGGAGCATAAGCCCGCTCGTAAGTTAGTGGCGGATCTCTGGATTGACGATCGCAATCTCGGCGGCCTGCCGGATTGGGGAGTGATCTATAACATGATCCACACCGGACATCCGTTTGAACCGGCTCCGCAAGGCAATATGGAAGATCTTCATAAACCGAAAAAAGGCTTCTTTGCCCGGCTTTTCGACTAATCCGATGATTGTTTTACGCAAAATAGAACCGACCGATCTGCCATTCCTCTATCAATGGGAGAATGATGCTTCGGCATGGGCGGATGGCGCGAACCATAACCCGCTGTCCCGGCAAGACTTGCGAGAGTATATCTCCTCCACTACCGGCGATATCTACAAAGACGGCCAACTCCGTCTTGTCATCCAGTCTGTCAGCGAAGCGGTCTTTGAGCAAAGCGGTCTTTCGTCTTTGAGCCCGCAGGGCGGTCTAACCATCGGCTGCGTCGATCTCTTTGATTTCGATCCTCGTAACCGCCGTGCGGCTTTAGGAATGTATATCGCATCGGAGCATCGGGGAAAGGGAGTGGGGCACGAAACGCTCGCTAAAATCGAGGAATATGCCTTTGACTTTTTGCACCTTCGCTGTCTCTACGCTGTCATCGCACAAACCAACACCGCTTGCTCCGCCATTTTTGAGCATGCCGGATACCTTCCTTCCTCTCCTTTGAAGAACTGGACACTCGAATCTGACGCGGTGATTTGGATCAAAACAAGGTGATTTCTTTTATTAAAAATAAAAAAACGTCCCTCGGGGCGTTTTTTTCTTGCACATGTCAATATTTTTTTGTAACTTTGCGCCGAAATTTGTGCGAAAGCATGTTGAACCGTGA
>CALZRN010000058.1 GCA_945828585.1 uncultured Bacteroidales bacterium | reverse complement strand
CTCGCGAAACTCGCGAACACAGAACACCGCAGGGAGGAGGCAGATACGGAGAGGATAAACGAGGAGAAAATCCCGCTCGCAAAACTCGCGGACACAGAACACCGCGGGGAGGAGGCAGATACGGAGAGAATAAACGAGGAGAAAATCCCGCTCGCGAAACTCGCGAATACAGAACACCGCAGGGAGGAGGCAGATACGGAGAGGAGATGTGGGGAGGTTAATGACAAAAAACAAACAGCGGTGTCATGTGCTGCCGATTTATGTGAGGCAGAAAAGAAAGATACACAGGCAAGAAGGACAGGCCTATGGGCGGATGGGTATCACGATCGGATATTGTTTCACAAAGGGCAACTGGATGCGCTGATACATTATATAAAGGATAATCCGCGGCGGTTGACACTCAAACGGGCAAATCCGGGGCTGTTCAAAATACGGCAACATCTGCAAATAGCGGGGATGAGTTTTACGGCTATGGGTAACATATTCCTTGCGGACTACCCGCAAAAAGCGGTGATTCAATGCTCGCGGAAGTTACACCAAGCAGAGATAGATGCCAAGAAAGCGGAATGTTTGGGCGAAGCGGCAAAAGGGATGGTCTTTGTTTCGGCGGCGATATCCGAAGGAGAGAAGCAGATATGCAGGGCCGTACGAGAGGCAGGACACCCGATAATGGTACTTTTGGAGAAGGGATTCCCGAAGCCGGAGGATCCGAACTACAAGTATTTCAAGCCGCAAGGCGTGTATTTCGAGGCTTGCGCAGCAGGAAAACTGCTATTGTTGGAGCCGGAGAAGGAGCTCTATGAGCAGGCCGAGATAGAGGCCGAGGTGGTAGCAAAAGCGGGGAACATACCGCACGAGGCGCTACGGTACCGTTTCCTGGCACTCAATGCTATCGCGGAGAGGATATGCGGGGAAGAAACCCCGGCAACGGAGGTGCCGGGCACAGGACACCGCTGATGGAAAGGAAGAGAGAATTAACCCCCGCTCGCGGAACTCGCGGGCACAGAACATCGCTGACAAGGGGGGGGAAATAAATATAAACAATACAAATAAATAAAAAAATAAAAGCAAAACAATAACTAACAACAATATTAACCAATTTAATTCATTTAACCTATGGCTAAAATTATTACATTGGGCGAGATTATGCTCCGCCTGAGTCCGGAGGGACAAGACCGTTTTGTACAATCGGATCATTTTAGAATCATTCCCGGTGGTGGTGAGGCTAACGTGGCTATTTCGTGCGCCAACTATGGTCACGAGGCTTATCTGGTAACCAAACTGCCGAAGCACGAGATCGGTCAGATTGCCGTTAACTCGCTGCGTCGTTACGGCGTGAAGGACGATTACATCGTTCGTGGCGGTGAGCGCGTGGGTCTGTACTACTGCGAGACAGGTGCTTCGATGCGTCCGTCGAAAGTGATCTACGACCGTGCCCACAGCGCCATCGCTGAGGCTGATCCGACGGACTTTGACTTCGACAAGATCATGGAAGGTGCAGCTTGGTTCCACTGGAGCGGTATCACTCCGGCTATCTCGGACAAGGCTGCAGAGATCACCAAGCTCGCTTGCGAGGCTGCTAAGCGTCATGGTGTGACCGTTTCGGTGGATCTGAACTTCCGTAAAAAACTGTGGACCAGCGAGAAAGCTATCTCGATCATGCGTCCGTTGATGCAATACGTAGATGTTTGTATCGGCAACGAAGAGGATGCAGAACTGTGCCTCGGCTTCAAGCCCGATGCAGACGTAGAAGGCGGCGAGACCAACGCTGAGGGCTACAAGGGCATCTTCGAGCAGATGATGAAAGAGTTCGGCTTCAAGTATGTTGTTTCGACGCTGCGCGAGAGCTACAGCGCTACCTTCAACGGCTGGAAGGCGATGATCTACAACGGCAAGGAGTTCTACCAGAGCAAGCGTTACGAGATCAACCCGATCATTGACCGTGTAGGTGGCGGCGACTCGTTTTCCGGCGGTCTGATTCACGGTATGCTCAAATACCCGGACAACCAAGGTCAGGCTCTTGAGTTCGCAGTAGCAGCTTCGGCGCTGAAGCACACCATCAACGGCGACTACAACCTCGTCAGCGAGGATGAGGTACTGAGCCTTGCCGGTGGTAACGCTAACGGACGAGTTCAACGCTAAAGCGGAAGTACGAAGGATAAATGTACGATGTACAAAGGTGATGGACAAAGACGAACTGAAACAACGGCATAAAGCATTTGCCATCCGTATTGTGCGGATGGTGGATGCAATGCCTAACACCATTGCGTCTGCTGCCATAGCGCGCCAAGTAATAAGATCTGGTACTTCTCCATCAGCCAATTATAGAGCAGCTTGTATAGCAAAATCAGAAAAGGATTTTCTCAACAAACTTAAAATGGTTGAAGAAGAGTTGGACGAAACATTACATTGGCTGGAACTAATCGTGGATTGTCAAATTCTGCCGGAAGATAGAATGAGGGATATTATCCAAGAATGTTCTGAGTTACTGAGTATCACTGTCGCTGCAATAGTATCAACAAAAAGATCAATTAACAAAGAATAACCAGATGTACATCCAATGGCCATTGTACATTGTACATCGTAAAATTGTATATTTATGAGGTTTGATAAATTTCAGGTGATGGCGAAGATTGCCGCTGCACCGATGGTTCCTGTGTTCTATCACAAGGACGTGGAAGTATGTAAGAACGTGATTAAGGCTTGCTACGAAGGCGGCGTACGTGCGTTCGAGTTCACGAACCGTGGCGATTTCGCACACGAGGTGTTCGGCGAACTGAGCAAGTGGGTAGCTGTAGAGTGCCCTGAGTTGGCACTCGGTATCGGTAGCGTGGTGGATGCTCCGACAGCAGCATTGTACTTGCAGCTGGGCGCTAACTTCGTGGTTGGTCCGCTGTTCAACAAGGATATCGCAGTAGTCTGCAACCGTCGTTGCGTGACCTACTGTCCGGGCTGCCTCACACCGAGCGAGATCGGTGCAGCTCAGGAGGTTGGTTGCGACTTCACGAAGGTGTTCCCGGGCGATGTAGTTGGTCCGAACCTCGTGAAGGGTCTGATGGCTCCGATGCCGTGGTCGAAGATCATGGTTACCGGCGGTGTGGCTCCCGAGAAAGAGAACCTCGAGAAATGGTTCGCAGCAGGTGTTTACTGCGTCGGCATGGGCAGCAAGCTCTTCCCGAGCGACAAAGTAAAAGCCGGCGACTGGGCTTACGTCACGGCAAAATGTCAAGAATGTTTTGACATTATTGCAGCGTGCCGTAAGTAATTAAGAATTAAAAATTAAGAATTAAAAATTATTATGAATGACGTAAAAAAAGCTGTCATGACCAACTGGCGTTGGGTCATGTGTGCGATGCTTTTCTTCGCCACTACGGTTAACTACATGGACCGTCAGGTTCTGTCGTTGACCTTCAAAGAGTTTATTCAGCCTGAGTTCCACTGGACCGACTCCGACTACGGAACGATCACCGGTGTGTTCTCTATCGCGTACGCTATCTTCTGCCTCTTTGCCGGTAAGTTCATCGACTGGATGGGCACGAAGAAAGGTTACCTCTGGGCGATCATCGTTTGGTCGTTAGGTGCCGTGATGCACGCAGGCTGCGGTTGGGTAACCGAGCAGGTTGTTGGCTTGGAGAGCAAGGCAGCGCTGTTGGAAGCGACCGGTGCGATAGTGAGTTCAATATCCATGGTGAGTGTGTATCTGTTCCTGTTCTGCCGTTTGGTTTTGGGACTTGGCGAGGCAGGTAACTTCCCTGCCGCTATCAAGGTGACCGCTGAGTATTTCCCGAAGAAAGACCGCGCTTTCGCTACCGCTCTGTTTAACGCAGGTGCATCGGTAGGTGCGCTGGCAGCTCCGGCTACTATTCCTCTGCTGGCGAAGAACCTCGGTTGGGAATGGGCGTTCATCATCATCGGTGCGCTGGGCTTCATTTGGGCCGGTATCTGGATCTTTGTCTATGACAAACCGGAGGAGAGCAAGCATGTGAATGAAGCTGAGTTGGAGTATATTCACCAGGATGAAGTCGAAAGTCAAAAGTCGAAAGTCGAAAGCAAGGAGGAGAAACAGATGTCGTTTGCTGAGGCTTTCAAGCACAAACAGACCTGGTCGTTTGCGTTTGGCAAGTTCATGACCGACGGTGTTTGGTGGTTCTTCCTGTTCTGGGCGCCGGCTTATTTCCAAGATCAGTTTGGTATCAAGGCTTCCGACCCGCAGGGTATTGCTTTGATCTTCACGCTGTACGCGATTGTAACGGTTATCTCGCTGTTCGGAGGCTATCTGCCGAAGATCTTCGTGGAGAAGAAAGGCATGGAGCCGTACGCAGGTCGTATGCGCGCTATGCTGATCTTTGCGTTCTTCCCGATCTTCGCGCTGTTCGCACAGCCGCTTGGCGGTATCTACGGTCCTTGGGCTGTAGCAATCATCATCGGTATCGTGGGTGCTGCTCACCAGAGCTGGAGCGCGAATATCTTCTCGACAACGGGTGACATGTTCCCGAAATCGGCTGTCGCTACTATCACCGGTATCGGTGCCATGGCCGGCGGTGTGGGATCGTTCCTGATTAACAAAGGTTCGGGTATGCTCTTCGACTATGCTGCTCAGATGGGTGAGGCATTCAAGTTCGCAGGCTTCACCGGCAAACCGGCAGGATACATGATCATCTTCTGTGTCTGCGCTGTGGCTTACCTCATCGGTTGGAGCGTTATGAAAGTGCTGGTACCGAAATACAAACCGGTAGTGATTAAGTAATAAACCCAGTACTGAATAGCAAAAAGAAGCGACTCATTCGAGCCGCTTCTTTTCTATCCTTTGTACATAGTACATTGTCCCTTTGTACATTACTCCACTACCTCTGCGTCCTGGATGTTGCTCTGACCGTCATTGCCACCTGCTGCCGGCATGATCAGCATCAGAATGAGGTAAAGCAACAAGCCCGGGAAACCGGTGGTGAAGATAGACAAAGCTGCATAAGCCACACGAATCAAGGTGGGATCTACCTCAAAAAACTCGGCGATTCCGCCGCATACTCCTGCCAACATCTTGTTGGTAGAGCGGGTTAATTTTTTTGGTGCCATTGTTATTTAAATTTTAATCGTTATTTCGGTATTACGTAATTACGGGATTACGGTATTGTTTCTACAAAAATTGTACCAAAGCGAGGGCGGTCATGGCTTCGACGACGGGGACGGCGCGGACTGCGACACAAGGGTCATGACGTCCCGTAACGCCGGCCTTCGGCGTACTCGGCGTGGGTTTGAAGACGCAGCGGAAGATGATTTCCGAACCATCGGAGATGCCTCCTGCTATGCCTCCGGAGAGGTGGTTGATGGCGGAGCCGGACTGCGTAACTCCTTCAAAACCAGTGCCGTACTCAAATCCTTTGCAGGCATTGATGGACATTACCGCGAAGGCGAGTTCGGCTTGCAGTTTATTGAATATCGGTTCGCCTGTTCCGACCGGTAAGCCGTTGATGCGGCACTCGATGATGCCTCCGATGGAGTCTCCTTCGCGTTGGTAAGCAGCGATGGTCTCTGCAAATTTCGCAGGGTCGGTCTCTGCGCCCACTTGGATCAAGCGTGCATTAATGCGCACTCCTTTGGTAGCGAGTTCCTGCTTGGCGAGACAACCTGCCACCACGCGTGCAGCGGTCTCCCGGGCGGAAGCTCTACCGCCTCCTCGGTAGTCGCGAATACCGTATTTCTGCTCATAGACTTTGTCGGCATGCCCGATGCGGTATGTGTGCTTGAGGTATTCGTAGTCCTCCGGCCGCGCATCTTTGTTACGGATGAGAAAAGCAATCGGCGTTCCGAGGGTGACTCCGTTGAGTACTCCGGAGAGCCATTCTACCTCATCGGGTTCGTTCTTTGCACGAACAGAAACTCTTACTTGAGTCTTACTTAAGTCTTGTGCGAGTCCGTGTTTTGTCCTTCCGGCGCGTTTGTCCAACTCCGTGCGGATGAGGTTCATGTCGATGGAAATCCCGGCGGGAACTCCGTCCAACACACCTCCTATAGCTGCTCCATGAGACTCACCGAAGGAGGTAAAAGACCATTTTGAACCGAACGTATTCATGTACTACAACGCTTTTCGGGTGCAAAAGTACTAAAATTCTTGCATATATGCAAAATTTTGTGAAAAATAATCGCATTTACTTGTGTAAATAGAAAATTTTCACTAAATTTGCAGCGATTTTACGAAAAAAGAAATGAGAAAGACCATTTTATCTTTATTTTGTCTCGTCTTTACTCCTATAGTTATGCTGGCGCAACAGTTGCCAGACAGCCATTTTGAGAATTGGGGAGATAAGTTCAACGGCGATAAACAATTGACCGAATGGCATGGTTCGAATATCAACCAGGCGGGATTCAAGTTTACGTTTATGTATCAGAAACCGGGTAGAACCGGTTATAGTGCTTATGTGACAGACCGTGCGGTGGGTATTCCGAAACTCGGGCTCGGCGCTATCGGTCCGGGTTTTCTGTCGTTGGGTACGCCTTGGCAGTACCTGAAAGGCTTGAATGTCAGCGGAGCTACAGCAGGAACGGAAGGAGGTATCGCTTGGAAATACCGTCCGGACACGATGGCGGTGTGGGTTAAACGTGTTGGACCTGCGCCGGAGAAAGAGGATTTTCATTTGCTGTATTATGCTTGGTCCGGCAACTCGAAGGGAACGGAGTACAAGAACAAGAAAGGCGGTTGCACTTCGACGGAGCGCATCAACGAAGAGAGCGACATCCGTCAGAAGACCGACGGCAACGAGTGTACGGTAGAGACGTGCGCCAAACAGATTGCTGAGGGATGGCATCGCGCGCGGGCTAAATATGACGAGTGGACGCTTATCAAAGTGCCGATTTTCTATATGAGCGATGCGAAGCCGACGATGTGTAATGTCATTTTCTCTGCCGGTAACTATCCTGCTTTCCGTGCGAACGACGGCATGTATGACGGCAATGCGTTGTATGTCGATGATGTGGAATTGATCTACTCATCGCGAATCGACAAACTCGTCATCAACGGCAAGGAATGGAAGGCTTTTGACCCGAATAGCAGCAAAGTGCAGACATATGTCCTGCCGGCAGGAAGTGCATCGGAGGTTACTATCGCGGGCTATCGCGGCATCGGAAGTCTGACGAATATCAAAGGCGAGACTGCTTGTTTTAACGGTCGCAAATTAGGCAAAGAAGAGATGTCTGTTGTTCCAGGAGAGGTTAACGGCACGCCCTGGACGATCACCGTGAAAGCCGAAGACGGCAGTAGCACGCATGTGTATAAGGTACAAATCAAAAATCAATAATCGTTTTGATAGCATTTGAACTAAATACGTTGGACTGGACGCTTATAGGAATCTTGGCGGCTTTGTTTATCGCACAAATCTATTTCTATGGCCGATACATGGCAGCTCCTGCGCGGAGGATAAGGAGAGATAAGAAGAAGCCTACCCCCAACCCCTCCCTAAAAGGAGGGGAAGAGAGTCTGACTCCCGGCGTTTCTGTCATTCTCTCAGCGCATAACGAAGGAGACAATCTTGCCAATTATCTGCAGGCTCTGCTGACGCAGGAATGGCCGGAATACGAGGTGATTGTAGTGGACGATGAGTCGGAGGATAACACCCGCGCGGTGGTGGAGAGTTATATGGTTCATGACAAGCGCCTCCGTATGACTTTTGTGCCTTACGGTGCACGTGTGGGTTCGACGAAAAAACTGGCTCTGACGCTGGCGGCAAAGGCGGCTAAGTATGATTATTTGCTTCTGACGGACGCAGATTGCGTACCGGAGTCGAATCAGTGGATTCGGGAGATGATGAGCGGCTTCAACCAGCGGGAAGGAGTAGATTTGGTTCTCGGTTTCGGTGCATATTTTGCGGAGAAGGGACATATTAACCGTCTGGAGCGGTTCGACACGCTCTTCAATGGTTTGCATTATCTAGGCGCGGCGATATGCGGCCATCCGTATATGGGTGTGGGACGCAATCTGGCGTACCGCAAGGCGTTGTTCTTTGGGTCCGGCGGTTTTACCAAACAGATGACGAACCGCTCAGGCGATGACGATCTGTTTGTCAATCGGGTGGCAACGAAGCAAAACACCGCGGTGGTTCTCTCTCGCGAGAGTTACACTTGGTCCATCTCCAAAAAGACCATCAAAGAGTGGTGGCAGCAGAAGAGAAGACACCTGTCTGTCTCTCCGCAATATCGCCCGGAGACGCAGTTTCGGTTGGCGTTAGAGCCGATGACCAGAGGTCTGTTCTATGCCGCAGTACTAACGACGATCGCTTGTTACTTCCTTTGTCCTTTGTCCTTCCTCACGTTGTACATCGCCTTGGGTTTGTTCCTTGTCCGCTGGATCACGCAAGCGGCGATTCTCAATGTCTCTGCGCGTCGCATGGGACAGAAACGGTTTGGGATGTGCAGCATCTTGTGGTTTGATATCGCGTTGCCGCTGGTGAACCTCTGGATGCTCATCGTCCCGAAAAGAAACAATAAATGGTAAATTCGTAATCACCTAATTCCGAAATAACAACTAAAACTAAAAATATTATGGCAGAACAAAAACAACTGAACATTAATATCGCCCCGGACAAACAGCAGGGCGTGTTTGCAAACCTCGCGCTGATTGCACATACTCCAACGGAGTTCGTTTTGGATTTCGCACAGCTCATGCCGGGTGTGCCGCAAGCAAACGTGGTCGCACGAGTTGTCGTAACGCCGGATCAGGCGAAGAAGATTCTCGGTGCATTAGGTAATAACATCGCTCAGTACGAGCAGAAGTTCGGCACGATCAATCCTATCGGCGGACCTGTTCCCGGTTCGACCATCAGCGTGCCGTTCACCGGTGGTGAGGCTTAGTCGCGTTCGGCATCTAAATTATCAATACAATGAAAACATTTCCAGCATCGCAGTTAATCATCAATGCGGATGGTTCTGCGTTTCATCTGCATCTCAAGCCTGAGTTTTTGGCAGACAAAGTGATCTTGGTGGGAGACCAGGATCGAGTAAATATTGTAGCATCTTTCTTTGACGAAGGATCGATAGAGTGCGATGTACAGAGTCGCGAGTTCCATACTATCACCGGTAAGTTCCACGGCAAGCGTATCTCTTGTATCTCCACGGGTATCGGAACCGATAACTGCGACATCGTCATGAACGAGATTGACGCGCTTGCGAACATCGATTTCGCGACCCGCACGGAGAAGGCGGAGAAACGTAGCCTCGACATCGTCCGTATCGGTACGTGCGGCGGAATGCAGGAGGATATTCCTCTGGGTACGTTCCTTGTGAGCCAGAAGAGCATCGGTTTTGATGGTGTCTTGGCTTTCTATCACGACCGCGACAAGATTTCTGATCTGGGATTCGAGAAGGCATTCGTAGATTTCGTGGGTTATCCGAAGAAAGCTGCTGTGCCGTACGTGGTAGCAGCTAATCCTAAGTTGGTGGACCGCATCGCCAAGGACGATATGATGCGTGGTTGCACGATCGCTTCGAATGGTTTCTATGGTCCGCAAGGACGTGTGCTGCGCGTCGATCTGGCGGTTCCGGATATTAATGAGAAGATTACCGACTTCCGTTACGAGGGTCAGCGGATTACCAACTACGAGATGGAGGGTTCGTGTATCGCAGGTTTGGCGCTTCACATGGGTCACCGCGCTATGACTGTCTGCTGTGTCATCGCCCAGCGTAAGATTGAGGCCGCAAACACCGACTACAAGCCCCGCATCAAAGAATTAATAAAAACTGTATTAGAAAGAATCTGATGAAAAAAGGAATCCTTTGTACATTGTACATTGTTACTTTGTCCCTTTTTGTGGGTTGCCAAAAGCAACAACAAAAATTTGTTTACAACGTGGATAAGTTCTATGATTTAGAGATCCTCCGCTACGACGTGCCGGAGTTTGATTCGTTGAGCCTGCAGCAGAAGCAGCTCGTGTATTGCCTTTCCGAAGCAGCCCTCTGGGGACGCGACATCCTCTTTGACCAGAACGGTCGTTACAACCTCCGGATCCGCCGTACCTTGGAGGCGCTCTACCTCAACTATCCGTACGACAAGAATACGGATGAGTTCGCTGCTTTCGAGCGCTACCTCAAACGCGTCTGGTTCTCCAATGGTATTCACCATCATTATTCCGAGGATAAGTTCCTGCCGGAGTTCTCCGAGGAGTGGTTCATCAACGCCTGTGCAGAAGCCGGTATCGCCTATGACGAGGAGATCATCCCTGTGATGTTCGACCCCGCTATCATGGCGAAGCGCACGACCGCGCAGGACGGTGTGGATCTCGTTCTCTGCTCCGCCGGCAACTACTACGGCGAAGGCATCACACAGGCGGAGGCGGAGAAATGGTACGCCCTGCATAAAGACGACAGCCCCGAACCCAAGTGGATCGGTCTGAACTCCCAGCTCGTGAAGAACGACAACGGGGAGATCGAGGAACGCGTCTATAAAGTCGGCGGACTCTACGGCGAAGCCCTTGAGCACGTGGTTTATTGGCTCAAAGAGGCTCTCAAATATGCGGAGAACGACCAGCAGCGTTTGGTGATCGAGAAGATGATAGCCTTCAACGAGACAGGCGACCTCAAGACCTTCAACGAGTACTGCATCGCCTGGGTCAAAGACCTCGACAGCCGCGTGGACTACGTCAACGGCTTCACAGAGACCTATTCCGACCCGCTCGGAATCACCGGCACCTGGGAGTCCTTGGTCAACTTCAAAGACCTTGCGGCTACCAAACGTACCCAACTCATCTCTGACAACGCGCAGTGGTTTGAAGACCACTCCACGACCGACCCAAAATACAAAAAAGAAGAGGTCAAAGGCGTAACCGCGAAAGTCATCACCGCCGCTATCCTTGCCGGCGACTGCTATCCCGCTACGCCTATCGGTATCAACCTGCCGAACGCTAACTGGATCCGCAAAGAGTACGGCTCCAAGTCCGTCACCATCGACAATCTCACGCACGCCTATAACGAGGCAGCCAAAGGCAACGGCTTCAACGAGGAGTTCATGATCGACGATGAGATCCGCGCTATCTACGAGAAATACGGAGCCCTCTGCGGCGATCTCCATACCGACCTCCATGAGTGCGTCGGTCACGGTTCCGGCAAACTCCTGCCGGGTGTGACCAAGGATGCCCTCAAAGAGCACGCTTCGACCATCGAGGAAGCCCGCGCAGATCTCTTCGGCCTGTATTTCCTCGGCGATCCGAAACTCGTAGAACTCGGCCTTCTGCCCAACGAAGAGGCCTTCAAAGCCGGTTATTACCAGCAACAGATGAACGGCCTGATAACCCAACTCGTGCGCATCGAGCCGGGCAAAGATATAGAGGAAGCGCACATGCGTAACCGCCAACTCATCGCCAACTGGGTCTATGAGCACGCGACGAAAAAAGAGGTGGAGATCATCGAGCGCGACGGCAAGCACTACCTCCGCATCAACGACTATCAGGGCCTCCGCCGTCTCTACGGTGAACTCCTCGCAGAGATCCAACGCATCACTTCCGAAGGCGACTACGCAGCGGCGAAAGAGATGGTCGAGAAATACGCCGTGAAGGTCAACCAAGACCTCCACAAAGAGATTTTGGCTCGCTATAAGAAACTCAACCTCGCGCCCTACAAAGGTTTCGTGAACCCCGTCTATACCGCCGTTCGTGACGCGGAAGGCAACATCACCGACGTCCAAATCGACTTCACGGAAGGCTACATCGAGCAACATCTCCGTTACTCCCGCGACTACTCACCGCTACCCGATGTCAATTAACAATTATCAATGAACAAAGCGTCTGGTGGATTTTGTATAAACTTATGAGTCCGTACGAATTCTTGTGGTTCGTTCCCGACCCCCTAAGCCCTTTGTAAATTGTGAATTGTAATTTGTGAATTGAATATTTCCCTTCCAATATCAAAATCTATTGCAAATAGAATTCTTCTATTGCAGGCTATCCAAGGAGATCCGCTTATGCGGGTCTCTTCGGATATGCCCGACGACGTCCTCGTCCTCCACGATGCCCTGCAAAAAATCAGAGAACTCTATGGCACTCCAAAGGAGTATGCTTCTTACCCCTCTC
>CALZRN010000057.1 GCA_945828585.1 uncultured Bacteroidales bacterium | reverse complement strand
ATAAATATAAACCATGCAGTTATATTGATCCGCAGCGAATATATATATATTTATCGCCGAAGGCGTTTGTACTCCGTAAGGAGTGTGAATTAGGGCGATAGGCAGAGCGGGGAGCTTGCTCACCGGGCTGCATAGCGCACTAAGGCACATCAGCCCAAAGGGCTACAAACGACAAGGGATTTATTTCATTTTATATACGGAAGAAGCAAAAAAGATGCTGGAAGAGTTCATTATAGGACGGATACGGGCGGAATTGCCGTTTGAGCCGAACGCGGAGAAGGAGGGTTTGCTGAAGGCCTTAGGCTCCTTTATTGTCTCGCGTGACGCACGGAAGGCGTTTGTCTTACGCGGCTACGCAGGAACGGGCAAGACGAGCGTCATGAGCGCGTTGGTACGGGCGCTGGAGGGTCTCAAGCAACCTTGTATCCTACTCGCTCCTACCGGCCGTGCCGCCAAGGTGCTGAGCCGTTATTCCGGCAAGCAGGCGTACACCATCCATAAGAAGATCTACCGTCAGAACCGGTTAGGCGAGGAGGCGTTCTCGCTGAGCGATAACCTGCATACGCGGACGCTGTTCATCGTCGATGAGGCGTCGATGCTCTCCGGTCAGCGCGACAACGGGGTTTTCGGCAGCGGGTGTTTGTTAGACGACCTGGTGCGGTACGTGTATAACGACAAGGGATGCAGCCTCCTCCTCGTCGGCGATAACGCCCAGCTGCCACCTGTAGGCAGCACGCAGAGCCCGGCGCTCGAGCCTGACTACATGGCGAGCAGCTATCAGTTGTCCGTATTCAGTTTTCAGCTCAGAGAGGTAGCCCGGCAAGCGTTAGACAGCGGGATCCTCAGCGAGGCGACGAGGATCAGGAATCTGGAATCAGGAGTCAGGATTCATCCGAACGGGAAAGACGTGATCAAGGTCAAGGGCGAGGAGGCAATAGAGACCATCGAGGCGAGTTGGCGGGACGTAGGCGCCGAAGAGACGCTCATCATCGCCCGCAGCAACAAGATGACTAACCTTTATAACCAAGGCGTGCGTGCGCGCGTGTTATGGAAAGAGGAGGACTTGTCCAACGGCGACAGGTTGATGGTGACGAAAAACAACTACTTCTGGACGAAGGGATACGAGAACTTAGAGTTTCTCGCCAACGGTGATATGTTTGCCGTCGAGCGGCTGTACAACCGCCATGAGCTGTACGGTTTTGAGTTCGCCCGTGCGTCGCTGAGGTCGGTGGATTACGACTGGGAGATCGATGCGATGATCTGGCTCGACACGCTGACGACCGACAGCCCCGAAGCGAACTACGGTCTGCAGAAAGAGCTCTTCAGCCGCATCGCAGAGGATTATCCGGAGATCCGCAACAAGAAAGAACTCGTCAAGAAGATCTACGAAAGTGAGTATTACAACGCCTTGCAGGTTCGTTTTGCCTACTGCGTGACCTGCCATAAAGCGCAAGGCGGACAGTGGAAGCACGTCTATATCGACACCAGCGGAATCGGCGAAGACGAAGCGCGCATGAGCGACCCCATAGAAAGGCAGGAATACAGACGATGGCTGTACACCGCCGTCACCCGAGCTACAGAAAAAATCTATATTTTGCGATAAAATAGCAAAGAAAATGCTTTTTTACTTGCGTATATAGATTTTTTTTTGTAATTTTGCACGCAAAATTGGCTATAACAAACAAAATCTATATAAAATTATGCATTTTAAACCTCTTCATGCATTTCTTGCTATCATGGTCGGATGCGTGTTTGCCGGTTGTCATTCTGAGATCGACTTGCAGAACATCGACAAGACAGCCGAACTTGAAATGGGTCTTGCGATGCCTATCGGTAGCATTCATGCCACCATGGGCGATTTCCTTGGCGCCAACCAAGTAGAGCAGATCAAGGTAGATGAGTATGGTATCTTCCATTTCATGACGACGGTGGATATCCCGTCCAAGACCTACCACCAGATCAACGTCGCCAACTACATCATCAAGAACCAGAGTACGTTAGAGTTCTCCGTGTCGGAGAAGACCGGTACCGGTATCATTCCTGCCGGCTCAGGCGAAGTGGAGCTGGTGTTCGACATGGAACTAGGCATGGAGGGCATCAACGATGATATGACCCAGGAGCGTATCGACAGTATCCGGATCACCGACGCCGACTTCACCTCCATCATCAATGTGAAGGATTTGGACCTTCAATGGAGCGAGATCACCGGCGTTCAGCTGAAGTTAGGCGATCAATTCCGTCGGGACGAGAAGCTCATTGAGATACCCGTCAGCGGTCAAGGCTTTAACCAGGAGATCCCAATCAAGATCAATGATTTCACGCTGAGCCTGATGAAAGATAATACCAACCCGGATGCGGGCACGGTGAACAAGATCCAGTTCCAGATTATCTTCAAGGTGAATCCGACGCATGACATCACCGTTACCGCCGACAGTAAGTTCGCGTACGACATGCGTGTGAACCTGATTGACTACGAATCTATCTGGGGATGGTTCCAGGCCGGCAATCAGATGCGCGACTGCCAACGTCTGAGTATGGATAGCCTCTGGGGCGGTTGGAAAGATTTCAAGAAGCTGAAAGTACGTTTCGCGGAGCCGAGTATTCTGGTTACTTTCTCTCATAAGATAGCCGCTCCGCTTCGTATGTATATCGACTCGCTGGTGGCTATCGACTCGTTAGGCCACTCTACTTCAGCTATGTGGGACGGCGAGCCCAGGACGGATTTCGACTTGCGTCCTACCCTCTCTCCGTTCACGAAGGACCTGAAGGACAGCGTCATCACGACTCGTACCTTCAACTATGAATCCAGCAAGGGAGATATCGATAAGATGTTTGACGTACGTCCGGACACTTTCAGTTATGGTTTCCACCTGCTGGTCGATCAGAACCCGCGCGATGATTATCCGTGGAAGCAGCACCGCATCACCAAAGACTCGCTCGTTCACGGAAAGGCGGATATCGATGTGCCGTTTAAGTTCAACAAGGAGTCGGAGATCGAGTACACCACCACTATCTACAACGTCAATCTCAGCAAGATCACGCTGGATTCGATTCTCAACGCTTCGAACATCAATAATAACGTCAAAGCGAGCGACCTGAAACTGGTGATGAAATTTAAGAACCGTATTCCCTTCGATCTGGAAGCCGTGGTATCCTTCCTGGATAAAGACACGACGGACATGAGCATGGTGCTCCTGACCGACAGTTCCATCAATCATATCCACATCCCTTCACCGTCGATGACGAAGCCGGCAGATGAGAAGAGTTATGGTATCATCAGCCAGGCGTCGGAGACGACGGTGGTCATCACGGTGGACAAGAGTAAGTTTGACCGGTTCGCGGAGGTGAAGCATATCCGTCTGCATGCTGCGGTCACGAACAACCCGCAGCGCTGCATCCTGGATACCTCGACCGATTTGAGCGTCTTCATCGGCATCGCGGCGCATGTCGATGCCGTCGTGGATCTTAATAATATCGGTAAGAAATAAGGAGGGCTGAACAATGAAAACGAAACAAATTCTTCTCGCAGCCCTCGTGGCTCTCTTCGCCTTCAGCGCAAGCGCACAGCAGATCAACACGCTCTACTTCTTAGAGAACGCTCCGATGCGTCACACGATTAACCCGGCCTTCCAACCGGTGAGCAACGGGTATCTGAACTTCACCCCCGTAGGATGGATGAGTATGGAGATCGGCAACAACTCGCTGACGATGAGCGATGTGCTCTTTGTCGATCCGCTAACCGGTAAGACCATCACCCCGCTCCACCCCAATGCCGACAAGCAGAAGTTCCTAAACCAGTTCCGCAGCATGACCTACGCGAACGGAAACATGAATATCGGCATACTGAACTTCGGATTCCGCGTCAAGGAGGTCGGTTATGTGACCATCGGTATCAACGAGCGTATAGAGTTAGGCGAGACGACGCCTAAGTCGATCTTTGATTTCGCTTTAGACGGAGGAATGAAAGATCTGATGGGCACCAATGTGCTGGCGCTCTCGGGCTTAGGCATCGGAGCGAACGCCTATACGGAGATCAGCGGTGGTTACAGCCATAAGCTCAACGACCGGTGGACCATCGGTGGTAAACTCAAAGTCCTTTTGGGTCAGGCGTATGTTGGTCTCAACAATAAGCAGCTGAATATGTACGCCAATACGGAAGTATGGAAGTTCGGCGGCACCATGCGTCTCGACGTAGCCGGACCGGTAGAGACCGAGTACCTCAGCCAGTACGTGGACGGCAAGACCGGTAGAGAGATCTACGACGCGCTCACCGGAGAAGGCGGCAAAGAGAAGATCGACTTCAACAAACTCATCGATACCCAGAATATCGGAAAACTGCTAACACCCTCCGGCTACGGTGCTGCTTTTGATCTCGGTTTTACCTACAAGCCTATCGAGCAGCTGCAGATCAGCGCCGCTATCACCGACCTGGGCTTTATCTACTGGAACAATAGCAGCCGCTTTGAGTGTGACGTAGATAGCGCCGTTGCGCAGTTCCGCGGAGTTGGAGAGATCGAGTACAGCCAATACAAAGATGCGCAGGGGAATTTCTCCACACAGATGCTGAGGGATACCATAGTCGATAATCTGAAGAACATGCTCAACGGCATGACCTTGAGCAAACGCGGTAACGCAGGCTTTGCACGCATGACCTCTGCGCGACTGAATATAGGTATAGATGCGAACTTCTGGGACAACCGCGTAGGCGTAGGTATCGTCTCCGCGACGAGACTGTATAACGCTCGCCTCTATGAGGAGATCACTGTCGGTGTCGCTTTCCGGCCGGTGAACTGGTTCAATATAGCGGCTTCCTACTCCCTCATGAACAACGGTAAGTACAGCAACATCGGTGCCGGTATCGGGTTCATGCCCTACGACGGTATCAACCTCACGCTCGCGATGGATTATATCCCTACGAGCTACGCAGGCATGCCGCGTGAAGGCAAATCGACGCTATACGTACTGCCCTATAAAGCAAAGACGGTTAACCTCGCCCTCGGCTTCTCTATCTGCTGGGGCTCCAACCGCCGTGATAAAGACAAAGACGGCGTATGGGATAAGATCGATATGTGTCCCGAGACCCCGCGTGGCGTACAGGTGGACAGCGTAGGTTGTCCGCTGGATGAGGACCACGATGGTGTCCCGGATTATCTGGATCACTGTCTCGGTACGCCGGCGGCCGCTATCGGATTTGTGGATAGCGTCGGTTGTCCGCTAGATACCGACGGCGATGGTGTAGAGGACTATAAAGATATGTGTCCGAATACGCCGGAAGCTGCGCGCGGCAAGGTGGATAGCATCGGTTGTCCCTTAGATACCGATGGTGACGGTGTACCCGACTACCTCGACGAGTGCCCGGAGACGCCGAAAGAGGCGTACGGTAAGATTGACGCCAAGGGTTGTCCCTTAGATACCGATGGTGACGGGGTACCCGACTACCTCGACGAGTGCCCGGGAACGCCGGTAGAAGCACACGCAACCATCGATGAGAAGGGTTGTCCGAAAGACACCGATGGCGACGGCATCGCCGACTATCTGGACGAGTGCTCGAACACCCCCGAGGCAGCACGTGGACATGTCGATAATAAGGGTTGCGAACTCGATAGCGACGGCGACGGGGTACCCGACTACCTCGACGAGTGCCCGGTAGTAGCCGGAACGAAGGCGAACAAGGGTTGTCCGGAGATCAAACGGGAGGTTCGTCAGCTCCTGCAGAAAGCAATGCAAGGTATCGAGTTCGAGACCGGCAAATCGACCATCAAGAAGAAGTCCTTCCCGCTGCTCGACCAGATTGCGAATATCTTCATCGAGAACGCTAACTACGTCATCGAGGTACAGGGTCATACGGATAATGTCGGCAAACCGGACATGAACCTCAAGCTCTCGCAGCAACGTGCGGACGCGGTGATGACTTATCTGGTGAAGAAAGGCGTAGAAGCCAGCCGCATGACGGCTGTCGGATACGGTCAGGAAGTACCTATCGCCGACAATAAGACCAAAGCCGGTCGTCAGAAGAACCGCCGCGTAGAGTTCAAGATCAGCTTCGAGGAGGTATATATCGAGACCATCCTCGACCATGCGGACGCACCCGCTGAGACTCCCGCTGAGACTCCCGCTGAAACGCCCGCAGAAACGGAAAAATAAACAAACATACATACAAACTAAAAAAACATTTCACTATGGGACGCGCTTTTGAATACAGAAAAGCAACTAAACTAAAACGCTGGGGACACATGTCCCGCACTTTCACCAAGTTAGGCAAAGAAATCACTATCGCTGCCCGTGAGGGCGGACCGGATCCGGATTCGAACCCTCGTCTGCGTGCGTTGATCCAACAATGCAAACGCGAGAACATGCCGAAGGATAACATCGACCGCGCTATCAAGAAAGCGACCGATAAGTCTTCCGAGGGCTATAAGGAGATCAACTACGAAGGATACGGACCGCACGGCATCGCGATCTTCGTCGAGACAGCGACCGACAACCACATGCGTACCGTCGCTAACATCCGCTCCTACTTCACTAAGTTCGGCGGTACCCTCGGTACACAGGGCTCTCTGCAGTTCCTCTTCGACCGCAAAGCTTGCTTCACCGTCACCATGAAAGATGGTATCGACCTGGAGGAACTCGAGCTCGAGCTCATTGACTTCGGCGTAGAGGAACTCGGCGTGGATGAGGAGGAGAACACCATCGTCATCTATTCGGACTTCAACGAGGCGATCAATATGCAGAAATACCTCGAGGAGAACGGCTTTGAGATCCAGTCTATCGAGTTTGTACGCATCCCTAACGACACCAAGGAGCTCTCCGACGAGCAACGCGAGTCCGTACAGAAACTTATCGACAAGATCGAGGAGGACGAGGATGTACAGAATGTTTTCACAAATCTGGCCTAATCTCTCTGCTCGTCAGGTTGAGCAGTTTGCTCAGCTTGACGGGCTCTATCGTGAGTGGAACGGTAAGATCAACGTCATCTCCCGGAAGGACATCGATAACCTCTACGAGCATCACGTGCTCCATTCCTTGGCGATCGCGAAGCTCTTGCCTTTCCAGCCCGGTAGCACCATCCTTGACGTCGGTACCGGTGGTGGCTTCCCCGGTATCCCCTTAGCCATCCTCTTTCCCGAATGCCGCTTTACCTTGATTGACTCCATCGGGAAAAAGATCAAGGTCGCTACCGAGGTCGCTACTGCCCTCGGCCTGACCAACGTCGTCTGCAAGCAGGAACGCGCAGAGGAGGAGAAGCAGAAGTTTGACTTCGTCGTCTCACGCGCCGTCATGCCCCTGCCCGATCTGGTCAAACTGGTACGGAAGAATATCTCTTCCTCCTACCGCAACGCCGTGCCCAACGGAGTTATCGTACTCAAAGGTGGAGACCTCATAGAAGAACTGCGACCCTTCAAGAACGCAGAAGTAACGCCTTGCTCCACGTGGTTCAAAGGCGAGTGGTTCGATAACAAATATGTAATATATCTACCCTTATAAATTATGACCAAGCATTATCTGAACTATCTGACATCCGTCATGGCGCATCAGTGGAACGATGCGGCGCTGACGGATTATAATGAGAATCATGAGTATAGTTTTGGCGAATTAGCCATCGAGATGCTGCGCCTGCACGTGCTCTTTGAGCAGCTGGGTATCCAGCCGGGCGATAAGATCGCCCTTGCCGGACGAAACTGCGCAAACTGGGCGGTAGCCTACCTCGCTATCGCCGCGTACAAAGGCGTCTGCGTCAGCATTCTACAGGACTTCACCGCCGAGGATATCAACCATCTTCTCGACCACTCAGATAGCTCGATGCTCTTTGTCGGACCCTACGTCTGGAAAGAGCTGCAGCACCAGACCATGCCGACCCAACTGAAGGCGGCTGTCTCCTTGCAGGACTGGTCACCGCTCTACCAAGCTCAAGGCGTCCAAGTGCCTACCAAGGAAGTCATCGACAAGCTCTTCAAAGCCAAACACCCGCAAGGTGTCGAACCCGAAGATATCTCTTTCACCGCCGATCCCGACGAGCTCTCCCTCATCAACTATACCTCCGGCTCTACCGGCAGCCCCAAGGGCGTCATGCTCAACGGACGCTCGCTCAGTAACAACATCGAGGTCGGCATGAAAATACTGCCCGTCGAGCCGGGACAACGACTCGTCTCCATGCTTCCTCTGGCACATATGTTCGGACAAGTATGCGAGCTGCTCTACCCCCTCTGCTCCGGGACGCATATCTATTTTCTGACCAAGAGCCCTACCCCGTCCATCCTGCTCAAAGCCCTCAATGACGTGCAGCCCTACCTGGTGGTCACCGTGCCGCTGGTCATCGAGAAGATCTACAAGCAGAAACTCGACCCCACGCTCTCCAAATGGGCGATCCGCTCTTTCTGGCACGTGCCCATCATCGGCGACTTCCTCAAGAGCCGCGTCAAGAGCGGTCTGAGGAACGCGTTCGGAGGCAAGCTGCGGTACTTCATCTGCGGCGGTGCGGCGATGAACCCCGTCGTGGAGAAATGTCTGATGGATATCCATTTCCCGCTCTCTATCGGCTACGGCATGACCGAATGCGGTCCACTCATCGGTGGGAACCCGCCGAAATACTTCAAAGCCCGTACGGGAGGCGTGCCGGTGACGAATATGCAGGTCAAGATCGACAACCCTAACGACGCCGGTATAGGAGAGATACTCGTCAAGGGAGAGAACGTCATGCTCGGTTACTACAAGAACGAAGAGGCTACCAAAGCCGCCTTCACCGATGACGGATGGCTCCGTACAGGCGACCTCGGACGGCTCGACAAGAAGCAGAATATCTACATCAAAGGGCGCTGTAAGACGATGTTCCTCGGTGCGTCCGGCCAGAATATCTACCCCGAGGAGATCGAGGACAAACTCAATAACCAGGAAGCCGTCGGCGAGTCGCTCATCGTCGAGCGTGAGGGCAAACTTGTGGCACTCGTCTTCCCCGATGAGACGCTCACCAAACGCATGTCCCTCGAGGAGATCCAGCAGCTCATGAAGCAGAACCTCGAGAAGCTCAACCACCTCATCCCCTCCTACAGCAAGGTCTCGAATATCGAGGTGCAGGACAAACCCTTTGAGAAAACTCCCAAACGCTCCATCAAAAGGTTCTTATATAAGTAATGTGGGTCGCCCTTGCCTTTGTTTCTGCCCTCTGCTTAGGGTTTTATGATATCAGCAAGAAGGTAGCTTTGCGCGATGGCTCGGTGGTCGATGTCTTGACCGCCAGTATCCTTATCTCCTCCTGCATTCTGCTGATCCCTCTGCTGCTCTCCCGTCTCGCGCCGTCTCTGATGACTGAGACGGCTTTTTTCGTGCCTACGCTCGATCTCCGCGGACATCTGCTGACCGTCCTCAAATCCGTGATCGTCCTCAGCTCCTGGCTCTGCGCCTATCTCGCGCTCAAGCACCTCCCTATCTCTATCGTCAGCCCTTGGCAGGCGACACGACCTATGTGGACGCTCATCGGCGCGATGCTCATCTTCGGAGAACGCCTCAACCCCTGGCAGTGGATAGGTGTCCTCCTCGCCATCGGCAGTATATTCCTCTTTCAACTTTCTTCTTTCGACTTTCGACTTTCGACTTTGAGCAGGCCTCGCCTGCGGTCTAACTACTACCTCGCCCTCGCGCTGGCTATCATCATCGGTGCCTGCTCCGGGCTGTACGACAAGTATATCATGCGCCTCTACGACCATAATGCCGTGCAGGTGTATTATACGCTCTATCAGGCGGTGATGATGCTCGTCTTCTGTCACATCCACCATCGCCGCCACCCCTCACCCTTAAGCAGGCCCCTCTTTTGTCTTTCGACTTTCGACTTTCGACTTTCGACTCTTCTCCCCGTAGCCCTCATCTCTGTCTTCCTCGTCATCAGCGATAACGTCTATATGTTAGCGCTGCAGGACCCGGATTCGATGATCGCCGTCGTCTCCACCATCCGCCGCGGAGGTACGGTCATCGGCTTCGCCTATGGGCTCATCTTCCTAAAAGAAAAGGACCCTTATAAAAAGGTCCTTTGCATGCTCGGCATCCTCGCCGGTCTCATCTGTTTAGCCTTGGGATCCTAAATCCTAAATCCTAAATCCTAAATTCTAAAGTAAGTGCCAACTTACTGTGAGTCCCGCCATGACGATACTGACCATCGACATCAGCTTGATGAGGATATTCAGACTCGGGCCGCTCGTGTCTTTGAACGGGTCACCTACGGTGTCGCCTACGACCGTCGCCTTATGGCTATCGCTGCCCTTGCCGCCGAAATGACCTTCCTCCACATATTTCTTCGCGTTATCCCAAGCGCCGCCGGCGTTCGCCATGAAGACGGCTAATACGAATCCCGTCGCCAGACCGCCGATGAGCAGTCCTAACACGCCTGCTACGCCCAGTACCAGACCCGTGATGATCGGTACGATGATCGCGAGGATCGACGGCAGCAGCATCTCCTGTTGCGCGCCCTTGGTGGAGATAGCTACGCACCGTGCGTAGTCCGGATCGGCCTTACCTTCGAGGATACCTTTGATCGTCTGGAACTGCCGGCGAACCTCTTCTACCATCTTCTGCGCCGCACGGCCTACCGCGTTCATCGTCAGACCGCAGAACAAGAACGCCATCATCGAACCGATGAAGATACCTACCAGCACGATCGGGTTCATCAGATTGACGTTATAGGCTTCCATGAAATCTACCAACGTCGCTTTCGCCGCCTCTACCCCGTTCGGCAATGCTTCGCCTGTACGGATAAGCGCGATCTTGATCTCCTCTACATACGATGCCAAGAGCGCCAACGCCGTGAGGGCGGCACTACCGATGGCAAAACCTTTTCCCGTCGCTGCTGTCGTGTTACCCAGTGCATCCAACGCGTCCGTACGCTGTCTGACCTCTGCCGGCAGACCGCTCATCTCCGCGTTTCCGCCGGCGTTGTCGGCGATAGGTCCGTAAGCGTCCGTAGCCAAGGTGATTCCCAAGGTCGAGAGCATGCCTACCGCCGCGATGCCGATACCGTACAGACCCATACTCAGGTTCGCCGCGCTGAACTCTACATGGAAACCGTTCGCGCAGAGGTACGCTAAGATGATCGCTACTCCTACCGTGATCACCGGCACCGCCGTCGAGAGCATGCCTAAGCCCAGACCGCTGATGATCACCGTCGCCGGACCCGTCTGACTGCTCTCGCTCACTTTCTGAGTAGGCTTATAGCTCTGCGAGGTGTAGTACTCCGTGCTCTGACCGATGATCACGCCGGCGAGCAGTCCCACTACTACCGACAAACTCACCTGCCACCACAGACTCGTCTCCGTGCCGAAGAGCCAGGCGAAGATGCCGAACGTCACCGCCGCTATCAGTACCGCCGCCGTGTTCGTTCCTATCGCCAACGCCCGCAGCAGCTCTTTCATGCCCGCGTCCTCTTTGGTCTTCACCAGATAGATGCCGATGATACTCAGCAGCACGCCGCACGCTGCTATCAGCGACGGAGCCAAGACCGCCTTCATCTGCATCCCTTCTACCGCAGCCCCGGCAAAAGCCGACGCTCCTAACGCCATCGTAGCAAGGATAGAACCGGCATAACTCTCATACAGGTCCGCACCCATACCCGCTACGTCACCTACGTTGTCGCCTACGTTATCCGCGATCGTCGCAGGGTTACGTGGGTCGTCCTCTGGGATGTTATACTCGGTCTTGCCTACGAGGTCCGCACCTACGTCCGCAGCCTTTGTGTATATACCTCCGCCTACGCGGGCAAAGAGCGCCTGCGTCGAGGCACCCATACCAAACGTCAGCATCGTCGTCGTGATAGTAATAAGGTCCGCGTCCGCGCCTACGAGCGCGAGCAGACCCGTCTTCTGCAGGATCAAGAACCAGCCGGAGATGTCCAGCAACGCCAGTCCCACTACCGTCAGACCCATCACCGCACCCGACCGAAATGCTACCTGCAGACCCGCGTTCAGCGTCTGACGAGCCGCATTAGCCGTACGTGCTGACGCATACGTAGCCGTCTTCATGCCGAAGAATCCTGCCAAGCCCGAGAAGAAACCTCCCGTCAGGAATGCGAACCAGACGATGCCGTTCTGCAGGTTGAAATACGCCATTACGGCAAAGACAACCGCCAGTACCACAAAGACGATCGTCACTACTTTGTACTGTTGTTTGAGATAAGCCATCGCTCCTTTACGAACGTGCGAAGCGATCTTCTTCATCAGCTCGGTGCCTTCCTCTTTTCCTAACATCCAACGGTAGAAATAATAGGCGAATCCGAGCGCTAAAACCGATGCCGCCAATACGACGTACATCAACGTAGTTACATCACT
>CALZRN010000056.1 GCA_945828585.1 uncultured Bacteroidales bacterium | reverse complement strand
TCTTTTTACGCTAATTTATCATAAAAATATCATTTTTTGATTATAGTTCGTAACTATGCCTTTCGTTTTTTCATTTTTCACTTTTCATTTTTTACCTTCCCTACGCCCAAGCGTCGTAGCGTCCGTCATCGTCTTCGGGCTCGTCATCGCCCAGTTGTTCGTCAATGACCTCTCGCCAGTCTTCGTCGCTATCGAGCGTGAACTCGGGCGCGTCGAAGATAGGGTCGTAGAAACGCTCTATCTCGTCGGCGTACTCGGTGAGCCGTCCTTCCTGGTGGATGATGACGGTCTCGGCAAGGAGCCGTTTGGAGCCGCAGCGTGCGCCCTGCAGAGCGATGGAGTCCACGTAGTCCAGCGGACGGTCGATGAGGTGGTCGTGCATCATGCGCCATAGTTTCTCGATAGATCCCATGGCATCGTGTATTGCGCCGTTGGAGTAGCAGGTAAAGGCTTTGTTATAACTCTGCTCAAAGCCGCAGCTGCCGTCGTAATAGCAGTCGCCCAGTTGCTCCCACGCGGCGGTGTCTCCGAGTCGGGCAGCTTGGGAGAGACGCGAGTGAATCCGGTCGTGGCTCTCGCTCAGGAGCTGGTAACGGAGTTGGCTGCGCTGGATACCTTCGTCGCAGCTGTATAGATGACGGAGCGCATCGTAGCGGTGCATCTCACGCGCAGCGTCCATATAGAACGCACCCGGGCAGAGGCGGTCCATGCCCTCCCGGAGGAGCGAGGTGAAGTCCGGAGTTTCGACAAGCACCGTGTCGGAATCGCCGTAGCCGTAAGCAATGAGGAGGTCGGTATAAGCCTTGAGCACGCCCAAGTCCAGCGCACGCCGGTAGTCGTCGGTGACATAGGTGCGTCCGAGGCGGGATTCGTTAGCCGTAGCGCGGTAGTAGAACCAGTAGCCGCAGGGGTCTATGCCTTCCGCCTTGTTGCGTGCGATGAGCCGGTCCGCCAACTCAACCGCCAAGTGGGGCTGGGCGAGTTGGAAATGCCGTCCGAAGCAGTGGTCCTGCAACCGATAGACCGCCGCCAGTTCGCTTCCCATATCAAAAGCCTGCTGCAAGAGAGCGTCTTCTTTCTTCCAGTCCACCATGCCGATATCGCCAAACTCATAGGAGATCGCCAAGCCTGCGATGGCGTCCGGCAGGTTCTGCTCCGCTGCCTCCTGCATGTATTGGTAAGCGATAGAGACGGAGTTTTCTCCGCCCCTTACGATGGTCTGCCAGCGGGCATAGGCGTATTGGGCATAGCGGTTGCCTTTCTCCGCTTCGTCTGTCAGCAAGTCGATGGAGTTGGCCTCATCCAGCAGGAAGATACACTCACGCGAGAGAAAGAGACGGAGGAAGGCGCATGCAGCCTCCTTGTCCGTTTCCACATGCGGCAGGGCCTGATTGACCAGTTCGTCGTAGCGGCCGGAGTAGAGCAATTCGTTGTAATTCATAAGGTCAATGTACAATGTACAATTTACAATTTACAAAGGGCTTTAGGAGTTTGGTACAACGTTTTAAG
Organism: uncultured Bacteroidales bacterium; assembly: GCA_945828585.1. Lineage (GTDB taxonomy): Bacteria > Bacteroidota > Bacteroidia > Bacteroidales > Paludibacteraceae > Colicola. The sequence goes on along the minus strand of CALZRN010000056.1, from coordinate 11,141 downwards.
ACACGTACTTTCTATTAAGTTTGTACTAATGCCGCCAGGACGCTTTGTGAATTGTTCATTGTTAATTGATTATTGTTTAATCAAACAGGACTCCGGGGTTCATGCGGGAGGGGCTTCTCCAGTCGATGCCGCGGCGTGCGAGGGCTTTGCTTTTCTCCGCCCAATAGGCGAAGCAGAAACCCATTCCGCGAGGTACGTCCGTGAGGTGCGAATACGCTTCGTGGTCGGCTTCGTCAATGACCTCTTCGTACTCTTTGGTCCACTCCACGGGGTCGTGGTTCAGATGGCTGTTCGTAATGATAGCCTCCCATCGTCCTTCATCGGCGGCCTGGATATTATGGCGCAGGGTGTTTATCTCTGCACGGAGGTCATCGGTGATTTCCAGATCATGATGCTCGACCGCCTCTATATATTCCAGGATTTCCAGTTCGGTCTCCTTGAGTTCGAGCAAGAGGCGCGGATGGTCGAAGAGGCACTCCGCCATATCTCGCGTGACGACGTACGCCGCTCCCAGCATGTGCTCGAACTGTCCGAGGTGCTTGGCATAGACAATCACTTCGCGCGCCCAGCCGGTAATGGGGCCGGAGTCATCTTTTTCTTGCAGAATCTTTTGGGCTTTCTCGCAATAGTCATAGCAGATCCGGGCATATTTCTCTAATGCCTCGGGAGTAGATTGTAGTGTTTCCATATCGGTTTTATTTGGTGTTGTCGAATAGTTGTTCGCATCCGTCGCGGTCGTTCGCCTTGGCGGGGCGGTAGGAGATGTTGCTGATGGATGAGTCGGCACGCATCTCCGCGATGTTCTCCAATACCTCCTGCTCGGTGAGCCAGCCGTAGATAGTCTGCGTCGCGCCTTCCTGACTGAAGGTCACTTCCCAGCATTGCTTCTGCGGGGTATAGGGCTTCTTGCTGACGGTCATGTCATAAAGCACGAACTGACCGGAACGGAAGTCGCGCGGCTCCATCCAGAAAGTGAGCGAACGGCTGTTATAGAGCGGCACGGTGAAAGTGGTCGGCTCCATGAGGTTGCGCAGCTCAATCTGCTTGACGATACGCTGGTCGGCAAGCACGTTGAGGATGAACGGCTCGTCTTTGCGTTCGCCCATGTTGAGCAACTCGTCCATCGCATCCCAGTATTCGGATTTATTAGCGATAGTGAAGGTGCAAGTCTGATACTCACCATAGGTATTGAACGATACCACCGAGGCTTGTCCGCCGGACGGACTCATCAGCGGCAGTGCCACCAGAGCAATCGGACTGGCGCCTGCTGTCACGCCTGTATAAGCCGCTACGTCCGAACTCATCAGCGAACTGCCGGCACCCATCAGACCGATCATAGCTACGTCCATCAGTGTGGCGTCCTCGAAGAACGGCGGTTTATTGGCTTCCAGCATAACACCCTTGTAAATCTCCGTGCCGTCTTTCATGTGGAACGAACGGCGTTTGGTGGAGCCGTCCATGAAGCAGTCCTCGAAATCAAAGTCCGTGATATTCGAGAGGTACCGCCCCACATAGTGGAAATACGGTTTGCCGCAAAGGTCGATGAGGTCCGCCTCTTCGGGGCAGTCCGGCTGGTCATGCTTGAAGAGATGGTGCTTGACAGGTTTGCCGCGATAGACGGCGAGGTCGCCCAGGCAGATATAGCAGTCTTTGTTGAGCGTACCGTTGCCGGGTTTGGCAAAGGTCAACTTGCGGCACTTGTTGATGGGCACCTCGAAATACTGGTTGGGCCAAGCACAACGGATGATAGTATCCAGAATGAGTTTGCCGTCCGCATAGATACGGAGACTGTCATCCGCCAACGCACGCTGTTTGGTAAGCATGCCGGCATAGAAAGAGAGGTAATCAAATTCGCCGCCGAGGTCGAACATGAAATAGCAGTCGATATTGTCGTTCCAAAGGTTAGCCCCCGTGGTGAAAATCAGTCCCTGGTTGAACTTCTCGCCGCCCATGGAGAAAGTTTTGTACTTTGACTCCCCTTTATAGATAACCGCTTCAGGGCTTGCTTTGCCGTGATAGGAGAAAGAAGGTATCTTGGAGATAAGAGGACAAGGCGAAGGCAGGGCTGCCAGTTTCTCTTTGTTGGGATTAACCAACCCTTCCTTAGGCACAGAAGCCAAATCCGCTTTGGTATACGCCCACATATCCACGACGCCGAAGGTGATGCCACCCAGAAAATCACAGCCGCGCAACTCCGTAGTAAAGCAAATACGGTCTTGCCCCGACACATCCACTACTATCTGCCTCGGCAAGTCCGTCTGGCGAACAATTTCTTCATATAAGATTTTATCCTTGTCTCCTTTGATAACCAGCCAAGTTGAGGCATGCGAACTAATATTATCGCGCGGACCGACAATAAAGGATATTTTCTCATATTGCTTGTTGAGCCAGAAGTAATTGTACCGTTCAATACTATTATCAAATCCCTGACTGGACCTCATTAAAATACCACTCTTGTAGATATGCCGTCCCAAACTGACACTGTCAGCCCACTCGTCATTTAGCCATATGGCATGAATGTAAGGTACTTTCGTAATGTCCTCCCTTATAATGAGTGAATTGGTTTGATACGGCAAATGCTCAGTTACCAATCGGGTCTTACGTGCAGGCGGCGCAAAGGGCAGTTCCGGCGCTACTACCTTTTCGCTTTCTTTCCATAGTTGCATATAGGGCATACAAACGTCAGCGTTCGAATCCGCTAATTTGAAAGTAACCATATCTATGCCTGCCACATCCAACACAAAGAAGCGTGGTTGCTCATAGTTATGCACAAACTCATCAAAGATAGGTTCGCCATCGCCCGTAATGGTCATAATACTTGCTTCATTGATATGCGCAAAATTAGACTCGCCCGGTCCAAACCAGAAACTGAGTTTGGAGTATTGTTTATTCAGTTTGTAACTGATGATCCGATCTTTGCTGTAAAATCTAAGACCTGAAGGTAATTCATACCACATGGAAAATCTCATTGGTGTAGCGTCGGATTTGACCACACAATTCTGCACGGACAAAACATCTCCTATCGGCTCCAGCACATCCGTCAGATACACTTGTGCCTGCGCAGCAAGGCTGCCCAGCAAGAGAGTAAGGATAAAGAATGTTTTTTTCATATCAGTATTTTTTTATGGTTCTACTTTGACCCACAGTTCGCCGTAAGCGTAACTCAGGCCGACCTTGTCAATCTGTTTGGAGTGGCCGAACTCGACGAAGATGTCGTTGATGCCGTAGTGGAGGACTACGCCGGTGTCACGCAGTTCGACAAGGGTCAGCGCTGCGAGTTTATGACTGACTGCGCTGCGCCACCACGAATCGGTAATCAGTCGCTCCAGATTCATGCCAGGCTGAATATCGTTGACATCAATCGGCTCGCCCCTATAGGTCGTGAAATGATTGATACCCGGATCGCAGGCTACTTCATAGCCGGTAACAGTGATTTTAGCCATAGTCAATAATTTATAATTTACAATTCACAATTACCTGGTTAGCATTTCCCACATGCGGTCTTCGGCATCTTGGTTCCAACGATAGATGTCCTCTGCGCGCTTAGGGTCAGGGGTGCAACCGATACCTTCTCTGAGATAGCGGCAAAGCATTGATACGGAGTCTTCCTGACTGCTGTCGTAGGGGGAAGCGGAAGAGTTCTTCCAGACGTATTCTACCAGCTCAAAAGCCTTTTTCTCGTCCTTCTCGCATCCGCGGCCTTTCTCGTACCACTCGGCGAGGGTGAGTTTGTGTTCGTGCGTGTGTTTTTGGGCGGCAAGGCGCGCAAGGTAACCGAACGCTTTTGCATCGTCCTTGCCTTCGTAGCGCCCGAACAGGCAACGCAGACAATCTTTATTATCCATTTTCGCCCCTTTCTCCACGTACAGCCAGCCCAGTGCTTCGCTCTCAGTCTCTTTTTTGCGGAACAGAGCAGCCGCCGTCTCCCAGCATGCTTCGGGTAGTCCGGCGTCTGCGGCGCGTCGGAGGAAAGGCAGCGCAAAATCGTTGTTGGCGCGGAGAATAACGACGTTCGGATTAGAGTATTTGGTTTCTATGCCGTAGGCGAGCAGGTATCCGACAACAAGCATCGCGTCGGGGTCGCCCTGCTCGGCGTAAGGCTTGGCGTCGTTGTAGATCGTCTCCTGGTTCGCCGAGCAGTCGCTGCGACGGTAGAGGCTGTACCAGTAGTCTATTTTCTCCTTCGGCGCGCAGTGCTTGGTCGCCACGGAGTCGTCTATCACGGGATAGGTCTGTTGGCCTACATGATGGAGGTAGGCATGCTGGAGGATAATAATCTTGTCACCAAAGATCCGGAAGGGGGACTCGAAGCCGGGATGCTCTTTCTCATACTCCATGTCGCCGATGTTGAGGGCGGTCTTGAACTTCGCACCGAGGGTGTATTTATACTTCTCGTCGTCATCACAGGTACCGAGTTCCTCGTTCAGTTCGTTGACAGCGGCGGACATGTAAGGCCATACAGCAAAGACATAGTCATCGTCCATAGTCATGAGTTTATCGACGTAGTCCATCGCATCCTCCACCTCGGAAACCATGACGGAGAGATAGAGTAAGATACGCAGCGAAGGAGCGTCTCCGCTATCGGCTTCCCGGTGTAACGCGGTCAGGTACCCATTGATGTCGTTTTGGACGAGATAATCCGTGAAAAGAGGTGTCATTGCAAGTAGTATTGATGATTTAAAATTGATGAATTATTAGTAGGAATACAGCACACACCGGACGCGGTCAAAATGGTGCGCTGCGAGGTCTTCGGGGCGGATGAGGAAGAACAGTGTGCCGCAGTCGTAGAACCGCAGTCCTATCTCTTCATCTTCCTCCAGTTGCAGCAATACTTCATACCCGGGGAAATCCTGTTCCAGTTCGTCCTGCCAACAGGTAGGCGGATGCAGGAAGGTATCGCCCAAAGGCCGTGACTCCGGCACCGCCGGTGTTCCGTCCGGGTAACGGATCTCATGGAGGTGCAGGGGCTTATCCGCTGCCGTATAGACCACCTTGAAATAGTCCCTGCCCCACTCTCCCAGATGTCCGCCGTCCGCCTCTATGTCTCCGAAGAAATAATCCAGATCGGCAAAGATACACACGACACCTTCGTCCCAACGGGTCTGGCAGACAAGCGTCATCGGGTTCTCCTCACCACGGCAAGGGTAAGGAAACGCGTCAGGCAGCAGTGCAAAGCCCCAGAGGTGGTCTATGTTATCGTTAGCAGTCATCGGGGTCAGAAGACGGGTTCGGATATTTCTATACCACGGCAGTAGCGGCGTTTGATGTCGCGGTCGTCGCCGAGGTATATATAACGCTCGAGGCGTTGGGGGAGGGTGTAGTTGTCGAAATTGAGATACCGGTCGTCGATGAGCAGGGCGTCGAACTCGTATCCGGGTTCAAAGGTGCCCACCTTTCCGAAGAACGATCCGCCGCCTTTGGTAGCGAGGTAGAAGACCTCGGAGAGGCTGAGGAAGGGCATCTCGCCGTGGGTCTGGGCGTAGTTGAGTTTGGATACCTGGATGGCGTATTGCATGACGCGGAGCATCGACATGTGGTGGCCGGCAGAGATATCCGTACCGAGCGCGACGTTGATGCCGGCGTTGAGGAACTTACGGATGGGCGCCATGCCGGAAGAGAGGTTGCTGTTTGACGTGGGGCAATGCACCACAAAGACGCCGTTCTGCTTCATGAGTTCCATCTCTTCGCCGTCGGTATAGCAGCAATGCGCCATGAGCGTCGGCGTCTGACCGAAGAGGCCGTATTTATTATAGGCATCGCCGTAGCAAGTAGCCTCGGGTTCCAGCTCCTTGACCCAGTCTATCTCCGAGCGGTTCTCGGAGAGGTGGGACTGCACGGGCAGCCCGGTCTCTCGGGCGTACTCGCCGAGGGCGGTCAGCATCTTATCCGAGCAGGAGGGTACGAAGCGCGGGGTGATGATCGACCGGACGAGCCCGTTGCCGTGCTCGTCGAGATGGGCTTTGAGCATCCGCATGCCGTCCATCAGTTCGTCCGTCGTATTTCGGAGGGTCTCCGGAGCGTTTCGGTTCATGCCCACGATGCCTACGTACGCGCCCATGCCCGCCTGAATAAAGAGGTCCGCGAGGATACGGGTTGACTCCGGATGGATCGTCCCGAAGACGGCAGACCGCATCGTACCCTGCATCCAGAGCTCATGCACGAAACGACGATAGAGCCGCTTTGCGTACTCGGGATCGGCATACTTGGTCTCCTCCGGGAACGTATAGGTATTCAACCACGGCAGCAGCTCCAAGTCCAGCGCAAGACCCAGATTGCGGTACTGCGGCGCATGAACGTGCAAGTCGTTAAAAGCCGGGATAAGCAGTTTATCGCCGAAATCCATCACCTGTCTCCGCCAGTCGAGATCCGACGGCAGGTCCTTATACACGCCCTCAATGAGTCCGTTGGACTTGACGACGATATAGCCGTGCTCGATGATCTCCAACCGACCGGGCGTAGGCGTATGGATAATATTGGCTCTGTATATTTTCATGATTGGGGTTTCTTAAAGAAGATAAGACAGATTAAGTAATTGATGCACCCGCCGATGAAGATGACGAAGAGGCTGATGAGGCCGTCGCGCCAGAAGGGGAACGCCGCCAGTGCTAATGGCAGCAGGCCGAACTGCACAACGAGGTTGATCGCCCGAGCGAAGAGGAATCCTCCTGCGTTCTTCTTACTGGGCTTCGTATTGAAGGTGTACCAGTTAGAGAAGAAATAATTCGGGATCATCTCCAGGATATACCCGATACCGAAAGCGATATAGTAGAGCACCGTACCTTTGTCGGGTTCGCCCATGACCGTCAGCGCCGCCATGAAGAACCACGTCTGCAGCACAGCGCCCGTGGTGCCGACGAAGAAGAATCGCACGGCACTACGGATCTTTGCAGGGAGATATCGAGTCGGAAGTTTCATAGTCTTTTCGGGATTACGGGATTACGGGATTACGGGATTACGTAATTACGGGATTACGCTAAGCCCTTTAGCAGTTCTTCCATGGCGGCGGAGAGTCCGTTGACGTCCCGTCCTCCGGCAGTAGCCATCCAAGGCTGACCGCCGCCACCGCCTTGTATATTCTTGGCGGCAGCCTTGATCATCGCGCCGGCATTCTTGCCAGCGTCCACGAGGGGCTGCGAGAGGAAGACAGCAATCTGCGGTTTGCCTGCCTCGTGGGTAGCTGCCACCAAAGCAAACTTCATATCGGTAAACTTCCCGCGGAGGAGCGGCAATACGTTGCGAATCATCGTGTTGTTTGCCTCGCCGTCCAGTTTCACAATCTTCACGCCATTCTCCTCGACTGCCAGATTGATCAGGCGATCGCGGTACTGCACGAGTTTCTCGGCCATGTACTCCTCGATCTGCTTTTTCAGACCGGCATTCTCCTCAATCGCCTTGCGGATAGCGCCCTTCAGGTCCGGTGCGTTATTCAGCAAACCCTTCATATCGTTCAGCATATCCAGCTGTGCGTAGTAGAGTTCATCTGCTTTCTCTGCCGTCACAGCTTCTATACGGCGTATGCCGGCAGCCACAGAGGTCTCCATGACGATACGTACAGAGCCGATCTTACCGGTGGAAGGCACGTGGCAACCGCCGCAGAGCTCAATCGACGGACCGTACTTGATGACACGCACGTCGTCACCGTATTTCTCGCCAAAGAGCGCCATGGCTCCCATAGCTTTGGCCTCAGCGATCGGCGTATGGCGGCTCTCCTCAAGCGGCATGTCCTCGCGGATGAGACGGTTAGCTACCTTCTCCACCTCACGCAGCTCTTCGGGGCTCACTTTCTGGAAATGAGAGAAGTCAAAACGCAGACTGTCGGCAGTCACGAGCGAACCCTTCTGCTCGACGTGGTCACCTAAGACCTGACGCAGCGCGTAATGGAGGATATGCGTCGCCGTATGGTTGCACATGATCGCTTCGCGGCGAGTTACATCCACCTCAGCGGTGAGTTTGCCGGAGACACCTGCCACGCCGCCGGAGACGAACGGCACTTCGTTCATGATCAGCACCGGCAGACCGTTCTCGCGCTTGCAGTCGAGCACCTTGAGGCACACGTTATCCAGACGCAGACAACCGGTGTCGCCTACCTCACCACCCATCTCCGCGTAGAAGGGGTTATTGGAGATAACGACCTGGAAGAACGCTTTGCCTTTCTGCTCCACGCGGCGGTACCGAAGGATCTCGGTCTCTACGGAGAGCTCGTCGTAGCCCACGAACTCCGGCTCGCCTTCCTTGACGATATTCCAGTCGCCCAAGTCCTGTTTGTTCGCCGAGCGACCCATCTCTTTCTGGTGCGCCAGGGCTTTGTTATACTCCTCCTCGTTGGTGGTAAAACCGTTCTCGCGGAGGATGAGTTCCGTCAGGTCGAGCGGGAAACCGTAGGTGTCTTTGAGCGTGAAGACATCGACGCCGCTAATCTCAGTCTTACCGGCTTTCTTCGCTTCGTCCATCAGCTTATCGAGGAGACCGATACCCTTGTCGAGGGTACGAAGGAAGGCTTCTTCTTCGGACTTGATGACCGGCACGATCTGCGCTTGCTGTTTCATTAACTCGGGGTACGCTTCGCCTAAGTCCGCGATGAGTTGCGGCACGAGTTGGTAGAGGAAGGCCTCACGCATATTCAGGAACGTATAGCCGTACCGCACGGCACGGCGCAAGATACGACGGATGACGTAACCGGCTTTCTCATTCGAGGGCAGCTGGCCGTCGGTGATAGCGAATGCTATCGTACGGATATGATCGGCAATGACGCGCATGGCGATGTCGGTCTTCTCGTCCTTGCCGTAAGCACAATGACAGATTTCGCCGATCTGCTTCAACATCGGTTGGAAGACATCGGTATCGTAGTTAGAGGTCTTACCCTGGATGGTACGCACGAGACGCTCGAAGCCCATACCGGTGTCAATCACTTTCTTTGCCAGGGGTTCCAGCGACCCGTCCGCCTTACGGTTGAACTGCATGAAGACAATGTTCCAGATCTCGATGACCTGCGGGTGGTCCTTGTTGATCAACTCTCGTCCCGGCACTTTGGCGCGCTCCTCGGCAGGACGACTGTCCACGTGGATCTCACTACACGGACCGCAAGGACCCGTCTCACCCATCTCCCAGAAGTTATCATGTTTGTTGCCGTTCAAGATATGATCCGCAGGCAGGTGCTTAGCCCATATCGAAGCCGCCTCGTCGTCGCGACTCAGACCCTCCTCGGGCGAACCCTCAAAGACCGTCGCGTAGAGGTTAGCCGGGTCAATCTTCAGGACATCAACGATATACTCCCATGCAAAATCAATCGCCTCTTGCTTGAAGTAGTCGCCGAACGACCAGTTGCCTAACATCTCGAACATCGTGTGGTGGTAGGTGTCATGCCCTACTTCCTCCAAGTCGTTATGCTTACCGCTGACGCGCAGACACTTCTGACTGTCTGCCACACGCGGATATTTGATTGGATCATTACCGAGGATGATACCCTTCCAGGGGTTCATGCCGGCGTTGGTGAACATCAGCGTCGGGTCGTCCTTGATGACCATCGGCGCAGAGGGCACAATCTGGTGGCCCTTCGATGCCATAAAATCTAAGAATGATTTTCTAATTTCTTGAGCTGTCATATTTGGTTGTTTTAAAGTCTATAAATTCTCTTCTGGGTCGTCCCTCCTTATCTTCGCGCTCGATGAACGGCAGGGGGTTCTCCCGCAACTCATCATACTCAGCGCGGGCGCGGATAAGGTCATACGCCATGTACATCGCATTACGCATAGAGAGGAAATCCGCCTGATCTTTGCCCACCAGGTCGTACGCCGTACCGTGGTCCGGCGAAGTGCGGATGACGGGCAGGCCGGCGGTATAGTTCACGCCGCTCATGTCGAGCGTCTTGAAAGGAATCAAGCCCTGGTCGTGGTACATCGCCAGAACCGCATCGAAATGCTTAAAATGGCCGGAACCGAAGAACCCGTCTGCGGCGTACGGACCGAACACCCAGAGACCTTGCTCGTTGGCTTTCTGAATCGCCGGCGCGATGATCTCCTGCTCTTCCTTGCCTAACAGACCTGCATCACCCGCATGGGGGTTTAACGCCAACACGGCGATGCGGGGTTTCTCCAGACCGAAGTCCCGGATGAGGGATTGTTGGAGGATATTCAGTTTGGCAAGGATGCGCTCCTCGGTGATCTGCGAAGGGATGTCGGCTATCGACACGTGGTTACAAACCAGCGCCACGCGCAAGCCCTCCGAACAAAGCATCATCAGACTGCCACCATTCGCACCATTAAACATTTTCTCCAGGTACTCAGTGTGACCGCCGTGCAGCGCCTCTTTATTGAGCGGTGCGGTGACGAGAGCCTGTACCTTACCGTCCTTGAGATCCTTGCAGGCGCGATCCAGCGATGCCTTTGCGGCTTTATTCGCTGCCTCGGAAGGTACACCTAACGTCACCTCCGTACTATCCGGATAGCTGACAATCAGGTTCAGACGGCTGTCTTTCGCCTGCTCAGGTGAGTCGATGACGTTCCAGTTGATGTTTCTCCAGTAGTCTCCTAAGGTCTGGATATGATACTTCGCCACCACGGCATTGCCGTAGATGACGGGTTTGAAGAGCTCGAACATATGCCCCTCCAGGAGCGCCTTGATGATCACTTCGTATCCGATGCCGTTCGTATCTCCGGTCGATATTGCTATAATCGGTTTCATAAAATATGCACTTTTTCGTACTTTAGTTTGTCTAACTCATAGGGCTTCTTCTCTTCCGCCGGATAACCGAGCGCGATGGCGCAGAGTACCTTGAGGTTCTCGGGGATGCCGAAAAGGCGATGGGTTAACTCCGGCGCTCCTTCGCGTTCGTGCACGTGGCACCAACAAGCACCAATACCTTGCTCTGCTGCCGCCAGAAGAATATTCTCCGCAGCGATGGCACCGTCTGCCATCCAGGTGTTATCGCACAGCGTCGGATCCAGCGCAATGACAATCGCCGCCGTCGCAGTATCGAACATCTTGCTGCCATAAGTCCTGCAGCCGGAAAGCGGACGCAACTTGGCTTCGTCCGTCGTCACGTAAAACTCCCACGGGCAGGTTCGCTTAGCACTCGGGCTCATCAGCGCGCAGCGCAACATATAATCGATTTTCTCTTGCTCTATCGGTCGGTTCGTGTACGC
>CALZRN010000055.1 GCA_945828585.1 uncultured Bacteroidales bacterium | reverse complement strand
CGTTCGCGAGCTCTTCGGCGCAGGTCAACTGCTTGGTTTCCAAGTGATCCCGCAGTGGTGCTATGACCACGGCTACGAGAACTGCGGTATGATGCTCATGCCCGCCATGGCACTCATTCTGGTAGGATGTGTAATCTGGGTTCACCGTTCTATTAACGACGAAAAGAAGTAATTATTAATTAAGAAAAAACATTAAAAACCCCTTTGAATCCTTTTGAAGCTTCGCTTCCTCCGCGTATTAGAGCTTAAAACTCCTCGCGAGCAAGCTTTCGGATAGTTTTAATCCCTAATCCACGACCCTGATGGGTAAAAGTATTCAAAGGAAATAAACATACAAAACAATTTAATTACCTGCAATCGAATGTTAGTAATCGAAAATGTTTTTTAGGTTTATGTCCGAAGTTGGCTATTAACTCGTAAGAGTGTGGATTTGATTGATTGAGCGTCGTGGGAGCTCGCTCACAACGACGATTAAGCAAACGAAGACACAAAGTCCAAAGGACAAATAGACAACTGAGGGGTTTTATAGGTTTTTGTCTAAACAAAATCAAAGACAATATGAATATAACAGCTATTTTATACGCAGTTGCAGTATTCTTAGTAGTAATACTCCTGTTAGTAGCCATCTTGCTTGTTGCCAAGAAGTACCTCGTTTCCTCGGGTAATGTCAAGGTCACCATCAACGGCGACAAGGTCTATGACGTGGCAGCCGGCGGTTCGCTCCTGAACCAACTCGGCGAAGCCGGCGTTCACCTGCCTTCTGCCTGCGGCGGTAAGGGCTCTTGCGGTCAGTGCAAATGTCAAGTAACAAGCGGTGGCGGCGAGATCCTGCCCACCGAGACCGTCCATTTCTCCCGCAAACAGCAGAAAGAAGGATGGCGTCTGGGTTGCCAAGTTAAAGTGAAAGAAGACATCACCATGAAGGTCGATGAGGCTGTTCTGGGCGTCAAGGAATGGGAATGCGAAGTCATCTCCAACAAGAACGTCGCTACCTTCATCAAAGAGTTCAAAGTGCAGTTGCCTCCGGGCGAGCACATGCACTTCGAGCCGGGTTCGTACGCACAGATCATCATCCCCGAGTACGACATCGACTACGACCGCGACATGGATAAATCGCTCATCGGTGACCTCTATCTGCCGGCTTGGCAGAAGTTCGGGCTGTTCAAACTCAAACAGAAGAACACCCAGGCTACCGTGCGTGCTTATTCGATGGCTAACTACCCCGACGAGGGCGACATCATCACCCTTACCGTCCGTATCGCTACGCCGCCCTTCAAACCGAAAGAGCAGTGCCCGAACGGACCGGAGTTCATGGACGTACCCTGCGGTATCGCTTCCACGTATATCTTCTCGCTCAAACCGGGCGACAAGGTGCGCATGAGCGGTCCTTACGGCGAGTTCCGTCCTGTTTACGACAGTAAGAAGGAGATGATCTGGGTTGGTGGTGGAGCCGGTATGGCGCCGCTGCGTGCGCAGATCATGCACATGTTGAAGACCCGCAACTGCCGTGACCGTGAGATGCACTATTTCTACGGCGCACGTGCTATCGACGAAGTCTTCTTCCTCGACGATTTCCTCGCTCTGGAGAAGGAGTTCCCGAACTTCCATTTCCACTTGGCGCTGGACCGTCCGGACCCGAAGGCAGACCAACTCGGTATCAAGTACACCCCGGGCTTCATCGCTCCGGTGATGGGCGACACCTACCTCAAGCAGCATGACGCTCCCGAGGACATCGAGTACTACCTCTGCGGTCCGCCTATGATGGCAAAAACGGTATTGGATCTCCTGCACTCCCTCGGAGTGGACGATGCCGATATTCGTTTTGATAACTTCGGAGGATAACAATACTATAAGGATTGCGCGTATATGCGCGTGCATAGTGTGAAACACGGCAGGCATCGTACCTGCCGTGTTTCTGTATCCGCTCTCTTTGTTATGACAAGTTTTTTTTCTTGCTCCGTTTCTCTCCGCTGTGTTCTGTGCGCGCTATCTCCGTTAGCGCGTTTCCCTTCCTTCGTTCTTTGTCCCGCATGGTATGCGGGTTGTTTTGGTGCTCGCGGTGTAGGCAGAGCCCACTTGGCGCGCAGCGCCGTCCTCTCTCCACGTGAGGACGTTTGTTACCGAGTGTCGCCCTTCGTCTTTGCGTCATGTTTTTACACAAGGACACAAATGCCGAAGGTCTGCCCGACACACGCTAAATGCGGGTGTTCAATTATATTCCGACTATGCCTAACTAACCTCGCACTAATCGTATACCCTTACTATACCCTTGCTATACCCTTACTATACCCTTGCTATACCCTTACATCTACGAAGCGACTATTTTTTTGTAGCGTTCGATAAGTTTATCGTGGCGGATGAATCCATAGACGGCTACAATGAGAGCGCCGACAAGGTCAAGAATCAAGTCCTGCATAGTGTCACGCAAGGCTGCATGACCGCATAGAGGTTCGTCTTCGGGAGTGAAGATAGAGCCCGTGGTGGTAGCCATGAATTGTTGCGAGTTAGTGCCCATAAGGCTGTCGTAACTGTATTCCATAATCTCCCAGCAGGCACCAAGCCCGAGCGAGAACATAACTAGAAAAAGGCATAGGAACCATTTGTTGAAATAGATATATTTGTCGTTCTCCGCCATAATCACATGAATAAGCCAGAGGGCAATCATCGAGAGCAGGAAACCACTCTCTGCGTGCAGCAGTTTGTCCCACCACGGGACGCGTCCGTAGAGGTCGAGCCCGTCGCCTATGATAAGCGAGGAGAAACAGAAAACAACGATGAAGACCGACAGCAGCCACGGCACTTCGATACGGAAACGGCTGCGGAGCAGATGCGGCAGGTACATAATCAGCAGCATCGCCACATATTGCAGCCCGCGAAAGACAATCTCGTTCCATGTGCTTCTTGCAGCAATGAGCCATCCCACGTTTGCCACCGCCATCCCCGCAATCAGCCACGTGACAATCCTGTTTAGCTTATGAAGTCTGTCGTTACGCATGATTCTCTTCTTGGTTTTCTGTTTCCTCTATCGCTTCGCGGAACATCTGTTCGCAGAGACGGACAGAGGTGTCGATGTCGTAATTCTTGGCGGCTTCTGCATACTCGCGTTCCATTTTCGCTTTCTCGTCGGGATGGTCAAACCACCAGTCGATAGCACGCGCCAGATCTTTCGGCCGTCCGGGCGCAAAGAGACTGCGACCGTCCAACGCGAACTGCGGCGTGGCACTGTCCTCGCTGTTGGCTATTACGGGCACCAAGCCCGTAGCAAACGCCTCGATACAGGATATTGCTTCGCTCTCCATATCCGAAGCATGCACATAGAGGTCTGTGTGCAGCAAAAGGTCAATGAGCTCCGGTTTGGAGAGGAAGACGAACTGCGGCGGGTTCTTGAGTTGCTTGCCTAATTCCACGTACTCGTCGTATTTGGGACCTTTGCCCGCAAAAACCAGTTGAATGCGGTCGGCGTACTTGCTGAACGGCACGGCATTGATGATGACATCCTGCCGTTTCTCGCCGGACAGACGTCCGACCATGACGATGGTGATGAGACTGCCATCGCTGAGGGATGTATGACCGCCATCGCTGTTAGAGAGTTTCCGCTGCCCAGCGGTGATAAAATCCGGGTCAATGCCGTTGGAAATCACATGTATCTTCGCCTTATAGCCGCGTTTGGTGAGTTCGTTCGCCATGAACTGCGAGGGCACATGGATGTGGTTGAAATGTTGGTAGAGCAGGAAACGGAAGGTATAATAGAAACGATCGTTGAGCCATTCTGCCTTACCCAGACCGATAGAAGAAGTCATGTTTTCCGGTTGGATGTGGAACGCTGCCGTGGACGGTTTGTGCATCTGGTCAGCTATGAGTTTGGTGGCTGTCTCCAGCGCGAAAGGCATCATACAATGCACGATGTCCGCCCATTCCACCGCCTCGCGGATGATGTCCAGATCGACTTGCGCGAACTGGAAACCGTGTGAGTGAATGAGGTCGTTGAAAAGGGGCACTTTGAACTCCTTGAGGACGAACTTGTCAGGGGCCGGTTCGCCGGTAGTAAGGATGCGCACTTCGTTGCCGTGCTCGCGAAGTACCGCCGCAAAACGCTGGGCGGAGATGGACGTGCCGTTGTTGTTGGCGTCGTACGTGTCAATGACGAGAAGTATTTTCATGGTATAAATAGTTATAATTTTTATTTTGTGCTGTGGGTTCGGCCGGAAGAGCGGTATTGGTGGGCGGTCATGCCGAGGTGTCGCTTCACGTACTTGCAGAAGAAACTGAGACTGACGAAATCCAATTCTACACAAATCTCCTTGACACTCATATCCGTCCGGAGGAGCAAGCGTTTGATCTCCTGTACGGTCAGATCGTTGATGACACCTTGCGCAGACTTGCCGGTGACAGTGTTGCAGACTACGGACAGGTATTTCGGCGTGACAGCCAGGCGGTCGGCATACCATCGAGCCTCACGCTGGCGGCCTTTGTTTTCTTGCAACAGGCGGGCAAAATCCCGGAAAAGAATTTCCTGCCGCCCTTGCTTGTGCTCCGTTTCCGGCGTTTGTTCGATGCTTTCTTCGAGCCAGCAAAGCAGTTCATAGATGGCGGCTTGCGCAAAGATGCGGCGGATGTTCTCGCTCAGTCCCGAACGGGTGTCTTCCCTGTATAGCTGGAACAGCCGGTTGAAGAGCTGGATCAGTTCCTGTTGCCGTTCGTCCATGTGGATTACCGGATGTTGCAGAATGTACTTCGATTTCTCCCACCACTTGGTATCTTCGCGCACGCAGAGGTAGAAAATATCGTCCAGCGCGTGTTTGCGCACCGCCACGGCTCCGCATTTCATGTCCGGAGAGTGCATGTAGTTGCCGATGATGAGATCCGACCGGCATAACAACAAGTCGTGCGGACGGAGGAGATATTGCTGCTCATTGATCTCGATTTGCAGCTTGCCCTCCGTACAATAGATGATAAGCGAGCAGTCGTTTTCATTGCTGAAGCGTTGCAACAGCTCGTCCAAGTTATCCGAAACGATAATATCCTGATTCAGCATAAGGGCATTTTTTTCCGTTTGCGTTTCCGACTGCAAAGATAGTACTTTTTTACGAATTGTGCAAGTTTTAGTGGTAAAAAGTTTTCCAAATGCCACATTTTATGGCATAAGTCAATCAATAAGGAAATATGGAAAACTGACAAAAGGGGTATATGGCACATTGTTTGTTAGAAAAATGTTAAACCGTTAAACTGTTAATGCGCGTCAGCAGGAACGTGCGCTCAACCGCCAGCGCAGGCGGTACAAATGGTAAGCGATGAGAAAGAGAAACATCTGAAACGAAAGAAATAAACTATGGCATCGAATACACAAAATAATATGAACTATCAGCCCGGGGCGCAGTACATGCACGCTCTGACTTTGGCGACAGAGGCGGCTGTTACCCGTTATTATCACGAAGATGTGTTTGCATCGGCAGTGCAGGTCATTACGATGCTTAATCAAGGCATGGCTCTCGCAGTAGAAAACATTGGGTTGGCGGAAACAATGTTAGAGAAAGCTGTTGAGCAGGCGGAGCGTCTCTCCGAACGGGGCTACGGAGGCTATGCACAGGCTATCGGTTATGCAATCCATAGCAATTATTTTATTCCAGCAGGGGTTGCAGAAGCAATCGTTTTACCGGAGATATTAAAGTCGTATGGTACGAAGGTGGAGCAGAAAATTGCTTCGCTGGCTCGCCAGACAGGTATAGTGTCTATCGACCTGCCGGACGAGCGCACTACACGGCTTTTTATCAGTTGGATAGAGCAGCAGCGCATCCTGTTCGAGTTGCCGGACTATATTGAGCAAATGCATCCGCAGGATATTCCGGATATCATAGATGAGACTCTGGATGCCGCGCTACATTTCTATCCAATGCCCGTATTCTATGATGCGATAGACTTGGAGCAGTTTATTACACCTTTATTGCCGTCAGCCCCGGAGAAGAATGAATAAGATAGTATGGATAGTATTGATTTTGGCGGGTGTCGCGCTGCTTTTCTGGTTGGTGTTCGGCATCAATTGGCGTAGCAAACAGAACTACGACCGCAAGCATCACCTGTTACGATCGCGAATGCAGGCGGAAGATACAGAGGAGTTGCGCCGGCTTCTTTTCTCCAACGGTCTCACCATGCGTGTGGAACAGCGTTTCCAACCGCTGACAATGCTTTTGGCGCGAGGCGGAAGACCATCCGTTTCGCTCTCTACGCCACAAATCATCACTTCCGGCAAAGACAAATATAACATGCTGATGAGTGACCTCATTGGCGCCAAGGAATCCATCCACATGGAGTATTTCCATTTCGGCATAGACAAGAGTTCACGCAAGATTCGTCAGGTGCTGATGGAGAAAGCGCGGCAGGGTGTCAAAGTGCGGTTCATCAACGAGAACATCGCCAACCGGCCTATTCCGAACCTCTATTTCCGCTCCATGCGCAAGGCAGGTGTGGAGGTGGTCAATTTCTCCGATTCGCGGTTCTCGCTGCTGCGTTTTCTGATGACGCTCAGTTACCGCGACCACCGCAAGATAGTGGTCATCGACAATCGTATTGGTTACACCGGTGGCATGAATATCAACGACCATTATTTCTATCAGTGGCGCGACACGCACCTGCGTCTCACGGGCGAGGCGGTCGCTTCGCTGCAATATGCGTTTTTAGACACATGGCTCGCCTCAGGAGGGCAACTCCATTCTGCTGTAAACTCTTTTTTCTTCCATTTGGATAAGCCCTCCTGCGGTCAGTCTTTGGGCACGCTAACGCAGGTCACTCCGGATGACCCGACCTCGCCCGAGCCGGTG
Source organism: uncultured Bacteroidales bacterium (assembly GCA_945828585.1). Taxonomy (GTDB): domain Bacteria; phylum Bacteroidota; class Bacteroidia; order Bacteroidales; family Paludibacteraceae; genus Colicola. Next base: position 5,844 of record CALZRN010000055.1, on the reverse strand, counting down.
CTGCTGACAGCCTATGAATGGATTCTGAACCATGCTCAGAAATACGTCTGGTTCCAAAGTCCGTATATTGCCCCGCCTCCGTCGCTCATCAGTGCCATGCGCAATGCGGCGCAACGCGGTGTGGATGTGCGGGTTATGGTGCCAGAACATTGCGACACAGCGATCATGCGCCCTATTAACAAGAGTTATTACGCCGAACTGACGGAAGCGGGTGTGCAGTTCTATGTCCGCTCGGGCGAGTTCATGCACAGCAAGACCATCGTCTGCGATGACTACCTTTCGTGCGTCGGGTCGGCGAACCTCGATTACCGCAGCTTCGGCATTGACTACGAGATTAACACCTTCTTCTATGACCGTGCGGTGGCGTTACGCCAGAAACAGATCTTCGAGAATGACCTCCCCATCTGCCGTTTGGTCATAGCTGCGGAAGCGCATCCCACGCCGTGGCAACGCCTGATGCGCCACTTGGCTCCGATAGTATAATATAAAAACAGACTACAATATGGAAATCAAACAATCAACACGTATTCAGACCTCGCTCCTGAACGGAGTGGAGAAAAAAGCCCTCGTATGGATGGCATCGCGTATGCCCCAATGGGTTACAAGCGACATGCTGACATGGTTCGGGCTCTTCGGCTCGGCTCTCTGCGGACTCGGTTTCTTCCTCACGCACTACAGCATTTATTGGCTATGGCTGTCCTGCTTGGGCTTAGTCATCAACTGGTTCGGCGATTCGCTGGACGGCACTATCGCCCGTGTGCGCAACACCCAGCGGCCGCTCTATGGCTATTACCTCGACCATAACATCGACACGGTGACCGAGGCGTTTATGTTTATCGGAGCAGGTCTCTCGCCGTTGATGAACATGGGCGTGGCGGTGCTCTGTTACGCTGCTTATCTGGCGCTCACGGTCTATGTTAGTATCAACGCCCACCTCAAAAGCGAGTTCAAACTGACGTACGGCCAAATGGGACCGACGGAGTTCCGCCTCATCATCATTATTGCCAATATCCTGCTGATGTACGTGCCTGCGCTCACCGCATACCATGGTTCATTCTCTTATTTCGGCGAAACAATCCATTATGGTACGTTGGATATTATCGGCATAGGCATTCTGGCTATTCTCTGTGTCTTCTATTTCGTCAGTTTCTTCAAGGATCTGCACTGGTTCGCCAAACAAGACCCGCTACCCAAGCATCCGAAAAATGGACAGGTATAAAGGCATAGCAATCCGGTATCTCCGCTTTTTGCTCTCCACGCTGGCAGGAACGGCGGTGGACATGTGCGTGCTGTGGCTCTGTTCGCACTATTTGTTCAAAGGCTATTACTGGGGCGAGTACCTGCTTTCGCCGTTCATCTCCTTTGAGTGTGCCCTACTGACCAATTTCGCGTTTGCGTACTACTCCGTATGGCGCGACCGTATTTCTGCGCACACGCTCCGCTCGTTTTTCCGCCATTACGCGGGCTACAACCTCTCCTGTACCGGCACATTCTTGATAAAGATGGGTGCGCTGCTGCTTATCGAACGCTTCTCCGGCGGATGGGATGTGCTGATTTGCAATATCCTCGCCCTCTGCGTTTCCGGCATCGCGAACTTCGTCTTGAACGAACATGTAGTATTCAGAAAGAAAAATCAATCATAACATAGTATGTATCACTTATTAGAAACATTATTAGCGAATACCACCACGCTGGTCATGGTTATCGTTTTCGGATTTGTTTTGCTCACGCTGACAACTTATCGACATTTTAAAATAAATACAAATCTAATATCGCATTCTGTTTTGTATGGACATTCCGCTATGATTTCGGAATTATACAAGTTTTTTGTTAATTATTCTTCTGTTTCTACTATATTGATGACATAATCAGCAAGTTTCTCGCACTCGCAGATAAAATCCACATAGAAGACACCTAACTGGTAACTATACCGTCCGGCATCAATGTCCTGCAGGTTGCGCGATTTGAGTTCATTGCGGTAGTTATTGATTTCGTTCTCTAAATTGTGGCTGTAGGCTGTCTGGTCTTCCGTAAAAGGAGTGTCCTGTTCCAATAGGTTCTCCATATTGCTGAGCGAGGTGTCTGTGAGCGTCATCATTTGCGTAATGTGCTGCATCTGTTCGTCCGTGAAAGCCTCTGTGCAGTTCTCCCGTTTGCGGCGCAGTATCCGCGCCAGATGATAGCAACTGTCGCCTATAGACTCCAACTCGTCCACTTGGCGCAGCATATTCATAATCTGTGCTTTCGAACTGTCCGACAGCCGTCCTTCGCTTACACGCCGCAGGTAAGTGGCAATCTCTATCTCCATGCGGTCGGTAATGGCTTCGTATTTCTCTATACGACTGTAGAGACCGACGAACTGCTCATTGTTCTCCGTAGTAAGTAGCGTGTTGACAAATTCGAACATCCGATGGCAACGCTCGGCAAAGAGGCTGATTTCCTTTTTGGCTTGCATGAGGTTCAGTTCGCTGGTCGATAGCAGACCGCCGGAGATGTAGCGCAGACGGGATTTCTCGTCCTGGTCGGTCTTGACAGGCAGCACCCAGCAGACAAAACGCTCAATCTGTGGCACAAAGCCGATTTGCAGCAGGGTGTTCATTACGTTGAAGCAGGTGTGGAAAGCGGAAACCAGATACAGATTGTTTGATTCCGCACCCAACACATCAGTCACAAGCCATTCGACGGCGTGGATGATCGGATAGAAGAACGCGAGCACGACTATCACGCCAAAGACATTGAAAAATAGGTGCGCGAGTGCAGCGCGTTTGGCTTGTATGTTCGCGGTCAGCGATGCAAGAAAGGCGGTAATGGTAGTACCGATATTCTCACCCAACGTGAGCGCCACGGCTTGTGCGAAACCGAAACCGGGTATGTCCATGCCGAAGAGCATCAGCGTGACAGCCATAGACGCGGAGGACGACTGCATCAGCATGGTCATCACAGTACCCATGAGTACGAAAAGCGGGATGGTCCAGAAACGATCGCAAGGCAGATGGCTGAGCCAACCTGCCATGTGCATACCTATATCCAGCGATTCGGCAGCCTTCGAAAGCAGGTTCAAGCCCATGAACAGAAAAGCGAAACCGAAGAGAAACTCTCCCCAGTTCTTGGTTTTTCCTTTTCCGGCAAAGAACAACGGCAATGCGATAGCCAGCAGCGGCAGCGAGAGTGCGGAGATGCTCACTTTGAAACCGATCAACGAGATGATCCACGCCGTGACCGTAGTGCCGATATTGGCTCCCATGATTACCCCGATTGCTTGCCGGAGCGTCATCAGTCCGGCATTGACGAAACTGACCACCATGACGGTGGTCGCACTACTGGACTGGATGAGTGCGGTCACACCGACACCTGTCAACACGCCCATAAAACGGTTGCGTGTCATAGCACCGAGGATGTTACGCATGTGATCACCTGCCAGTTTTTCAAGCCCCTCGGACATGATTTTCATGCCATAAAGAAAGAGGCCGAGTGAGCCGATGAAGCTCAAGATGTGTAAAAATGTATTCATACTAATACGAATTAGAAAACAGAATATGCTTTAAGCAGTCCATAAATGATGGCAATTATAAATATACCACCAACTAAAGCACGTGTCAAGTTGTAGATAAAAAGGATTTTTTTTACTTTGTTGTCGTCCATAAATGATTTATTTTTAATTTTGCTGCAAAGGTACGTTGTTTTAATTACAGAGGTATGACAGATATATGACAAATCAAATACAAATTTTGTATGCCGCTTTAGTGCTTGCGTTGTCCTGTGCGCGCTATCTCCGTTAGCGCGTTTCTTCTTTCGTCAATTATCCCGCATGGTATGCGGCTTGGTTCTTTGGGTGCTTGCGGTGTAGGCAGATTACCGCTGCGCCGGTACTCTCTCTGCGTTCGTGCCGTTTCTTCACACGTTCCGTCCGTCATTTTCTCTTTGCATCCGCCAAGTTTGGCGGATAAGAAAATGCCGCCCTGCCCGTAACGTGCTCAATGCGGGTGTAGCCCATGCCGGATGTCCTGTGCACGCGCTCTCGATGCGCGAGGTGTTTACCTGCGGTGCGGATTCAATTTTTATATGTTTAGTTCGTTGTTCTGTGCGCGCCACCTCCGTTAGCGCGTCTTCTTTCTTCGATAATTACATCCAAATTTAATTTGGACATACAGCAAAGGGGAGCCGTTACGCTCCCCTTTCGTCCATAGTTATTAGTGTTGCTAATTTTTCTTCACGCCCTGATACTCTTCCACGGTCTTCGTGGTGATAGTGGTCGTGGTTTTCGTGCTGTCACCCACTTGCGTGTAGGTTGCGCTCGTGCTGATGGTTCGCCAAGCCTTACAGCTCGTCATGCCCACTGCCACGCAGACCATCGCTATCAATATGAATAAAAGTCTTTTCATTGTTCATGTAGTTTTGGTGAATAAAATCGGTTATCTGTTTCTTTCCGAAAGGCGTCACAAGGACGCATCCTTTCGAGTGTTCCGGCTTCGTGCCGGTGTGGATGCGGATGCCACTTCGTCCTGTTACTCCGCATAATAGCGGTAGTACCACTCCGAATTTGGGCGACATGGTGAGCGTCAGTTCGTATGTGCCATCTGGGATGATAAAATCCTCGTTTTCCAACGTGGCACACGTTATCGAATCGGCTCCCATCGGGATAATCGCCACACCTCGCACCGCTTTGCCGTTCTTACTGTTCCGCGTCAGGTGGATGCTTGCCATACTGCTTGAATTTGTAAGTGTAATCAATCCCGAACAGCGCTCCCGCGAAAGTCGCTACCTCGCCGAAGCCGACCAATAGGCTTTCGTGGATCTCGCCCTGCGGAGCGATATACACTCCGCAGAACAAGAGTACTAATCCACCAATCGCCAACACAGCTGCTGTGATAAGTTGAATGTTAGCTTTCATGGCTCACACCTCCTTATCTGATGGTGTTCAACCGTTCCGGCATGTTCACTTGCCCCGTACTTGCGTCGTAGCACTTCCATGCCTTGCCGAACAACCAACCTTTGTAGGTCGTGTACTTGAACGCCGAACCTTGCGCCTTACGCTCCGCGATGAAGTCCATCTGGTCGTAAGTCAGGTGCGACAAGTCCATCGAGCGGTTGATGGCCGCCAAGCGTACCACCTTGAATTTTGCGCGCTGAGCCAACTCGTTCGTGCTCGCCGGTGTGCTTCGCTCATCATGCACACTGGTGAAGTTCAGTCCGTTCACGCGTTTGTGGTTGTAGCACGTGCGGTACTTTCTTGAAATCTTACCCGATATGTGGTGAATCGGGTCATCATAAAAAACTTTTCCCATAGTTAATGTTTAGGTTTGATGGTTAATAACTTGCCCCGCTTGGTCTATAAGTATCGACCAAGTTTGGGCGTTTTTTACGCGAGTTTCTCATACTCTTTCGCGATTACATACCCGCGCAGGCTCTTGTACTTGTTCTGCGCTTTGAACGCAGTCTCATACGCAGCCTTCTGCGTGCTGTCTGCCAAAGCTGCGTTTGCGTTGGTCAGAGCGGTTTTGAACTTTGCTTGACGTGCCAGTTCTTCCTCGCTGTACGCCTTGGTTCGCGGGTTGCAAATCTGGCTGGTGTACTGGGTCTGCCCGCGTTGGGCAAAGATGATTTTCGAGTGCTTACAAATCTTGCCTCGAAAAGCCGTAAACGGCGCTTCCAAATTGATTTTACTCATAGTTGGTTTGGGTTTAATTGGTTAATAAAAAGTTTACTTTTTTTCCGTGCAAAAACACGAGCGGCTTACGAGAGAGATACGAGACGATAACGAGCCGTTAATCCGACCTCTTTCCGAAAACCGATGCAAAGATACGTCAAACATTTTACCTTTTCCAAATTTTTTCGCAACTTTTT
>CALZRN010000054.1 GCA_945828585.1 uncultured Bacteroidales bacterium | reverse complement strand
AAGCATGTTGAACCGTGAATTATCATAAAAATATTATATAAAATGAATCTTTCTGAATTAACTGACAAGATCTACGCGGAAGGCGTAGAGAAAGGCAATGCCGAGGCACAACAAATCGTTGAGAAAGCGAACGCCAAGGCTGCCGGCATCATCGCAGAGGCTGAGAAAAAAGCCGCTGCTATCGTCGCTGACGCAGAAACCAAGTCTGCTGACCTCGACAAGAAAACACGCGCAGAGCTTAAACTCTACGCTGAGCAGAGTGTAAACGCTGTAAAGACGGAGATCGTGAACCTTCTCTCTGACAAAATCGCTTCCGATAGTGTCAAAGCAGCTACTGCAGATCCGAAATTCATGCAATCGATCATTGTCAAACTCGCAGAGCAGATGGCGAAAGACGGCGAGGTGATTATCGAAGCCAAAGATGCAGAGGCATTGAAGCAGTATTTTGCGGCGAACGCGAAGGGCTTGCTCGAGAAGGGCGTGAAGATCAGCGAGGTGAAGGGCATCAAAACAGACTTCACAATCCAGCCGGCCAAGGGCGGTTACAAACTCGCCTTCGGTGACGCGGAGTTCATCGCATACTTCAAGGAAATGCTTCGTCCCCAACTCGTTGAGGAACTCTTCTAAATTGTACTTTGTACATTGTTAAATTGTACATTCTATGACTTACGAATATTTACTTGCCGGGCTGCCTGAACTAAAAGCAGGATCAGATGCACCTATTTCTCTCGAAAAACTCGATGAGTTATTCGATGAGCAGTTGCGTGCGTCCGACAAGGCTTTGCTGGACTTGCTGCGTGCGCCGATGAATGAAGAGACGCTCGAGCAAGGACTCAAGGCCAAGAACCGCTTTGTTCGGGATTGGTTCGGTTTTAATCAGGACATGAACAACGTGCTCGTGGCGCAGATCTGCCGCAAGCACGGATTCGATGTCAAGACCCAGATCGTCGGTGAAGGCGAAGTGGCGGAGCAACTGCGTACACACACGTCCCAAAAGGACTTCGGTCTGAACGAGCTTCCGGGCGACTACCAATCAATCCTTGCTCTCGCGCAGATAGAAGATCTCATGCAGCGTGAGAAAGCCCAAGACGCAATCCGTTTTGAGTGGCTCCAAGATCGCACGGAGTTCGATTTCTTCTCGCCCGAGATGGTCTTCGCCTATTACCTCGAAGCCCTCATGCTCCATCGCTGGTCCATCCTCACCATCGAAGAAGGCGAAAAAATCTTCCGTGATCTTGTTGCAGATATGAAACGGGGCGTGAAACTTGACGCGTAATTTGGTCAAATGATTAAATGACCAAATAAATGACTAAATTGTAAATGATAAAATCGTAAATAACTTTATGACTACTGGAAAAGTTAAAGGAATTATTGCCAACTTGGTAACCGTCGCTGTCGATGGTCCGGTTGCGCAAAACGAAATTTGCTACATCTACGTCGGCGAGACCAAACTGATGGCGGAGGTCATCAAAGTCATTGGCGCTAACGTATATGCGCAGGTCTTCGAATCCACACGTGGCCTCAAAGTGGGCAACAAAGTGGAGTTCACGGGACACATGCTGGAGGTGACGCTCGGCCCGGGTCTGCTCAGCCGTAACTACGACGGTCTGCAGAACGACTTGGACAAACTCACAGGCGTGTTCCTCAAACGTGGTGAGTATAACTTCCCGCTCGACCAAGAGAAGAAATGGTCCTTCACGCCTATCGCCAAAGTGGGCGACAAGGTAGAGGCTGCCGCTTGGCTCGGAGAGGTAGATGAGAACCACCAGCCGCACAAGATCATGGTGCCTTTCGTCTTCGAAGGCACTTACACCGTGAAGTCCATCGCCACAGCCGGTGAGTACACTATCAACGAAGTGATGGCGGTTCTGACTGACGCTGAGGGACAAGACCACGAAGTAACTATGGTTCAGAAATGGCCGGTGAAGAAAGCGATTCTTGCGTATCGCGAGAAACCGCGTCCCTTCAAACTCCTCGAAACAGGCGTACGTACCATCGACACGGCGAACCCGCTTTGCGAGGGTGGTACAGGCTTCATCCCCGGTCCGTTCGGTACTGGTAAAACCGTCCTCCAGCACGCTATCTCCAAACAAGCCGAGGCAGACATTGTGATCATCGCTGCCTGCGGTGAGCGTGCCAACGAGGTCGTAGAGACCTTCACCGAGTTCCCCGAACTCGATGATCCGCACACAGGACGCAAGCTCATGGAGCGTACTATCATCATCGCCAACACATCCAACATGCCGGTGGCATCCCGTGAGGCGTCTGTTTATACGTCCATGACCATCGCTGAGTACTATCGTTCGATGGGTCTGCGCGTCCTCCTTATGGCGGACTCCACTTCCCGTTGGGCACAAGCACTCCGTGAGATGTCCAACCGTCTGGAGGAGCTTCCGGGACAGGATGCCTTCCCGATGGACCTCTCTGCCATCATCGGTGCGTTCTATGCACGCGCAGGTTACGTGTACCTTAATAATGGCGCTACAGGTTCCGTTACTTTCCTCGGAACCGTTTCTCCGGCCGGTGGTAACCTCAAAGAGCCGGTTACCGAAGGAACGAAGAAAGTGGCACGTTGTTTCTATGCCTTGGAGCAAGCTCGTGCCGACCGCAAACGTTACCCGGCTGTGAACCCCATCGACTCGTACTCCAAATATGTGGAATACCCTGAGTTTGAGGAATATATCTCCGGCTTGATTGACAAAAACTGGTTGCCGATGGTCAACGACATGAAGACCTATCTGCAACGCGGTAAAGAGATCCAAGAGCAGATCAACATCCTCGGTGACGATGGTGTGCCTGTGGACTACCACGAGGCGTTCTGGAAATCCGAAGTGATTGACTTCGTCATCCTCCAGCAGGATGCCTTCGATAAGATCGACGCTGTTTGTCCGCTCGACCGCCAGCAGTACATGCTTCACCTCGTCATGGACATCTGCAAACACGACTACGATTTCGATAACTTCCTCGATGTCATCGATTACTTCAAACGCGTCATCAACCTCTGCAAGCAGATGAACTACTGTGAGTTCCACTCAGCAGACTTCGAAGACTACCGCAAGAAACTCGATGCCCTCTTGGCAGAAAAGCAGTTGTAACACCCCGCATCTCATCAGCCTCAAACTACCTTCCAACTACCTGTCAATCCCGACGGTCAACCGACGGTCGAACGACGGTCAACCGACAGTGAAGGCTAAGATGAGGCTAATGTAAGTACAACAGTAGTTGAAAAAAATCGTAAATTTGTACAATCGTAAATAAATCGTACATCGTAAATCGTTAAATCGTAAATTATTATGGCTAAAGCATTTCAAAAAATATATACCCAGATTACGGCGATCACCAAAGCGACTTGTTCGCTGAAAGCCGAAGGAGTGGGTAACGATGAACTCGCTACCGTCAACGGCAAACTGGCGCAGGTAGTAAAAATCATCGGTGACGAGGTGACGCTCCAGGTGTTCCAGGGTACCGAAGGTATTCCGACCAACGCCGAAGTAGTGTTCCTCGGCAAAGCACCGAGCCTCAAAGTGTCCGACCAACTCGCAGGACGTTTCTTCAACGCGTACGGAGACCCGATTGATGGCGGACCGGCTATCGAAGGCAAAGAGGTGGAGATTGGTGGTCCTTCTGTAAACCCCGTTCGTCGTAAACAACCGTCAGAACTCATCGCAACCGGTATCGCAGGTATTGACCTGAACAACACCCTCGTTTCCGGACAGAAGATTCCGTTCTTCGCAGACCCGGATCAGCCGTACAACCAAGTGATGGCTAACGTGGCACTCCGCGCAGAGGCAGATAAGATCATCCTCGGCGGTATGGGTCTGACCAACGATGACTACCTCTATTTCAAGAACGTCTTCACCAATGCCGGCGTGCTCGATCACATCATCTCGTTCGTCAACACGACCGAGAACCCGCCGGTTGAGCGACTCCTGATTCCGGACATGGCGCTTACTGCTGCAGAGTATTTCGCAGTGGAGAAACACGAGAAAGTGCTCGTCCTCTTGACCGACATGACGCTCTACGCCGATGCATTGGCTATCGTCTCCAACCGTATGGACCAGATTCCTTCCAAGGACTCCATGCCGGGTTCGCTCTATTCCGACCTCGCAAAGATCTACGAGAAAGCGGTTCAGTTCCCGGAGCAGGTAGGTGGCGGTTCCATCACCATCATCGCCGTAACTACGCTTTCCGGTGGTGACATCACACATGCTATTCCGGATAACACCGGTTACATCACAGAGGGTCAGCTCTATCTCCGCCGTGACTCAGAAATCGGTAAAGTCATCGTCGATCCGTTCCGTTCGCTCTCGCGTCTGAAACAGTTAGTTGCCGGCAAAAAGACCCGCGAAGACCATCCGCAGGTAATGAACGCGGCTGTTCGTTTGTATGCCGACGCTGCAAACGCAAAGACCAAGAAGGAGAATGGTTTTGACTTGACCGACTACGACAACCGCTGTCTGGAGTTCGCGCGCGACTACAGCCGCGAGATCCTCGCTATCGACGTGAACATCAATACCGTTCAAATGCTCGATGTTGCATGGACGTTGTTTGGCAAATATTTCAAACCGGAAGAAGTAAATATCAAGGCCGCTCTTGTTGAGAAGTACTGGCCAAAAGCATAATAGGTTATGGCTATAACATACCAATTCAATAAAACATCGTTGCAGACTTTGGAGAAAGATCTGAAGATGCGGCAACGGACTTTGCCCACTTTGCAAAGCAAAGAGACAGCTCTTCGTCTCGAGGTAAAGAAGGCAAAGAAAGAGCTCGAAGACCTGGACAAGGAAGTCGAGCGCCGCATCAAAGATTACGACCAGATGATTGCACTTTGGGGCGAATTTGACACTTCGCTCATCCATGTGGACGACGTGCGCATGTCTATTAAAAAAATCGCAGGCGTGCGCGTGCCCGTGTTGGATGAAGTCGTCTATTCCACCAAAGAGTTCTCGCTCTTCTCGTCGCCCAAATGGTTTGCAGATGGTTTTGAGCAACTCAAAGCCATCGCCGATGTCGGTATCCGCCAGGAGTTCATACATCGCAAAGTGGAACTGCTCGAGTATGCGCGTAAGAAAACGACGCAGAAAGTGAACCTCTTTGAGAAAGTACAGATCCCTGGTTATCAGGATGCTATACGTAAAATCAAACGATTCATGGAAGATGAAGAGAACCTCTCCAAGTCCAGCCAAAAGATCGTGAAGTCTAAACGCGAAGCCGAAGCACGCGCTGCAGAAGAGAAAGGAGGTAACGCATGATTACGCAAATGAAGAAATACACCTTCTTGGTGTTCCATCGCGATTATGAGCCTTTCCTGACGCAACTCCGCGACCTCGGCGTAGTACATATCACCCAGAAAGCGGCAGGTCTCATCGAAGATGATGAGCAACTTCAGGCAGCCCTCCAACACGAGGATGAACTGCGTCGTCTGCTCAAACAAGGTGCGCCGGATCAACTCCTCGCTGAACGTGCTAACATCGAACAAAGCATTGCGGATGCCAAACAAGCGGCTTCTCAAGCCGCAGTTTGGGGCGATTTCGATGCAGAGCGTATTAATGCACTCTCAAAAGCCGGCTACACGCTCCGTTTCTTCGTTTGCAGCGCATCTGCTTTCCAGGAAGAGTGGGGTATAAAAGTCTCCGAGAAAGAAGGTAAAACGTACTTTGTAAACGTAAACAACGAAAACTACGCAGACTACGAAAACTACGCAACTTTGTTGCCTTCTCCCGAGAAATCCGCTGCCCGGTACATGCAGGAAGTAGAGCACCTCAAAGGACTCTTGGCTGCTGCCAATGCCCGCATTGAAGCATGGCAACTCGCGAACATAGAGGATATCAAAGCACAACTCAAAGAAGCTCGTCAAAACATTGATTGGCAGCGTGTTACGCTCTCAACCGACAAACTCGCAGAAGGTTCTCTCTGTCTCTTTGAGGGCTTCTGTCCGATTGACAAAGAAGCTGAACTGAATGCAATGCTTGCTGCCGCAGAGGTCTATTACGAAGAGACCGATCCGGAGAAAGAAGATGCTACGCCAATCAAGTTGCATAACAATTGGTTTGTGAAACTCTTTGAGCCGTTAACCGGTATGTACGGTTGGCCGAATTATCATGAGTTTGACCCGACGCCGATACTCGGTCCGTGTTTCCTGCTCTTCTTCGCCCTCTGTATTGGCGACTGCGGTTACGGTCTGATGCTCACCCTCATCGGCTACCTCATCTACAAAGGTAAACTGAAGATTGAGATGTTCGACGGACTGGGCGGCATCATCATGGCGCTCGGGGTCGGTTCTACTGTGGTGGGTTACCTCATGGGCACTTTCTTTGGCGTGGATATCTACCGCGCAGAGTGGTTCCCGGAGAGCGCAAAGGCATTGATGTTCAATAACTTAGGCGTTAACGGTAAGATCGGAGAATACGATGTGATGATGGTTCTGGCGCTTGTTATAGGTGTCGTACATATCATCCTCGCCATGACCATCAAAGCGATCTCTTATACCAAACGCGACGGCTTTAAAAACACCGTTTCTACATGGGGATGGTTGTTGCTCATCGTGGGAGGTATTTGTACCGCTATCTTGGCGATGACCTTCTCGCTGCCGACCGAAACCGTTAAATGGACGCTCATCGGTATTGGCGCAGTGTCCGCCTTGGGGATCTTCGTTTTCAACACACCGGGCCGCAATCCGTTGATTAACGTGGGAGCGGGACTCTGGGATACATACCAGATGTCCACTGGTCTCTTGGGCGATGTGCTTTCATACATTCGTCTCTACGCCCTTGGTTTGGCAGGCGGAATGTTGGGAGCTGCCTTCAACCAACTCGGTGCACAAGTGCTTGGTGAGAACCCCAATGTGGGTACATGGATCGGATTTATCCTCATCGTGACTTTTGGTCACGTCCTCAACTTACTGATGGCTTGTCTCGGTGCGTTTGTTCACCCGCTGCGTCTCTCCTTCGTCGAGTACTTCAAGAACGCAGGATACGAGGGCTCCGGCAAACTCTATCAGCCTTTTAAGAAATAAAACTAGTTAACTAGTCAACTAGTATACTAGTCCACTAGAAAATATTAACAATTAAAATATCAAAACATTATGGAACAAATTTTAGGTTATCTTGGATTAGGCCTTATGTTGGGTCTGTCCGGCGTTGGTTCGGCTTTCGGAACAACTATCGCAGCTAATGCTGCTGAGGGTGGTTTGAAGAAGAACAAAGAGAAATCATCGGCTTACATGATTCTTTCTGCACTTCCTGCTACGCAGGGTCTGTACGGTTTCGTGGCATTCCTGATGATGAAGGGTCTGATGGAGACCAACCCGATTCTGCTCTTCGGTCTGGGCATCGGTATGGGTATTGTCTTCCTGCTTTCCGCTATCCGTCAGGGTCAGACTGCGGCTAACGGTATTGCTAATATCGCAGCAGGCCACGATGTAATGACCAACACCATGATTTACTGCGCTCTGCCGGAGTTCTATGCAATTTTGGCACTCGTTGCAGGTCTGATGGCATAATATGGCAAAATCCTTTGTTTTTCCCGGACAGGGAAGTCAATTTCCGGGCATGTGCAAAGATCTGTACGATGCACATGCAGAAGCACGCGAGATGTGCCAAACAGCCGATAGGCTGCTTGGCTTCTCGCTGACGGAGGTGATGTTTGAGGGCACAGCCGATGATCTGAAGCAGACCAAAGTGACGCAGCCGGCAGTATTCCTGCACTCGGTAGTGGCACAGCGTCTTATGACCATCGAGAAACCCGACATGGTCGCCGGTCACAGCCTTGGTGAGTTCAGCGCATTGGTGGCATGTGGCGCTTTGCGTTTTGAGGACGCCTTATTATTAGTGTCCGCGCGTGCGCAAGCGATGCAGGCTGTCTGTGAGGCCAACCCCGGCACGATGGCCGCCGTCCTCGGTCTGCCCGATGAGAAAGTAGTCGAGATCTGTGAACAAATCTCATCTAATGAGGCTCCCTCCCTTGAGGGGAGGGCAGGGGGTGGGGTTGTCGTTGCTGCCAATTTCAACTGCCCGGGACAGATTGTGATCTCAGGAGAAGTTGAAGCCATCGACGCTGCTTGTGTCGCTATGAAAGAAGCAGGTGCTCGACGTGCGCTCAAATTGCCGGTGGGAGGCGCTTTCCACTCCCCCTTGATGCAACCTGCTGCGGAAGATCTCAAAGCTGCCATCCTCAAAACGGACTTCCACAAACCTTTCTGCCCGATCTATCAAAACGTAACGGCAAAAGCAGAAACGGAACCGGGAATAATCCGCGAAAACCTTTTAAAACAACTCACAGCCCCCGTTCGCTGGACGCAATCCGTGCAAAACATGATTGCTGACGGCGCAACAGAGTTCTATGAGTTTGGACCGGGAGATGTGCTCAAAGGCATGATCCGCAAGATCAATCCGGAAGTGCAACTCGGCTAAAATGAACAAATAGTAAATAACCAAATAATAAATGAATTTATGATTTCCAAAAGATTAGAGGACGCTATCAACGCCCAAATCAATGCCGAAATGTGGTCGGCATATTTATACCTCAGTATGTCTGCTTATTGCCAGGATAAAGGCTATACAGGCATGGCGAACTGGTTTGCTATCCAATTCAAGGAGGAGCAGGACCATGCACAGATTTTCTACAACTACCTCATCAGCCGAGGCGGCCGTGTACTGCTCAAAGCCATCGATGCGGTAGAGACCGAATGGGCTTCGCCTTTAGCTGCTTTTGAGCACACGTATAAGCACGAGCAACACGTTACTTCGCTCATTAACAACCTCATGCACATCGCAGTTGAAGAGAAAGACTACGCTTCACAGAGCCGTTTCCAATGGTTCATCGACGAGCAGGTAGAGGAAGAGGAGCATGCCTTGGAGTTAGTTAATAAACTGCGTATGTTAGATGGTAATTCGTATGGTATGTATATGTTAGACCAAGAACTGGCAGCACGTGTTTATGCTACGCCGTCTCCATTAGCGGCAAAAGCATAAGCATATTCATCGATGAAAGATACACATGCGTATAACGTATGTCTTTGATTTAGGAGGCGTACTCATCAATCTGAATGTAAATCGCTGTTTTCAAACCTTTGAGAAACTCATGGGCGAGGAAAACATGCGTGTCATTCTGGGCATGGACAGCCGTGGCGAAGGCATAAAAGCGGTTAGTATTGCCTCCAAACAACTAATGGCGAACTTTGAGCGAGGACTGATCTCTCCGGAGACTTTCCTCTCTCAAGTTCAGCAATACTGCCATCCCGGAACGACGACCGATGAAATCGTAGAGGCTTGGATGTCCATGTTGGATGAACTGCCGGCAGAACGGTTGCAATTCGTTGACTCGCTGCGCACCAAAGGACATCCGGTCTATCTCTTGTCCAACGGCAATGATCTTCATTTCGATTTCATCAATCGCAAATATAACTTGGATAGCCATTTTGACGGGTTTTTCCTGTCTCAGAAGATGCACATGGCGAAGCCCGAACCGGAGATCTTTGAAGCCGTACAAAAGGAACTCGGCAATCCCGAAAACGTCATTTTTATTGATGACATACAGGCCAATCGCCTGGCGGCTGAGCAAACGGTCCATTGGAAAACCTTCGAAAGCATCGATGCATTGCGGTTAAATCAAACGATTTTATAAAAAAAAACCATGAAAAACATCTTATTTTCTGTATTACTATTGGGTTGCTCTTTGTTTTCCCATGCGGCTACCGTTTATACGCGTGTAAATACCAAGCCGTCAGAAGGATGGTCCGGCACGTATATTATCGTCTATGAGAAATCAGAGACTGTGGCGTATGTATGGAATGGCGAGGACTCCAATAATAACTATACCCAAGTAGCCATTCAGAACGGGAAAATCACTTCCGAGGACTTGGCGGATTACCAAGTGACGGTTAGTCAAGAAGGTAGTAACAAGTATTACGTCAAGACTAAGAACGGCTATATGGGCACTAATGCCAAACAAAACGGGCTGACGCTCACCGGTGGCGGCAAGGAATGTACGATTGCTTCCAATGGCGGTTACGTGATGCTGGAGACCAACACCAATACCTGTCGTTTCCTTTGCTATACCACCTCCAATGCCCATCGTTTCCGTTTCTATTACGACAAAGACAAGAAATGGGAGGATGCCGATAAGAAGAATATCTATTTCTACGTCCTAGGCGATGTGGAGATGGAAGAACCGCAAAATCAGTTGAATATCAACTACGCGCATGTGGAGATGTATGCGTGCGAGAGCAAGTTTCCAACCCAGAACAATACATACGACCAATATTTCATGACGTTTATGTTCCTCGCATCAGAAGAGTCGGACGATGCAGTTCCTCAGATAGGCTTGGAGATTTTGGCACCGACGCAATATTCGATAGAGGGCACTTACCGCTCTGATTATCAATCAGGAAGGAAGTATTTTATAAACTGTATGGCAGGTGCCAAGCATTCTTATTTTATCTTCCCGTCCAAGGCTGAGCAAGGATGGTCGGAGGCGGCTATCAATCTGGCAGAGATGAAGATTACCAAAGTAGGTCCGTCAACGGACCCCAACGCATATGTGTATCATATCAAACTTGTTTTCACCGATTCCAACAAGAAAATATGGACGATGGATAAGGATATTGATATCTATGCATGGTGGATTGATTGCAACCGTTCCGGAGACCAAGAGGTGAATATGGAACCTGTTGCTTTTGCGCTTGAATCCGGAAACCATAATTCACAAGACGGAAAACAAGGCATCGAGGAAGTACCAAGTGACCAAGTACAATGTACAAAGGTTGTTCGTGACGGCCAGATATTCATTCTCCGAGGCGGGAAGACCTATACCTTGCAAGGACAAGAAATCAGGTAAAGCAAACCTGCCCGTCTCTTTTCTAATCCGCATCGCAAGAGCGGATTTTTTGTTAATCTTCATAAATTATTTGCATATTCCAGAAAAAAGTAGTACCTTTGCGAAAGTTTTGCGCAGAAAGGAGAAACCCCATGAATAAAGAAGAACAAACACCACAAACGGGCAATCGTAGTTTGGATTTGTGCCGACGCACGGTAACAACGGAATCATTTATAGCGGAAGCCAAAGAGATATACGGCAACCGTTACGATTATAGTAGGGTTGAGTATAAAAATAGAGACCATCGAGTTACGATTATTTGCCCTGTACATGGTGAGTTCCAAATGTATGCGCGCGAACACTTGGATGGTAAAGGCTGTCCAAAATGTGAAAAGGGCGATAAATTCCTTGCCAAACTCCATGAGAAATTTGGAGATAAATTTGGACTGGAGCAGTTTGTTTACGAAAGTTCCACAACACCGGTAACTCTTATTTGCCCAACACATGGAGTATTCTCCAGACTGCCTAACTCGATTCTCAATTCCTCTTGCGGTTGTCCCGAATGCGGCTTACAACCACAACGCGAAGCACATGCAGCGAACGAGGCTAAAAAAGCAGCAGAACCATTCAAACGTGGTGTCGCCACACCAAAGAAAATGGCTGAATTTCGAGAGAAATATCCCGAAATTACAGATGAACTCATAACGTCTATTATTCATAATACATATCCTAACATCTTTGTGAATGATTTGGAAGTGGCTACAGAAATTGTTCGTGAACTCATCCGTCGCCGTGAAGATTATAATTCCGAAAACTATATGCGCGCATTAATGGATTTATATGATTCTGGAGCACTTAAACGATATACTATTGAGATTCAACAACGTGACTTGTTGAGCGCTAAAACAAGATCCCTAATACAATACATATATGAAACAGCTCAAGAAAGAACTCTATACCTCTCCGAATGCGAAGACTATAAAGTTCCTCAAGTAAAAGCGTATTATGATGACATATGTAAGCAAAGAGAAAAGCCGCTTGCCAAGGTTTTATATTCGCTATTAAATGTGGAGGCTATGAAGCGTACAACAGATGATCTCTTCGTGCAAGGTAACTATCTTCAGTTCCATTGTTATACTGAGCCAAATGGAGACATCGTCTTTACGAAAAATCGCCGAACAAGGAATGATTACGACGAGGAAGGGAAGCCCTTATATAGTGAAGAGGAAATAGTAAAACATCAGAATCAGCCAAAGAATAATAATTATGGCATATTCTCATTTCTAAGAAAGCTAATTGGAAGTTAAGAAAAATGACAACTCAGGAGTATTTTGACATAGAAAAACTAAAGTTACCAGAAAGAGCGCAGCAAGCACTGATGGTCATGAATGTCTCTTGTGCCGAATTGTTACAAAAGGAGAGTTTTAGCAGCTATGCAAAATATGGCAGCAAGTCTCTGGATGCCATTCGCAATCTTCTTAATCAAATACGTTCTCTATTATTAGAAAATTCTTTTGATGATTCTCTCGAATACATAGGGCTTGATACCATAAATGGAAAAAGAAAACTTTATTTCGAACTACATAAATCCGACTTATCAGCCAGAGCACAAGCCATTCTTGTTGATTTACCATTATCTTTTCCACAAATATTGGAACTTTCTCGACATGACATCTTTGCAATAAAACATTGTGGAAATAAAACTGCTACTGAGATACTATTGTACATTGATTCTATTAAGAAATTATATCCGTCAGATTGTGATTCAAATAAAGATTTATGTGATATAAATAAACATAGTAACTTTACTTTTGATGAGATATTACGATATATTCCTGTACGTGCTCTTCATGT